>JBFGEG010000047.1:0-27485 GCA_041580235.1 Phycisphaerales bacterium
GGGGTCGAGCCCGCCGGCGACGAAGACATCCTGCCCGCGCATCACGTCGTGCACGACCTCGGTCATGGCCACCGCCACCAGCGGCGACAGGAGGCTCGGCTTCCACACCACGGCGTTGCCGCACACCGCCGCCACCATGGCGTTCCACGCCCAGACCGCGGCCGGAAAGTTGAACGCGGTGATCACGCCGACGGTGCCCAGCGGGTGCCACTGCTCGTACATGCGGTGCTGCGGCCGCTCGGAGTGAGTGGTCATGCCGTAGAGCTGCCGCGAGAGGCCCACGGCGAAGTCGCCGATGTCGATGCACTCCTGGATCTCGCCGATGCCCTCCGAGCGGATCTTGCCCGTCTCCCGCGACACAAGCTCACCCAGCGGCTCGATCTTCTCGCGGAACGCGTTGGCGATGCGTCTGACGAGCTCGCCCCGCTTCGGGGCCGGCAGCCGGCGCCAGTGCGTCTGCACGGCCATGGCCCGTCCGACAATCCGGTCGTACTCGCTGCGCGATTGCAGACGGACCGAGCCGATCGGGGTGCCGGTCGCGGGGTTCTCGGAAACGTGCTCGGCCGCCATCGCCGCTAGGGTAGCGAACGTCGACGAGCTCAGGGCAGCAGGTCGTCACCGAAAAAGTGAAGCGCCACCACGAGGCCGATGGCCAGTGCCAGGAACGCGAGGGTGATACCGACGGCGCTGGAGCTCGACGACGACTGCTTGGCCGCCTCGTGGGCGACCTCCTGCTGCTTGAGCGTCACCGTCCTGGAGACCCACCAGCTGCCCAGCCCCGAGAGCCAGGCCGCCACCGCGACCGGCTTGAGACCCGGATCAAAGACGCCCGGCACGTACGGGCCGAGCAGGGCCGCGGGAAACACCGACACCACTGCGATGAGCAGCGTCATCGACACGACGTTGAGAGCCTTGATCATGACTGATCCCCCGGGTCGTTTATGGCCGACCGCCGCTGTTGATATCGGCCGAACCCGGCCCCGATTCCAGGGCCATCGCCAGGTTGTGCTCGGCGGCGGTGTAGCCGGGCTGCAGCCGCAGGGCGGCCCGGTAGTGGCCGATCGCCGCGTCGCGGTCGCCGCGGGCCTGAAGGGCCTCGCCCAGGTTGACGTGCGCCTCGACCGCGTCCGGGTCGAGCCGGAGAACGGCCTCGTAATGCGCGACGGCCTCGTCGATCCGCCCCTGGGCGCGTCGCGCGACGGCCAGGTTGTAGTGCGCCCCGGCGAACGCCGGATCGATCTCAAGGGCGATCAGGTAGTGCTCGACCGCCTCCTCGACGCGGCCTTGCATCTGGAGGGCATCGCCGAGGTTCACGTGAGCCTTGACGAACCGCGGGGCGACGCCCAGTGCTTCACGGTACTCGGCGATGGCCTCGTCTACCCGCCCCTGGCTTCGAAGCGTCACGCCGAGGTTGTTGCGGGCCAGCGGGTGCTCGGGCGCGATACGCAGCGCTTCGCGATATTCCTGCTCCGCTTCGCCGAGTCGCCCCTGCGCCTGCAGGGCCACCGCGAGGTTGTAGCGCACCTCCTCGGAGCCCGGGTTCTTGGCGACGGTGTCACGCCACAGAGTGACGCCGTCGGAGAAGACGCCCGCCCGCTGCCAGGTCAGCACCGACAGCATCACCAGTGCCACCGCCCCGCCCACCGCCAACGCCCGGCGAGAGGTGTACGTCGCCGCGGCGGCGACCAGCAGCGTGATCAGCCCCATGCTCGCCCAGTACTGCCAGTGATCGGCCACGTACGAGTAGCGGGTGAAGGCGACGTTGGCGAAGGCGAGCGGCGCCGTGGCCGCCACGAAATAGCCGACGGCGGCCAGGGGCCCCCGACCGATGCGATGACGCACACGCCACAGCAGACACCCCACCGCGATCGCAGCCGCCGGAAACAGGTACAGCCACCACGTGCCGGCATCGATCAGCCACCGCGGATAGATCATCGACAGGGTCTTGGGCCAGACGAGCTTGCCCGCGTAGAACCACACGGCCCGCCCGGCGATGAGACAGCGCTCGACCCACGAGTGCGAGAACGCCTCACCGTGGGCGCGGTGCTGCGTCTCCAGGCTCGCGGTCATGAGGGCAAACCCGGCGCCGAGGAGCACAAGCGGCGCCAGGGCCGTGAGGTCGCGGCGGGTGAGCCGGCCCTGCTTCCACCACAGGACGAAGCCCAGGCCCACCGGAAGCAGGGACGTGGCCGTCTTGCTCAGCAGCGCGGCGACGAACAGCCCCACGCCCGCCCAGTACACACGCGAGCCGCGGCGGCCCTCGAAGAAGCTGACGAAGCACAACGCCGCCGCGAGAAAGAAGAAGGTGGACAGAACATTCTTGAGCTCCGCGATCCACGCCACCGACGGCACGTGCACGGGGTGAACGGCGAAGACCGCCGCCGCCAGCCACGCCGCGGGCACCCGCAGCCTGACCAGCAGCCGCCACAGAAGCACGGCGTTGATCGCGTGCAGCAGGACGTTGACGATGTGATACCCGACGGGGTTCATCCCCCACAGCTGGTACTGCAGCCAGAACGTCGATGTCGTGATCGGGTAGTACTGGTGGCGGTACTCGGGCCCGCCCACCTCGGTCCAGATCGACCACAACCCCGACGCCGACGCCATACGCTGATCCCCGGTGACGTACAGGTGGTCGTCGAAGACGAACGCGCCGTCGAGGGCCGGCACGTACACCACCGCCGTCATGAGCACGAGCAGCAGCCCGGCCAGCCGCGGACTGGGGCGCAACTTTTGCGCGAGAGAAGGGTCCATCCGTTGGTATTTCGGCCCGATATTCACTGAAGCATGGAGCTTTCCGTCATCGTGCCGCTGTACAACGAGCAGGAGAATGTCCCGCTGCTGTACGCGCGGCTCACCGAGGCCGTTTCGGGGCTGGACCGCAGCTACGAGATCATTCTCGTCAACGACGGCTCCCGCGACGGCACCCGCGAGCTGATCGAGGCGCTCGCCGAGCAGGACGATCACGTCGTCGCGATCAGCTTCCCCCGGAACTTCGGACAGACGGCGGCCCTGCTGGCGGGGATCGACCACTCCAGCGGCGATGTCATCATTCCCATGGACGGCGACCTGCAGAACGACCCGAACGACATCGGCCGCCTGCTGGAGGCGCTGGACGAGGGCTACGACGTGGTGTCGGGCTGGCGTCGCAAGCGCCGCGACCCCTGGACCAAGATCATCCCCTCCCGCATCGCCAACGGTCTCATTTCGCGGGTCAGCGGCGTGCGTCTCCACGACTTCGGGTGCTCGCTGAAAGCCTACCGGCGGCAGGTGCTGGAGGGTGTCGACCTGTACGGCGAGATGCACCGCTTCGTGCCGATCTACGCGACGTGGCGCGGCGCCCGCGTGACGGAGATCCCCGTCAACCATCATCCCCGGTCGCGCGGCCGATCGAAGTACGGCCTGGAGCGCGCGTTCAAGGTCCTGCTCGATCTCATCGTGGTGAAGTTTCTCACGAACTACTTCACAAAGCCCATCTACGTGTTCGGCGGCTTCGGCATGCTCAACATCGTCCTGGCGGTGGCGGCCTTCACCGCGGCCGTCATCTTCAAGCTCATCCCGCCGGACAACCCCTGGGGACCCGTCTGGCACAAGGACTTCGTGGAGACGCCGTTGCCCGTGGTCTCCGTCGGCCTGTTCCTGCTCGGCATCCAGATGGTCCTGATCGGGCTGCTGGCGGAGATGCTCATGCGCACCTACTTCGAGTCGCAGGGAAAACGCGCCTACGTTGTCTCGTCGATACACCGGGCCCGCGAAACCCCCTTTCCCGTGGCACTCGCGGGCTGATCATGTGCGGTCTCGCCGGATACGCGCGTGCCCTGTGCAGCGACGTCCCCCTCGAGGACGCGGCGGTCCTGCAGCGGATGACGGCCACGCTCAACCATCGCGGTCCCGACGACGAGCGACTCCTGCACGGCGACCGCGTGGCGATGGGTCATCGCCGGCTCGCCGTCATCGACGCTGACGGCGGTACGCAGCCGATGCGTGACCCGGTCCGCGGTCTCACGGTCGTCTTCAACGGCGAGATCTACAACTATCGCGAGCTCAACCGCCGCCTGGAGTCCAGGGGGTTCCGGGCCCGGACCCGTTCGGACACGGAGACCGTCCTCAACGCCTATGCGGCGTGGGGCGAAAGCTGCGTCGATCACTTCAACGGTATGTTCGCGTTCGTCATTCACGACGAGCGGAACCGGAGGCTGTTCGGCGCCCGTGACCGGATGGGCAAGAAGCCCTTGCACTACGTGGCCGACGGGCCCTTCTTCGCGTTTGCGAGCGAGCCCAAGGCGCTGCTGCAGCATCCGGCCGTCGCCCGCGAGATCGACCACGAGGCGATGGCCCGTTATCTCGTCTTCGGGCATGTGCCGGCCCCCTGACCATGTACCGGGGCATGCGCAAGCTGGCCGCCGCCCACCGCTTCCGATTCGACCTCGCCACCGGCCGCTTCGCCCTGGAGCCCTACTGGGCCCCGCCGCAGCCGCAGACGCCCAGCACGAGCCGGCCCGAGGCCTGGTGGGTCGAGCGTCTCAATCACGGGCTGGAGCGGGCGGTGCAGCGACGCCTGGTCGCCGACGTTCCCCTGGGCGTCTTTCTCTCCGGGGGGATCGACAGCGCCGCGGTGACGGCGGTCATGGTGCGTCGCCTCGGCCGCGGCCGGGTCAGGACGTTCTCGGTCGGTTTCACCGATCCCCGCTTCGACGAGTCGCCCCAGGCCCGGCGGCTCGCGGCGCTGCTGGGAACCGAGCACCATGAGCGGATCCTGGACCCGCAAGCGGTGATCGGGGCCCTGCCGGAGATCACCCAGCTCATGGACGAGCCGCTCGCCGACGCGTCGATCCTGCCCACTTACCTGCTGTCCCGCTTCGCGCGGCAGCACGTGACGGTGGCCCTCGGCGGCGACGGCGGCGACGAGCTGTTCGGCGGCTACCAGACCTTCGGCGCCCTGCCCGCCGCCCGTCTCTACAACGCGGTCGTTCCTGGACTCGTGCACCGCGGGATGGTGCGCCCGCTGGCGTCGCGTCTGCCCGCACAGAACGGTTACTTCTCGCTCGACTTCAAGATCAAGCGTTTCCTGCGAGGCGTCAAGGTGCCCGAGCACGAGCGTCTGTGGCGCTGGATCGGGGCCTTCGAGCCCGAGACCGTGACATCCCTCGTGGAGCCAGAAGCGCTGCGGGGCGTGGCCATGGACCGGCTGCTGTCCCGGCTCATCTGGATCGGCGACACCGGCATCGGCGATCCGATCGCCCGCGACGCGCGGGTCTACGCGGCGACGTACCTCGCCGACGGACTGCTCACCAAGGTGGACCGCGCGTCCATGGCGTGCTCGCTGGAAGTCCGCTCTCCCCTGCTCGACGTCGAGCTCGTGGAGCTCGCGGCGTCGATGCCGAGCCGGCTGAAGGTCAACCGCGGCCGGCTCAAGCATGTCCTGAAGGCGGCGCTGCGCGGGACCGTGCCGCCGGATCTCATCGACCGCCCCAAGCAGGGGTTCGCGATGCCGCTGGGGTCGTGGTTCCGCCGCGAGCTACGCGAACTGCTGCTGGACACGCTTGACCCGCGGTCCCTGGCCGGCGGCGTGCTGAGGCCCGGCGCCGTCGGTCGTCTCGTCAATGAGCACCTGGCGGGTCGCCACGACCACGGGCGGCCGCTGTTTGCGTTGCTCATGCTGGAATCGTGGCGCCGCCAGTGGCTTACCGCCGCGCCGAGACGGGAGGAGATTGCCCGTGCAGCGTGAGCCCGGCCGTGTCGATCGCCACGTGAGCAGGCTGCGGTGCCCGCAGTCCCGCCGGCCGCTGCACCGACAGGGGGATCACCTGGTCACCGAGGACGGCCGGACGAGCTACGCAATCACCGAGACCGGGGTGCCGCTTCTGGCCGTCGAGCCCGACCGCCCGGCGAGCCGGATCCAGCAGACGCATTACGACCGCGTCGCGAACGAGTACGTCAAGAACCTCGCCTACCCGCACACCGAGGAGTACGCGGGATACATCGACGGTCTGCTCGTGCGGGAGCTGCCCGACACGCCGCTGGGGTACGTCGGCGAGATCTGCTGCGGGCGAGGCGAAGCGGTCCGCCTGCTGGGCCGGTGCGGTCGGCGCCCCGTCGAAGGCATCGCGATCGACATCTCGCGGAACATGCTGGAGTCGGCAGTGGGCCACCACCGGGACGAGGACGTGCTCTTCGTCCAGGGCGACGCGACCATGCTGCCGCTGGCCGACGACATCTTCGACAACGTCTTCGTGCTCGGAGGCATCCATCACGTCAACGACCGCGACGCCCTGTTCGCCGAAATCTTCCGCGTCCTCAAGCCCGGGGGCCGGTTTTTCTTCCGCGAGCCCGTGAACGACTTCTTCCTCTGGCGGCTGCTGCGGGCGGTCGTCTACCGCTGCTCGCCCGCGCTGGACGCCGGCACCGAGCATCCCCTGCGACGCCGGGCCACGATGGACCGGCTGGGCCGGGCGGGCTTTGAGCGGCCCGTCTGGCGGACCTGCGGGCTGCTGGGGTTCTGCCTGTTCATGAACAGCGACGTGCTGGTCGCCAACCGTGTCTTTCGCCACGTGCCGGGCATCCGGCGTATCACGCGGGTGGCGGCCCGGATCGACGACTGGCTTGTGCGGGTGCCGGGTCTGCGTCACGCGGGTCTGCAGGTCGTGGGGGCGGCCCGAAAGCCCGCCAGACGGTGATCAAGTCGGCGCGGCCTCGGACCGATAGTGATCAGAGGGTCCGAAAACCGTGAGCGGCGACCAGGACAACACGAGATGGAAGCGATGGCTGTCGGTCCTCCTGCTGGTGACGGCGGTGATCCTTCTGTTCATGGCCCTGCCGCTTCCCGGCCGGGCCCAGGCCGGTCCCGCCGCCGACATCCGCCAGGTCGTCGTGATCGACCTGGGGGCGATCCGCACCGGTGCCCTGGGCTGCTACGGGAGCCTCATCCCGACCCCCAGCATCGACGCCGTCGCGGATCGGGGCATGCGGTACACCAACTGCGTCGCCGTGGGCGCAGGCCTCAGGTCGCTGCAGAAGCTGCTGCAGGCCAACGGATTCGTCACGATCGACTTCGACCTCGACCAGGGGTGGCCCTCGGCCCTCGACGAGCATGACCGTGATCAGGTCCTCGTGGTCGCTCACGGGGACCCCAACACCGTCGTGTACACCGACAGCCTCATCGGCGAGATGCTCACCGAGATCGAGGACCTGCCGGGCCAGCCGCTGCTGATCATCACGGGAAGCCGCCGCGAAGGCCAGGCCAACGTGCCGCTTGTGATCGCCTGTGAGGGCGTCGTGCCCGCCGGCCTGCACAAGTCGCTCGTCGCCGACATCGACCTCGCGCCGACGGTCCTGGACCTGCTGGGTCTTCCCATCGCGGGGCTGGAGCTTCACAGCCGATCCCTGACCAGGACGTTCAAGAAGCCCGATCCGTGGCCCGACCGGACGATTGGGCAAGGCTCCTGAGGCGTGGTCAGCTCCGTCGCCGAGCGACCGATCGAGATTGCCGCGGGCGTGCCGCCGGAGGCCGGGGCATGTCCCCTGTGCGACAGCCGTGCGACGGCGGTCGTCGCCCGACGCGTCCGTGACTGCGAGTACGCCGCGCCCGGCGAGTACTGCTGGCTGCGGTGCGACGGCTGCGGGCTCATCAGGCTGGACCCCATGCCGACCGACGAGGTGCTGGCCCTCGCCTATCCGTCGGACTACCACGCCTACGTGGGGCCCCGGTCCGGGCTCACCTCGAAGCTGATCGCCCTCGCCCGCGCACGCAACGCGCGAGCCCTGACCCGGAGGCTGGCCCCGGGCGCGTGTGTGCTCGACATCGGCTGCGCCACAGGGCTGCTGCTGGAGGCCATCGGCCGGCGGTCAGGCTGCCGTCTGTACGGCGTCGAGTACAAGCCCGAGGCGGCCGCCGAGGCGCGGCGGCGCGGGATCGAGGTGTGGGAGGGCGAGCTGGAGCAGGCGGACATCCCCGACGCGTCCATGGACCTCGCCCTCATGCAGCACGTTCTGGAGCACGTACGCAACCCCGTCGAGACGTTGCGGAGCGTGCACCGGGTGCTCGCCCCCGGCGGGCGGCTGGCGGGCGAGCTGCCCAACTTCGACTCCTGGGACGCGCGGCTGTTCGGCCGCTTCTGGGGCGGCGGCCACGCCCCCCGGCATCTCTGGCACTTCACACCCGACTCGCTGCGGGCGGCGCTGCGGCACGCCGGCTTCGTCGATGTCGAGATCGCGCCCGCCCTGCACACCGGTCATTGGGCGCTGTCCATCCAGCACGCCCTGCGACGCGGCCGCACCGACGGGCTCGTCTCCGGCCGGGCGTGGTATTACCCGCTGCTGCTGGTGGCCACCATCCCCGTCAACTGCCTGCAGATGGCCGTCATGAAGACGGGCGTCATGCGGTTCACCGCGAGCAAGCCATCATGACCCTGCGCAAGCCCAAGCTGTCGCGGGAGCAGCTCGCCGAGCTGCGTGTCCGCGGAAACGTCCGACCCGCCCTGTACATGATCGCCGTGTTCGCCGCCATCACGGCCACGCTCGCCGTGACCGCCCGCTGGCCGCACCCCGCGCTGGTGGTGCCGTGCCTGCTCGTGATCGGGGCGCTGCAGCACCACCTGTCCATCATCCAGCACGAGGCGGTGCACTACCTGCTGTTCACCAACCGGCGGCTCAACGATCTGGCCGGCCGCCTGGCGGCGTATCCGATCTTCTTCACCATGCGGTATCGGGGCACCCACTGGCAGCATCACCGGTCGCTGGGACACGATGACGACCCCGATCTGCACAACTACGTGGACTACCCCAGCGACATCCGGTACCTGCTGTTCGACATCGTCTGGAACGTGACGGGCGCGGCCGCGGTCCGGCAGTTTCTCAAGCAGGCACTCGCCGGCCGCCGCCCCGCGGGGGCCCGGATCGATCCCGAGCTGGCGGGCGTAGCCGCGACCCAGGCGGCCATCTTCGGCGTCCTCTGGGCGTGCGGTGTCTGGGAGGCGTACTTCGTCCTGTGGATCCTGCCCCTGCTCACCATCGCCAAGTCGCTGACGCACTTTCGCAACGTCGTGGAGCACGCGCAGCTTCGCGACCTCGGCGACCCGGAGCTGTCACGGTGCCGGACGGTGCTGTGCAGCCCGATTGAGGGCTTCTTCTTCGCGCCGATGAACTTCAACTACCACGCCGAGCATCACTTCTACATGGGCATCCCGTACCACCAGCTGCCGAAGGCCCACGAGCTGCTCTCGGCGATGCCCCAGTACCACCGGGTCGTCGAGGTCGAGCACGGCTATCTCAGGTTCTTATTCGGCCGGCTGGTTTCGCCGCGCGATCACCAGCATGCTCCCCATGCGTCCGCGGCTCAGGAGGCTCAGGACCCGCTCGATCACCGTGAAGACGCCGAGCCGGATCACGTTGCCGAAGGAGTTCTTGAAGATGTCCACGGCCGGAAACTGGCTCCAGATGAATCGGGGAAAGCCCTTGTCCCGTAGCAGGTGGTGCATCGTCCAGACCCAGAAGACGGGATTGGGATAGAAGCGCACATCGACGACCTCCAGCCCCACCTGGGTCAGGGCGTCGGTCAGCGTTTCGGGCGTATAGAAGGTCCAGTGCCGGGGGAAGTGGTAGCCGCCCCAGTAGCGGCGTCTGAACATCCTCGCCCCGACACAATCGAGGTTCGGGGTCTCCGTGAGCAGCACGCCTCCCGGGCGCAGCAGGCGGCGCCCCTTGTCGGCAAAGGCCTTGGGGTCGGCCACGTGCTCGATGACGTGCGAGGAGTGCACGACGTCGAAGGCGGCCTCCGGGACCGGGGTCGTCTCGAAGAGCCCCTCGTACACGGTGTGCCCCTGCCCGCGGAGAATCCCGGCCGCGGCGGGATTCATCTCGACCGCGTGGGTTCGAATCTCGCAGTCGGGGATCGCGCGGTACCAGTTGAGCAGCCGCCCGTCACCCGCTCCCACGTCGAGGAAATCGACCGGGGCCTTGGTGTCGCGTTTGAGGAATCCCAGGGCGTGGCGGAGCTTGCCCACGTAGTACCGGCGACGCAGCCGGCACGCGAGGCTGTCGGCGTCGCGCTGGTCCGTCTCGGAGAGGTTGTACGCCAGGTAGTCGTCGGGGTAGATCTTCGGGAGCTCCGAGACGTCGGGACGCGGATTGAGCGCGACGAGGCCGCACGACTCGCACCGGACGACGGGGAACTCCTCCTCGGTCGTGTGGTACTCGAAGTCCGGGCCCGCCCCGATGCAGGTCCGATCACGGCCCCCGCAGTTGTTGCAGGCGTCATCGATCGTGCGCAGCTCGGGCTCGAGAAGGGCGGTGTCATGGCTCATGGGACAGATCCTTTGCGGAAGCGGCGGTCACGATCCGTGCTCGGTCGATATCGAGGATGACCCACGGCGGGTTGCGGTACACGACGGCCGCGGGAGGCAAGTCGAGCACCGCGAGCTGCTCCAGCCGCAGATCGGCCGGCAGCCCGTCCACGAGCTCGTCGAAGGGCGGGAAGACACGGGCGTGCTCGCGAAACGCCGGCGTGTACCGCCCGGCGTGGATCAGCAGGTGGGTGACGCCGTACCGGTCGCAGTAGGCCATGAGCTCCCGCGGGTCGACCGCATAAAGCGCGCGGAGCGTGTCCTCGGTGCGGGCCCGCGCCCGTCGCCACGGCTCCACCCACCACGGTGTCAGCGTCTCGAGGTGCTCGGTCGTGGCCCGCCCCGTCCAGTAGGTGATGCCCGCGCCGTCCCGCGGGTGCAGGGCGATCCGCGAGTCGGCCGGCAGCGTCCGGATGAACGCGTACAGCGGCGCATGTTGCCGCTCGTCGATGCTCATGCCGTTGTGGTTGACCGCGCCATCCCGGGCCCGCGTTCCCGGCCGGATCATTCCGTCGCCGGTCACGAGCCAGCTGAGCGTGATCGCCGCCACGGCGGCGAAGTTGCGCCGGATCGCCCGCAGCCGTCGGGGACGCAGCGTCGGCCAGAGCATGCCCACCACCGACACGACGAGGGCCACCGACGCGGCCACGGTCCCGTACGACAGGTAGCGGGCCGGGCTGTAGAGCCGGAAGGCCAGGAGTCGGGCCGCGATGTAGGCGAGGGCGGCGGCCGCGAGCAGCGCCAGGGCCGCGGCGGGAAGCGGCGCCCGTCTCGCGATGACCACGCCGGCCAGCCCCGCGATGACCAGCAGCGACCCGACGACGCCCAGCCGGTCGTAGCTCTCGAGCAGCGGCGCGACGGGCCCGCTGCCGTTGGCGCGAAACGGATGGCCCAGGTAGCGTGTGCCCACCGTGACCGGGGGCTCGAAGGGCAGCACCCGTCGCGGGCTGTGCACGAAGACCGGATCCTGTCTCGCCTGCTCAAGCGTGTGCGTGGGGCCGTACCGCATCGTGGCGATCGTGTGGGGTGTCAGGCACGCCGCGCACACGGCCGAGAGAAGGGCCAGACGCTTGATCCGCCCGACCAGGACATGTCGCCGGGAGGCCCGCAGCCCCGCCAGCATGAACATGCCTTCGGCCGTGAGCAGGATGAGCATTGCCGGCGCGTAGGTGAGCGCGGTCGCGACCACCGCCCCGAATCGCCACCGGTGGCTGCCGGTCGTGACTCCCGCGATCCACAGGGCCATCAGCGGAAAGGCGAAGCCCCGCGGATGCCCGCCCCCGATCCGGTTGACGACAAACGGCGTGTGCAGCATGAAGAAGACCAGCAGCAACCCGCACGCCAGGCCGCCGCGTCGACCCCGGACGAGAACCCCGGCGGCCAACCCCACGATCGCCAGGCAGACCAGCTGCATGACCTTCGACGCCGCGTGAAGCCCGACCAGCGGCGTGAGCACCCGGTACGACAGCCAGGTCACCGGCGGAAGACGCACCAGCACGTCGTTGGCGATCGGGTCGTCGGTGAGCGTCGCCTCCGGCCCGTAGCGGTGGAAGGGGAACAGGCTCGTCCGCGCGTCGTCGTTCTGGAGCCGCGGATCAAAGAGGTAGCCGTCGTGAGCGCCGATCCAGGTCGCGGCATACACGGCCAGGATCGCCCACAGCAGCCCGCAGCTCACCCAGTGCAGCCGCGATCGCGGGCGCAGCGCCCGCCACGGCACGGCGTGTCCGCGGGGCGGCAGCCATGAGGCCACGGAGCCGATCGAAAGGCGGTGGCGGGTTTCATCCGTCATGGAGGGCCACCCCCGCCAGGTCGTTTCGCAGAAGCACCAGCCAGCCGCCCGCGTCATCGTGCACCCGCGCATAGCGGGGCTGAAGGTACGCCACAAGAGGATCCGTCAGAGGGATACGCTGCCCGGAGAGGACGATCTGATCGGGGCGGTACGAATCGAGGACATCGATGATGTCGACGTCGGACAGCCCGCCCCCCCACCGCCGCTTGAGCGAGGTCACGGCCAGCTGCGGCGGCACGTCCAGCCCGGCGCGAAAGGCGAGGATCTGGTGGTCGACCACGGCACGATTCGTGGGATGCGGCAGCTGCCTCATGAGCTCCACAAGCTGCCGCTGGTGTGCGTCGCCCGCCCCCGGCCAGGCTTTGAAGTCCCGCGCGTACACGGCCGGCGCCCGCCACGCGAGCAGGACGACCGCCGTGCCGGCGGCGAGTGTCAGCCCCCATGCGTACGCCGTGGCCACCCCGCGCCATCCGCGGCATCGCTGGAGCCACGGCCGGCCGGCAAGCCGGCCGACGGCGATCCCGCCGCACCAGCTCAGCGGCACCGACAGCAGCAGGTAGTGGTGGTACCACAGCGGCTGGTGGCCCGCCAGGACCGCGAGGGCCACGGCGGCCCAGACGATGGGCACGAGCTGCGTCCACAACCGCTGCTGCATCACGAGGACGATTCCCACGACGGCCAGGAGCACCAGAAACAGGTCACCGGCGACCAGCTGGGCGAAGCCGCGGGTGTTGCCCTCGAAGGTCCCCGCCTGCCGCACGTCGATGTGCGGGCGCACGAGCTGGCCGAGCTCCGAAAAGGGCACGGTGGCCAGCAGCAGCACCACGGCCGTCGCGGCAAAGCTCGTCCCCCACCACAGCAGGGGCCGCCGCCAGTCGCGCGGCTGCGCCGCCAGCATGACGACGGGAACGAGCAGGAGCGTCCACATCTTCACGAAGATCGAGAGCGCCAGGCACACACCCGACACCGCCAGCCAGACGCCACGGCCGTCGACGCGGTGCTGCAGGGCGGCGCAGATCGACAGCATGGCGAACATGAGCGATGGCACGGCCAGCATCACCGAGACGCTGAGACGCAGGTATCCGAACGACGCAGCCAGCAGCACGCACGCTGCAATCGCGGCCGGAGCACCCGCCGTCACCCGAACGGCCCGGTACAGCGCCCCCAGGAGCACGCAGGAGCACAGGACAACGAGCATTCGCCCATGCTCGACCGTCCATCCCGTCATCGCGCACCAGCCACGGAGCAGGTGCGTGAACAGCGCCGGCTGATCGCTCCACACGTCGGCGTAGAGCCGGTGACCGTCGGCCACGAGACGGGCCTTGATCAGGTTGTTGCCCTCGTCGGGGTCGAAGACAAAGACATCGCGGAACGGGTGAAAGACCCCCAGCAGGACCAGCAGCAGCAGCGGCGCCGCGAGGTGCTCGGCCACCCGTTTCATCGCCCGGTCTCCCCGCTCAGACGCGCGGCCGAGGCCTGCCGCCGTCGGGCGAGACCCAGGTTGTACAGGGTCCCCGGATCATCCGGGTCGAGCTCCAGCGCCCGTTGCAGATGCACGATCGCCTCGTCGAGGCGTCCCTGGGTGATGAGCTCGGCGCCGTAGTTGTTGTGGACCTTCTGGTAGTCGGGATCGATCTCCAGCGCGCGATCGTAGTGGGCGAGCCCTTCGTCGGGCCGGCCGAGCCTGCGTAGCACGTTGCCGAGGTTGTAGTGCGCCACGGCGAAGTCGCCGTCGATGCGGACCGCCGCCTCCAGACGCATGCACGCCTCCTCGAGCCGGCCCTGGGCCAGCAGGGCGTGGGCCAGGTTGTTGTGAGCCTCGGCGAAACGCGGATGGATCCGGATCGCCTCGCGATAGTGCTCGATCGCCTCCTCGACTCGACCCTCGGCGGCCAGGGCGATGGCGAGGTTGTTGTGGGCGACCCACGCGTCGGGATTACGGGCCAGGGTGTCCTGCCACAGGGTCTTGGGGCTCTCGTAGACCCGCGCCCGCTGCCACGTCAGGACCGACAGCGTCACGAGCACGGCGGCCGCGGCTGCGGGCGCGATCCGGCGGGGCACCACCGCCGCCCCCACGCCGACGGCCAGCGTGATCAGCCCCATGCTCGCCCAGTACTGCCAGTGGTCGGCAACGAACGACAGCCGCGTGAACGCCACGTTCACGAAGGACATCGGGACGACGGCCAGCGCAAAGTAGCCGACGGCCGCCACCGGCCCCCGGCCGATGCGGTCTCGCCAGAGCCACAGTCCCGCGAGCAGCCAGATCGCGGCCAGCGGAAAGAGGTACTGCCACCACGCCGCCGCGTCGGCCTCCCAGCGCGGATAGATGAAGGTCAGCCCGGCCGGCCAGGCGAGCTTGCCCGCATAGAACCACAGGGCACGACCGGCGAGGAGCGTCCGCTCCAGCCCCGACTGCGAGAACGTCTCGCCGTGGGCGCCGCCGTACCGCGACTCGAGATACACCGTGACGCCCACGAACACGGCCCCCACTGCCGCCAGCGGCGTCACCGCCACCAGGTCACGACGCGTGAGGCGACCCTCTTTCCACCACCGGATGAGCAGCAGCGCCGCCGGGAGCAGGCAGGTCGCCGTCTTGCTCAGCAGCGCGCAGGCGAAGAGCCCCAGGCCCGCCACGTACCGCCACCAGCCGCGGTCGGCAAACCACCGCACGAGCATGAGCATCGACAGCAGGAAGAAGCACGTCGACAGAACGTTCTTGAGCTCGGCGATCCACGCCACCGACTGCACGTGCACGGGGTGCACCGCGAAGACCGCTCCCGCCAGCCACGCTCCGGTCACCTGCAGCCTCGCCAGAAGCCGCCACAGCAGCACGGCGTTCACCGCGTGGAGCAGGACATTGACCAGGTGGTAGCCGAATGGCCGGTCCCCCCACAGCCGCCGCTGGGCCCAGAAGGCCGAGCTGGTGAGCGGGTAGTACTGGTGCCGGTAGCTCGGGCCCCCGACCTGGGTCCAGATCCCTCCCAGACCGTCGTCCGACGCCACGCGGGCGTCGCTCGTGAGGTACAGGCTGTCGTCGAAGACGAAGCCCGCATCGAAGGCCGGTACGTAGGCGACGACCGTCAGCAGCACGAGAAGGCAGGCGCACAGGATCCCCCCCGGCGCCCGGGTCGGGCCCGGCCGCGGGTCGAGCGCCACGGGCTGGGGCTGCTCGTCCATCCGTCCGATATTTCGGCTCAAAAGAGGGGCGGCTTTGCTACAGTACCCCCACGATGCCACTTGATCGCAACCAGATCGCCCGCCGTGCCGCGCAAGAGCTGCGCGACGGGATGTACGTCAATCTCGGGATCGGCATGCCCACCCTGGTCGCCAACCACATCCCTGCGGGCATGACCGTGTGGCTTCAGTCGGAGAACGGCCTACTGGGGATGGGTCGCTTCCCCTACGAGGACGAGGTCGATGCGGACCTCATCAACGCCGGCAAGCAGACGGTGACGGGCGTGCCCGGCCACAGCTTCTTCTCCTCGGCCGACTCCTTCGGCATGATCCGCGGCGGGCACGTCGATGTGGCGATCCTGGGGGCGATGGAGATCTCCCAGGAGGGCGACATCGCCAACTGGATGATCCCCGGCAAGATGGTCAAGGGGATGGGCGGGGCCATGGATCTGGTGGCAGGGGTCAAGAAGGTCATCGTCATGATGGAGCATGTCACCCGCAAGGGCGGGCCAAAGCTGATCCCCGCCTGCACGCTGCCGCTGACCGGGCAGCGGTGCGTGGACATGGTGATCACGGATCTCGCCGTGCTGGAGATGGACCCCCAACGGCGACGCTTCCGCCTCGTCGAGCTGGCGCCCGGGGTCACCGCCGACGAGGTGCAGGACAAGACGACGGCCGAGATCGACGTCGTCGAGTCGCTCCAGACCATCGAGGTCTAGAACCCGCGTTATTACCTCGGGAACGGCACGACGAGTGTCGCCTCTTCACTCGTCTTCGTGTGCTCAATGAGCACCGAACGGGCGTCGGCGTCGATGGCCTTGACCACCCAGCCCTCGCCGATCGAGTCGCCGACGCGATACCGCTTGCGATCGATCAGGGCGATGTTGCCGCGGCTCGACTTGAGGATGATCTGCACGACGACATCGGGCGGCGGCTGGATACGGGGTGTGGTCTGGTGTTGCCGGGGATCGTCCTGCGGCGGGGGCGGCTCCTGGTGCAGCAGCGGCGACGCCCCGAACGGCTGCGAGCGGAGCGATTCAATATGCCGCGCGGCGGCCAGCTGCTCAGGGGTCCACTCGCGGACCACCGGCTCGATGGTGGCGGTGGTCGCGGTCGTGGTATTCCCGACCGGGTCGGCGATCGCCGCCTCCGGTCCCCGGCCCAGCATCACCGCGGTTCCCTTCACCAGCACGAGCGGCAGGAGAAACATGCCGAAGGTCACGATCCGGGCCTTGACATTGTGCGCGCTCACGAGCTGGCCCCCCTGATCTCCTTGAGCACCTTGGGCAGGCTGAACCGGATCGCTTCGAATCCCAGCTGCATGACCGTGTACGCACCGTCGGTTCGCTTGGTGGGGGCGATCTGCACCGCGACCGTGCGCAGGTAAGCCCCGCTGTCCTGCACGGCATCGAGGAACCTGGCCACCTTGTCGTACTCACCCTCCGCCGTCATGTCGATCCTGACGACGGTCATCGGGTTCTCCTTGTCGCCGCGCTGTCGCTCCGCTCCCGGACGGAGGTTCTTGACCTGAACGTCGTGCTGCTTGGCCAGGTCCATGATCTTGCCGTACAGCATGGACGAGTCCTGGGCGAGCGCCCCGCGGCTCTTGATCTCGTCGGCCCGCTTTCGCACGTGCGGCGCCTGTCGTGCCACCTGCTCGACGGACGCGATGTCAACCAGGCCGGTCTTGGAGCGCTCCTGCCTGATCGTCCTCTCGAGCTGCTGGAGCTCCGCGGCCTTCGGCTGGACGAAGACCATCCATCCGCCGACGCACACGGCGATGGCAACGAACATCTGGGTCACGAACTCGCGATCGAGCTGCATCAGGGCTGCCCCCCATTCGCGTCCGTGCCGCCGCTGGCCAGATGAGGGATCGCGGCAGGATCAGGTGCGAGAATCGTGTCAAACGTCGCCTCGAAGCGCTCCCCGGGAGCTCCGCTGACCGTACCCCGCTCGACGTTGCGGAGGCTGGCGTCGCTGAAGATTGGGCTCCCCTTCAGGGCCTCAATGAACGCCTCCACCTCG
Organism: Phycisphaerales bacterium; assembly: GCA_041580235.1. Taxonomy (GTDB): domain Bacteria; phylum Planctomycetota; class Phycisphaerae; order Phycisphaerales; family SM1A02; genus JADFOJ01. Next base: position 17,329 of record JBFGEG010000047.1, read on the forward strand.
GTCTTGCCCGCACCGACCTGCTCGGCACGGCCGTAGATCCGGCACGTCAGCCGCTCCTCCTCGCGCGCGAACCGCATCGAGTTGAGCCGCACCGAGGCCGGCGTGAGACGGCTGACCTCCTGGAGGACCGCCCCCAGATTGGCGCGGGCCCCGACCGTGTCCGCGACGATTTTCTCAAGCTCGTTGACCGCGCCGATGGCGGCCACGAGCTTCCGATGCGTCTTCTCCATCGACCGGGCTTCGGACGCGGCGGCCTCGAGCCGTGCCGACTCCCGGCGGGCGTCGCTCAGCCGGCTCTGCAGGCGGATCCCGTCGAAGGCGACGAAGACCAGCGCCGCCGCGGCCCCGCTCCACAGGTATCTCCGCAGAAGACCGAGCTGGCGTCGCTGCGCCGACTCCGGCGGCTGCAGGTTGAGCCGGTCCAGGAATGTCCATGCTTCGATTGCGTCCGCCAGCTCGCTGCCGCGGCAGGCGGGCTCCTTGTAGTCGTAGTGCGCGTACTGCTCGTCCGCGTTGAACTTGAGCTTGAGCTCCCACGCGATGAGATCGAGCAGCCCGGGAATGATGCTGCCGGGTCCGCCGACCGAGATGTCGATCGAGCCCCGCTCCTCCTCGGGAAGACCGAACCGCAGTGACTGGCGCAGCTCCACGACGTACCGCTGCAGCACCGGCTGGATCTGCGGCATGATGTGCCCGCGGGTCAGCTTGTACTTGTCGCTGAGCACCTCCTCGGTCTCGGGAATGCCGTACTTGTGCACGATCTCCTTGGCCGTGTCGACGTCGAGCTGGATCGGATTCTCGTCGGGCATCCGAATCGGCCGGGTCAGGCTCTGGACGATCGTCTGCACGCCGAGGCCGATCGACCGCTCGAAGCGGATCCGGCCCTCGCCGCCGAGAATGAAGAACGAGCTGTACTTGCCGAAGTGCAGCCACCCGTGCTGCGGCCCGGCGTGCCGCAGGGCGCGCTGGACCAGCCCGGACATGATGGCCGCGTCGATGGGGGTGGCGGACTCGAAGGTCAGGCCTGCCTCGTCGACGAGATCGACAAGAGCCCGCACCACGTCGGTGCGGTCGGCCGCCACGACCACGTGCCACCGGCGCTGGGTCCCGCTGGCGTCGCGGCCCACGGCCACCGCCTTGATGGTGGCCGAGCTGGCCGAGTAGGGAAGAGCCTCGCCGGCGGGCAGGATCGCCGCGGCGCAGGCCTGGCCGGCACTACGCAGCTCGAAGCTGGCCAGGTCCACCGTCTGGGAGGGGCTGCGGTAGACCACCCTCGTCCTTGCCCCCGACGCGTTGAGCTCCTCGACGACCGCCCGCAGCTTGTCGCTGCATCCGCGGACGCCACGCGCCCAGCCGGTGGGATCGGCCTGCAGATCAATGAGGATGCGCCGGCTCTCGATGACGCGACCGCCTTTGACTGCGGCAACGTCCATGCGATCGGACAGCAGTTCAATGGCGATGGACGTCGAACTCACGCCGTTTCTCTCGCTTTCCAGACTGGAGCAAAACTCTCTCCCTCTTTCGGCGCAATCGGAGACTCACTTGCGACCTCTCGCGGCAAGAACCGCACACATTGCCCCCGGCCGCGGCGTCTTTATCAGACCCGCCCTGCACGCAACGACAAACGGCCCGGGCAGGGGCCCGGGCCGTCGGGTTGGCACGAGAAACATGTGGTCGCCGACGCCGGCGTCAATCCTCCAGGATGTTGTTCACCGAGGAGCCGGCACTGTTGTCCGCGAGCACCAGGTTGGTCCTCATTCGGAAGATGGCCATTCCCCGCTGTCGCTGGGCGTGGAAGAGCTGGAACCGGGCCGGCTCGCCGTCGGTCAGGCCGAGACGGTCCATGTCCATGTACATCAGCTTGTTGAAGCCGTAGCCGCCCAGGTCCAGGACGAGCCGCCCGTTGATGAACACGTACGTGTCATCCGTGCCGCGGAACTCGATCCACTGGGCGGCGCTGGCGTCGTAGGTGAACGTTGCGTCGAGCTCGACCGTGAAGTGGTAGTTGTGGTTATCGCCCTCGTTGCCGAGCAGCTGACCGTCGATGGGACGGTAGTTGTCGGCCAGGAAGAAGTAGATGCCGAACCGGTTGCGGACGAGCCTGAGGGGCTCCACCGTGGTCATGTTGACGCCGAGAACGTCGCGCCACCACTCCCCGAAGGAGGCGGCGGAGTCCACGTCACCCAAGCTCGATCCGGAGATGGAGCCGGCAACGTCGCCCAGATCACACTCCTCGGGCTCGTAGATCACGACGCCGCCGCCGGACGACTCGGTGGCGGTGGCCATGTCCACATGGAGCCGGCTGCCGTCCTTGACCTTGACGCGACGGCCCAGGAAGCTGCCGAAGAACTCCGAATCGTCGTCGAGCTTGAGATAGGCCTCGGCGCCCTGCACCCATGCACAGACCTGGGACTCGTCGTCGAGTGAGATCTTGCTGTCGTCGTTGTCTTCGTCGTCGTCATCGCCGGACGACGCCAGCATCATGATCGACACGAGCTGGGGATTGCCGGTGTTCATGTTGATCATCGAGCCGTCATCGACGTCGACCTTCTCGCCCACGTAGAGCGTCAGGGTCGAGTCTTCCATGAGCCGAATCTCCGACCCGTCATCGAGCTTGACCTTCTCGTCGCACAGGATGGTGACGTCACCCTCGATGTTGAGAATGGCACCCCGCTTCAGCTCGAGCTTGCGACAGTGCAGGTCCTCGCTGAGGGTCCGCTCACCGCGCTTGTACCTGACCTTGCCCACGCTGTCGCCCATGACGGGGACCTCGATCTCGGGCATCTCGACCATGGTGTCCATGTTGCCGAGCTCGCCGGTGACGGTGCCCCGGCGGGACACCTTGACCACCTTCGCCGGATCATCGTCCGGGTGCACCATCACGTCGCCCATGATGGTGGCCTTGTGCTTGACGCGGACATAGTGCTTGCGGTCGCCGTTGCCGTTGGCCATGATCAGGGCCGCCTCGCCCGAGTTGGCTTCGCCGTAAGGGCCGACGTTGGAGTCGAAGCTGTCGACGACGCTGCCCTTCTCGACCCTGATCCGCTCATCAACGGCCACGCGGAAGCTGGTGACACCCGTATCGCCGGGGTCACCGCCGCCGGTGCCCGCCAGGAAGTTGCACGTGTTGAACAGGTGCGGGGCGATGGGCATGCCGGCAGCGTTCTTCCAGAGCGACTTGGCCTTGAAGCCACCGCCGGAGTACACCGGGTTGCCGTCCTCGTCCACGTCGTACGCCACGAGACCGTGGTAGTACGCGTAGCCGTCCGCGGGAATGACGTTGAAGTCCGGGTGATCCTTCGTGAAGTCGCGGATCACCGCAGAAAGCTCAACGATCGAGGGCGGCACGTCCTGGCCGAGGGCGGGGCTGGTGGTGAGCAGAAGTGCCCCGATGAAGGGCACGCCGAATTGCTTTGATGCAGCACCGATCAAACCGGTGGTCTTCATCACAGAGTCCTTTCTTGAGGATCAGTGAGTTTTCTCCCATATCAACGTACGATTCAGCCGCCCGGAGCCAAGCGGGGAGTGCCGATTGGGGCCGCTTCGAGGCAGTGAGTCGTTGTGGTCGGGCTGAGCCGATCCCGGTCACCGCGTCAAGGTGTGCCGGTTGTGTGGCCCGTGCGACAGGGGCACGCCGGCACGAAAAAAGGCGGACCCGGGCTGTGAGCCCGGGTCCGCCGGCTGGCAAGGAGAGTCGAGAGGAAGAAGCAGAAGAAGAGAGGCTCAGTCGCAGGGATTCGCCACCACGCGGCCGTAGGGATCCGTGTTCTTGGTCATGAAGACCAGGCCCTCGCAGTCCACCGTCGAGAAGGCGCAGTTGTAGTTCACGCCGTCGCCGGTGGCGGGGTCCAGGATCATCAGGGCGTTGCTGTCGTCGTCGAAGCCGAAGAGCAGTCCCTGGGCCGTCCACGACGCCGGAACACCCGCCGCCGTCGCATCGACCTTCGCCGCGTTGTCGCCGAACGAGTACTCGAGGGCCTCGACCTTGTCGTAGTGGAAGTTGCCGAGCTTTGTCTCGGTCCCGGTGGCGAGGTCGATCTCCCACAGAGCCTCGGTCGAGTTGCCGAGCAGCGTGCCGGCGGGGGTCAGGGCAAGACCCTCATACTCATTGCTTGTGTCCATCAGGTGAACCGTGTTACCGGTCCGCGGATCGATGGCGAACAGCGCGGACCCGCCGTCCCGGTCGCTGGCGAGGATGGTCCACTGGCCGGTCACGGGGTTCTGGACGGGGACCATGCCGATGACCTTGCGCCACCCGGTGTTGGCCACCACCTCGGCCACGCCGTCGAGGGGGTTGATCCGCAGCAGCCAGCCGCGCAGATCGCCCTTGGTGGGGATCGTGTACAGGCCCTTGGCCGTGCCCGAGGGCACCCAGGCCAGGTTCTCGCAGTCCTTGGCCTTCTGGCCGGCGGTGGACACGATCTCGCCGATGCGGACGAAGTCATCCGTCTCGAAGGCGTAGCGGAGCAGCTCGTTGGTGTCCGCGTCGATTCCGTACATCACGACCTCTTCGAGGGTCGTGTCGGTCGGGCCGGCATAGGCCGTTCGAACGAAGATCGGCCGGGGGCCGAGCATGGACATGATGGCTCCGCCAACCAGTCCCGCGATGAGTCGTGCTTTGATTCGGTTTCTCATGGCTTGTCTCTCCTGTCTTTCGATGTGGTTCGCTGTGCTCTCTCGCCTTGGTTGTCAAAGAGTACGATTTGCGCCCCTGGGTCCAACTCTGTGTTGTGCGGAAGCCTTGACCGCTGTGCGATCGCGTGGTCTCCCCAGGAGCGTGAAACCTTAGTGATCGTGCCGCCCCTGCGGGTCGTGCGGCCTCCCAAAGCACCGCACGGCTCGGCCGGGGCCGAGCCGCGTGGTGGGCAGGGAAGAGAGAGAGAGAAAGAAGAGAGAAGAGAAAGAGAGAAAGGTCCGGTATGGATTCGGCACCGTTGCTAGTCGCAGGCGGAGGCGACGATCGGACCGAACGGATCACGAAGGTCGGTGGTGAACACCAGCCCCTCGCAGTCGATGGTCCGAAACGAGCAGTCCCACTCGACGGCGTTCCCGTTATCGGCGTTGATGATCAGCAGGGCGTCCTCGTCGTCGGCAAAGCCGAAGAGGATCCCGGCCATGGTCCAGCTGTCGGGAACGACGTTCTCGCCCGTGAGGGGCACCTTGATACGCTCCTCGCCGTCGCCGAAGGCGTACTCCAGCGCCTCCACTTTGGTGTACCCATCGATCGTCCCCTCCAGCGACTCCGTCGTGCTGTCAAGATCGATCGTCCACAGCTCCGCGGGGTCCTTCACCGCCCCATAAAGAGTCCCGTCCGGGGCGAGGGCGAGGCCCTGATACCGATTGGCCGTCTCCATGACCAGCGTCCCCGCCCCGGTGACGGGATCGATCGTGATCAGCGACGTCTGGGGCTGCCGTGCCGCCCCCAGCAGTGACCACTCGAAGGTAGCCGGATCCTGAGCGGCCACGAGACCTTCGACCTTGTCGAACCCCACGTCCTGCGGGCACACGGTGGCCGTCGCGTCGAGGGGGTTGATTCTGACCAGGCGGCTGGGGCTGGCGAGAGAGAAGTTGGCGGTGCCGTACAGGCCCTTGTGGGGGCCGTGCGGGATGAGGGCCAGCCCCTCGATGTCCGTGATGGCGTCCTGGTTCGAGTCGGTGACAACGCCGATCCGGAGGAACTCGTCGGTGCCGAAGGAGTACCGCAGGAGCTCGTGGGTGTCGGCGTCGATGCCGTACATGACGACCTCCTCGATCTGGGTCAGCTGCGGCGGGTCGCCCCCGCCGGCGCCGCGAAGGACGGCGGGGGTGACCAGGACCCCCATGCCAAAAATGGCACAAAGCGAAACCCAGAATCGGTGTCTCATGGCTGAACTCCCATTTTTAGTTGTGTGCCTGGATGCCACGTCTCGCCTGGCGCGAACGTGGCGTCAACACGGCAACTCTTCGATACGTCACCGGGCGGGCCAAACCGTATGCCACTTTTGTTGCCGCGTGGCCCGAGCCGTGCGCTGTGGCTGGAGTTGAGAGCCTGGTGAAGCGGGGTCGGCGCCGGTCGTTATCGGGGGCCCTTAGGGGTCCTTGAGCACGCCCTGCATCTTGCGGCGGGCCTCGCCCGCCCGTCCCTCGCTCGTCAAGGTCGTCTCCCCCGCGCCGGCGTTGTACGACGAGACCACGCTGAACTGGGCGTTACCCATGGCGGGGTCGTTGTTGGGATTGCCATCGTCCGAAATGGTGCCCGTTCCCAGATCGCCGTCCTCGTCGGTGTCGATCATCATCTCGCGGATCGACATGTTCATCCCGGCTTCCGCCGCGTACATCGCCTCAATCGTCTGCATGCGACGCACGGTCAGATCGTGGTCGCGGGAGAGACCGACCGCGAGGCCCACGATGATGAGATCGATGATGACCAGCAACACGACCATGACGACCGCGGCCATCGCGTGCCGCGTCGTACGTCTCGCGTGGATGACGCCTCCCACCATGACGGTTCGATCTCCGTCCAGACGCCGGCTCAAAAGGCGTTCTCGCCCACCGAATTGCTGTTGGCGTAGAACAGGGCGTTGCCCGTTCCGCCGTTGACACCGTCGTAGTAGTTCCAGCCGATGGTCGCCCCGGCGACGGTTCGGGCATCCGCCGCGCCCGAGGTGACGAGGGCCACGTCGGAGAAGCTGTTGAACGGATTCTCCGGGATCGCTTCCTGCATTGTCGAGCCGTCGGTGAGCTCGCCAAGCGTCGGATAGATCGCGGTGCCGCTGACGATGGCCCCATTGGCGTAGAAGGTGGCCACCCCGGCCCGAACGCCGCCGAGCGTGCCCTTGCAGGCAGCCTCTCTGGCCTGGGCCTGGTAGTTCAGGAACTTGGGCATGGCCACGCCGGCGAGAATGCCCAGAATGAGTACGACTGCCATGAGCTCGATGAGCGTAAATGCCTGCCTGGCCGGATGGTTTGTCTTCATGGCTGCCTCTCCGATGATCTCTCGGACATTGACGACGCGGACTTCGGCACGATCGTCACGGATTCAGCACGATCCCCACCGTGCACCAGTCGTTGGTGTCGCCCGTCGTGCCCTGGAACTGCTCGGAACCGGCCGGATCGAAGCCCTTCTCGTAGCTGGTGAGGATTGTGAGATCACCGCTCGAGCCGGCCTGATCGGTGACGATCTCGGTGTACCCCGCGGTGTAGGAGGTGATCGGGTCGTTACGCGAGTTGACGCCGATGGCGTGCACGGAGCCGTCGACGGTCGACGTGACCGTGATCTGCGTCGGGTCATTGTCGGTGCCGCCGGAGCACCCGCCGAGCACGCCGTTTGTGTTCTCTCCGGTGATGCCCTCGAAGGACGCGACACCGGAGTAGCGTGACAGGATGGCCACGATCGGGTTGCTGCTCGTATCCGTCCAGTTGATGGTCACGGTGAATGAGCTGCCCGGCGAGCCCTGGGCCGTCCAGAGCCGGATGCCCTGCTGATCGCGGCCCGCGCACTGCTCGATGGACTCGGCCCAGGTCAGGCCGCCTCCGGAGACGCTGGTGACATCGTCGTTGCTTCGCGTGGCGATGAACAGTACGTAGGTCTGATCGGTTCCAGCGCCGATGGCCGGCGTCACGAGGGGCGATCCGCTGCCCTGGGATGCCGTGACCGTCTCCTCCAGGGTGACGGTTCCCGATCCGGCCGACGGCACGTTGACCACGGCGGTCATGTGACGCTGCGCGCTTCCCGCGCGCCCGTAGCTCGTGATGGTCGTCTCCGTCCCGGTCGTGGAGGCTGCGGCCAGGAAGCTCGCCGGACCGAAGCCGGGGTCGTTGCCGCTGTCGCCGTCGTGCGAGATGGAGCCGATGGTGCAGTCACCGTCCTCGTCGGTGTTCACGAGCACCTCGCGCATGGCCATGAACATCCCGGCCTCGGCCGCATAGTAGGCCTGAACCGTCTCGACGCGACGGCTTGTCAGATCGTGACCGCGGCTGCCGCTGAGGACCACGCCGACGATGATGAGGTCGATGATGATCAGCACCAGGATCACCGCGACTGCGGCGGCGCCGCGCATCCGGCCGTGCATCACGCACCTCCCAGGCTCATCGTCGAGCGAATGTATGTCCGGACCCGCAGTGATTCGCTGACCCCGCCCCGCTGGAGCGTGACCACGATCTGCACCCGCCGTATCGGGTCGCAGGCATCACCGCTCAGCGACGCCGCCAGCGGCGTGTTGTCTTCGTCGTAGGTCGAGATCGTGCAGGCGGTGACGTCGGAAAGAAGGATGGCCGGACCGCCGCCGTCGATGGCGAGCGTCAGTTGCTTGGCGCCGGAGTCGTAGGAGAGCTGGTAGGCATCGCCCCCGGTGTCCTCCCAGTCGATCGCCGAGGTCGTGACGCTCGTGATGTCCGGCGAGCCCGCAGCCGGCGCGCCGGCATCGACGGGGATGCTCCGCAGCTCACGCACCGCGCGATCCATGGCAATGGACAGCTCCGCATGCAGCTGTGCCGAGTTGCCGGCCGAGGTGTAGCCGTCCACGGCGTCAAGGATCAGAAACGACGCGACGGACCCCATCGTTGCGAGGACGACGATGGTCGCCATGGACTCGATGAGCGTGAAAGCACGTCGGCTGTATCGAGGGCTCGACGGTGTGGTCATCGGACTCATTCCTATGCCCCGCTCATCACCGAGCGAATGAACACTTTCGAGCGCAGCGACACGGTGACGCCGTCTCGCGTGCAGGTCACGTTGATCAGGATGCGCCGAATGGCGTCGCAGGGGTCGCCGTTGAGGATGGCCGGCAGGGCGTTGCCGTCGTCGCCAAATGCCGAGATCGTGCATGAGGTCACGTCGGCCAGCAGCACGGCGAGGCCGCCGCCCGCCTCCTCGAGCTTCAGGGCGCTCTCCCCGACGCTGTACAGGAGCTGGTACTGGTTGCCGAGCGGGCCGTCCCAGTTCAGCCAGGACGGACTCAGGTTGTTGATGTCCGGTCCCGGCGGCGTGACGGCAGCGGTGTCGAGCCCGATGCGGCGGACCTCACGCGTTGCACGATCCAACGCGATGGACATCTCCGCGTGGAGCTGCGCCTCGGTGGTCGAGTCCGAGTACTGGTCGACGGCGTCAAGGATCAGGAACGATGCGATCGACCCCAGCACGGCCAGAATACTGACCGCGGCCATCGACTCGATGAGCGTGAAGCCATGCCGCTCTCCGGGCTGGGATCGCTGCCGGATCATGTCGGGACGTATTCCGTGAGCACGGTGGAGATGGACAGCGATCGGACATTACCCTCGGCGCTGGTCCATGAGACCTGCACGGTGACGTTCATGTACCCGCCGTTCGCATCGGGCGTGGTCAAATCGGCCAGGGTCTCGAGGAAGGTCACGGTCCGGTTGAAGCCGGGGTCGGAGCCGATGGGTGTCTCGGCCGGATAGTTGGCCGCAATGAGATTGTCGTAGCCGAGCGCCGCGTCCGAGCTGTGTCGGTCGGCGATGATGTCCTCGAGCTTCTCGACGGCCAGCCAGCGGGCCTTGGACGCGAGCATGGGGTTGATACGCTGCCGCTGCGCCTCGCGGACCGCCCACAGCATCGGCGGCACGGCCAGCGACAGGATCACGATGGCAGCCACCGTCTCGATCAGGGTGAACCCGTTTCTGCGAGCCTTCGGCATCGGCAGTCTCTCCTTTCGGTCGATGGGGCGCCGCGATCCGTTATGGCGCCGGCACAAAGGCGATGTGCCCGGTGTCCTTGTTGACGGTGACCTGGTCACCGCCGCTGAACGTCACCGTTCCGTCCGCCGTCGGCAGCGGCGTGACTTCGCCCGTCTTCTTGAGGGGCCGCCCCAGCCAGTCGAACCCGACCCAGTCTTCGCTGTCGAAGTCCACCGTCGAGAGCGTCACGCCGACGAACTGGCCGGTGTTGAGCAACTGGACGAAGTTCTCGCCGGTGGCGGGATCGCTGAGCACCAGAGCGTTGCCCCGGCCGGGGTTGGAGGGATCCTCGACCCACACGGTCCAGTCGTGGTTGGTGGTGTCGAACTCCAGCCAGCTCGGCGTGCCCGTGGCGACGGCCCGCTGGCGGGCGAAGGTCATGTCGCGTTGGAGCTGCCGGGCCGCCATCGCGGAGCGGGTCCCGGTCGTCGAGCTCAGTGATACGACGGCCGTGCCCGCGATGATGCCGACCACCACCATCA
>JBFGEG010000048.1:0-26318 GCA_041580235.1 Phycisphaerales bacterium
GGGGATCGTCGGAACGTCGATCGGCCTGGCCATGGCCGGCCTCCGACCGATTCCGGAGATCCAGTTCGAGGGCTTCCTCGCGCCCGCCTTCGACCAGATCTGCACGCACGCGGCGCGGATGCGGGCCCGCACCCGCGGCGCGTTCACGGTGCCCCTGACCATCCGGTGCCCGGTGGGCGGCGGCATCCACGCCCCGGAGCTGCACAGCGACAGCCCCGAGGCGTTCTACGCCCACCAGCCCGGCATCAAGGTCGTCATGCCCGCCTCGCCCTACGACGCCAAGGGACTGCTGATCTCGGCCATCCGCGACCCCGACCCGGTTCTGTTCCTGGAGCCCAAGCGGATCTACCGCGCGTTTCGGGAGGAGGTCCCGGAGGACGAGTACACGGTTCCCATCGGCAAGGCGAGGGTCGTGGTCGAAGGCGACGACATCACGGTCGTCTCCTGGGGAGCGGCGGTCATCCAGTGCATGAACGCGATCGAGAAGTCGAGCCACTCCATCGAGCTGATCGACCTCCGCACCATCGATCCGCTGGACACGGAGACGGTGGTGAGCTCGGTCAGAAAGACCGGACGCGCCGTCGTCGTGCACGAGGCCCCGAAGAACTGCGGGCTGGGCGCGGAGGTCGCCAGCCGCATCATGGAGCACGCGTTCCTGTACCTGGAGGCGCCGATCCAGCGGGTCACGGGCTTCGACACGCTCATGCCGTATTACAAGCTCGAGCTTGAGTACCTTCCGGAAGAGCCCAGGATAAGCAAGGCACTCGAGGAAGTCGCCGCATATTAGAACACGATGACCATCAAGCAACCCAACGACAAGTCCCACTTCATCCTGCCCGACCTCGGCGAAGGCGTGGCCGAGGCCGAGCTGATCAGCTGGAAGGTCAAGCCCGGCGACCGGGTCGAGGAGCACCAGACGCTGGCCGAGATGGAGACGGACAAGGCCCTCGTCGAGGTGCCGAGCCCGTGGGCGGGCGTGATCAAGGAGCTCCGCGGCAAGGAGGGCGACATCATCGCCGTGGGCAGCATCCTGGTGACCTACGAGACGGCCGGCGGCGGGGGCGAGCCCGAGCCCGCCGCGGTCGGCGCCGCGGAATCCGAGGACGCGGGCACGGTGGTGGGGTCGGTGGACACGTCGCTGTCGGTGTCGGAGCGGTTCACCCGGCCCCGCACCGACCGGCACGACGCGCCGGTCACGGGCAAGGCGCTGGCGACCCCGGCTGTGCGCCGCGTCGCCCGCGAGCTGGGGATCGACATCAACGAGGTCCCCGGCAGCGGACGGGGAGGACGAGTCACGGCGCGGGACGTCCACGCCTTCGGCGGCGGCGCCGCCACCGCACCGCGACCGGCCGCGCCCGCACCGGTCATGACGCCCGTCGCGCCCGTCGCCGTCGACGGGCAGGGCATCGCCCGGCGTATCCCCTTCCGCGGCGTCCGCCGCAAGATCGCCGAGGCACTCGACCGGTCCATGAAGACCGCCGTGCACTTCACCGTCACCGACGAAGCCGACGTCACGGCCCTGGACCGCAAGCGCCGTGAATATGCGGCCGTCCTGGGCAAGAAGCTGAGCTTCCTGCCCATCGTCATGGCCGCCGTGTGCAAGGCACTGCGTCAGCATCCGGCGCTCAACGCCAACGTCGACGACGAGAAGCAGGAGATCCTGGTCAAGGGCGTGATCAATCTCGGGATCGCGGTGGACACGGACCACGGCCTCATGGTGCCGGTGATTGCCAGGGCGGATTCCATGAGCATCGCCCAGCTCGGCGATGCGGTCACGGACATCGCAACCCGCTCGCGCGACCGCACGATTCCGCGCGAGGAGCTGGTCGGCGGCACCTTCACGATCTCCAACGTCGGCAGCTACGGCGGGATGTTCGCGACGCCGATCATCAACTACCCGGAGGTCGGGATCCTGGCCGTGGGCCGTGCCAAGGACCAGGTGCTCGTCCAGGACGGCATGTTCTACGCCGGTAAGATCATGCCCCTGAGCCTCAGCTGCGACCACCGCGTGGTGGACGGGGCCGAGGGCGCGCGATTCCTCAACACCGTCGTGAAGTTGCTCGAACAACCCGACGCCCTCGTGCAGTAACACTGTCATGACGCGGGCCGACACCAATCGCGCGGCGGCCGCAGCCGGCGTGCTGCGGGAACGCCTGGACAAACGTACGGCCACGGTCGGCGTCGTGGGGCTCGGCTATGTCGGCCTGCCGCTGGTGCGAGCCATCCACGAGGCGGGCTACCGGGTCATCGGCTACGACGCCGACACGGCGAAGATCGACAAGCTGCAACGCGGCGAGAGCTACCTCCGCCACGTCGGCGAGGACCTGGCGTCGCGGCTCGCCGCCTCGGACCGTTTCGCGCCGACGGCCGATCCGGGCCGGCTGGTTGATGCCGACGCCATTCTGCTGTGCGTGCCCACGCCGCTGGGCCCCCACCGCGAGCCGGACCTCAGCTTCGTCCTCGATTCCACGAGGATGGTCGCCGCCGTTCTGCGGCACGGCCAGCTCGTGGTGCTGGAGTCCACGACCTACCCGGGCACGACCCGCGGCGAGATGCTGCCGATCCTGGCCGAGTCCGGTCTCCGCTGCGGCGAGGACTACTTTCTCGCCTACAGCCCGGAGCGCGAGGACCCCGGCCGCACCGATCACAGTGTTGAGAACATCCCCAAGCTCGTGGGCGGCATCGACGATGCCAGCGCCGACATGGCCGTCGCCCTGTACCGCCACCTGGTCACCGAGGTGCACCGCGTCTCGTCAGCCGAGGTCGCGGAGGCGGCGAAGCTGCTGGAGAACATCTATCGGGCCGTCAACATCGCGCTGGTCAACGAGCTCAAGACGCTGCTGACGGAGATGGGCATCGACGTGTGGGAGGTGATCGAGGCCTCCTCGACCAAGCCGTTCGGATTCCAGCCGTTCTATCCGGGGCCGGGCCTCGGAGGCCACTGCATCCCCATCGATCCTTTCTATCTCGCCTGGAAAGCCAAGGCCATCGGGCGCAGCACGAAGTTCATCGAGCTGGCGGGCGAGATCAACGCCCAGATGCCGGTCTACGTTGTCTCCCGGGTGATCGCGACCCTCAACGACCTCGGCAAGGCGCTCCGCGGCACCAACGTGCTTCTCAGCGGCATCGCCTACAAGAAGAACATCGACGACGTGCGGGAGAGCCCGGCCGCCGAGATCATCGAGCTGCTCCAGGCCGGCGGGGCCTCGGTCAGCTACCACGATCCGCACGTGCCGCGTTTCCCGGAGATGCGCGACCATGCCATCGATCTCGCGTCGGTGCCGCTGAAGGCCGAGACGCTGGAGGCGGCCGATTGCGTGCTCATCGTGACCGACCACGACGCCGTCGACTACGAGCTGATCGGCCGCCATGCCCGGCTCGTGGTGGACACCCGCAACGCGATGGCGCGGGTCAGCCAACCCCGGGCCAGGGTCATCAAGGCGTAACCCGGCAACGCGAAAAAAAGCTCCCGGACCCGTATGATCTCCACCATGTGGAGCTGGAAGCTTCTTCGCGCCGGCACCTTTCGTCTCGACGGCGGCGGCATGTTCGGCGTCATCCCCAAGACGATCTGGTCAAGGCTCGTGCAGGCCGACGAGAACAACCGCATCGGGCTCCAGCAGAACTGCCTGCTGCTCCACGACGGGGCCACGACGGTCCTGATCGAGACGGGCTGCGGCGACAAGTGGACGGACAAGCAGCGCAGCCACTGGGACCTGGAGCGGCGCACCGTTGTTGACGCCCTGCGTGAGGCGGGTACCGCTCCCGATGAGATCGACCTGGTCATCGTTACGCACCTTCACTTCGATCACGCGGCGGCGCTGACCCGCGTCGATGGTGACGGCCGCGTCGTGCCGACCTTTCCCAACGCGACGGTCGTGAGCCAGAAGAGAGAGTGGGAGGACGCCCTCGCCAACCGCTCGACGATGAGCAAGACGTACCTGCCCACGCACCTCGAGCCGATCGTCGGCTGCCTGCGGCTGGAGGACGGGGCCGCCGAGATCATGCCGGGGCTGCGGGTGTCACCGATGGTGGGTCACACGTGGGGTCAGCAGGCGGTTCTCTTCGACGACGCCGACGGCATCGTCTGCTTCCCCGGCGACGTCATGCCCACCGTCCACCACGCCGGGCCGGCGTACAGCCTCGGCTACGACATGCTGCCGTACGAGAACATGGTCTCCAAGGCGAAGCTGCTGGAGCAGGCCGCCAACGAGAGCTGGCGCATCGTCCTCGACCACGAGCCGGGCAACCCGGTCGTCCGCGTCACGCCCGACCCGGAGCGTGCCGGCCGTTACACGCTGGAGACCGTCCAGGCGGCGGGTGTGTAGGCAGGGCCTAGGGCGGGCAATCCCCCCAGCCGCCGAGCACGGTGAGGAAATCGAGAATGTCGGTCGTCCCGTCACCCGTGACGTCGCCGCCGGGGCTGCCCCAGGCGCCGAGGACGATGAGGAAGTCGCCGATGCCCACCGTGCCGTCGGTGTCCAGATCGGCGGGGCATCCGCCTTCATCGGGCGGCGTGCAGTCCGGGATGGTGACGCACAGCTCAGTGGTGCAGCAGAGGCCGTTCTCACCGACCAGCAGGGTGAAGCACAGCTCCTCGCCCACGGCTCCGCCGGAGCCGGTGAACGTGTAGGACGACACCCCGCCCGTACACGCCTCGATGCCGTCGACGGTGTAGGTGAAGGTCGCGCCGTCGTTGTGACAGACGATCTCCTCGTCGAGCACCGTGAAGCACGAGTCACATGACTCCTCGCTGCCGAAGATGCGCAGGGCCAGGGGGCCGTGGGGGAACTCCATGAGGTCGGAGTTGCGCCGCGAGAACGCCGGCCCGCCGCTGGTCCCGTTCTTGGCCGAGGCCAGGTAATCGGGATCGTCGTTGTCGTCGTACTGGAACCAGTAGTCACCGGGCGACAGGCAGATCGACGTGGTCGCGTCCTGCCAGTTCTGGCAGGAGAACGGGTCGCTGGCCAGGAGATAGACGGCGGTCGTCAGCGGCGTGCCGCTCTCGTCGGGCCCCATCCCCGTCCCGTCGTCGGGCCACACGCGACCCAGCAGCCCGGCGCCGTTGGGATCGAAGGCCAGGTGACCTTCGATGCCGATGGCGTTGATGTTCCAGCCCGGCTCGGCCACCGTGAACCGCTGAAACTGCGCGAACCCGCCGAACGGCCCGTTGGTCCCGCTGACCGACCACCCCGTGCCGTCAGCGATGCAGCCGTTGTCCATCAGGGCCCCGCCGGCGCTGGAGCCCGACCCGGGATCCACGTCGTTGGGCCCTCCCGGCACCATCGTGCTCCCGTCGGGGGCCGTGGTCTGCCCCCACGCCGGGGCCCCGACCAGGCACAACGCCAGACCGGCCGCGGCCAGGCCAGATGAACAATGCACGTGCAGGCTGCTCGTCTTCATGATTGGGTGCTCCTTCATGTCGCCGCCCCTGCAGAGACGCGGGGCAGAACCTCCACCGTGAGCGCCGCACGTCCAACGCGAGCCACCATCGCGCCCGCCGCCGTGCGACCGGACCGCGGCAGGATAACGGCATCGCACGCGACGCAGGACATATCTTCGGCGATGAATAAGACCGGCCCCGCGCGGCGCAGGAGGGCGATTCCGGGAGCCGGGACGTGGCGCACGTGCGCCGTCTCGTGCCGGCTCAGCCCTTCGCGGGGCTGGGGATGCGGTAGAAGATCGTGTAGAGCACCGGCAGCAGGATCATGGTGAGAATGGTCCCGAACGACAGGCCCGCCATGATCGTCACGGCCATGGCAACCCAGAAAACGTCGGGCAGCAGCGGGATCACGCCCAGCACGGTGGTGGCCGCCGCCAGCAGCACCGGCCGCAGACGTGACAGCGCCGACTCCATGACGGCGTCGTAGTCGCCCTTGCCGGCCGCCTTCTCGATATTGATCTGGTCGAGCAGGACGATCGCGTTCTTGATCATCATGCCCACCAGGCTCATCGCCCCCAGCAGGGCGACGAAGCCGAAGGGCTGGCGGGTGGCGAGCAGGCCGAAGGTGACGCCGATCATGGCGAACGGGATGACGCAGACGATGATCAACGGGGGGCGGAAGGCGTTGAACAGTCCCACGATGATCAGCGCGATGAGAATGCCGGCGGGGATCAGGCCCGGAATGAGCGACGCCTGGGCGTCGCGGGAGCTGCGCAACTCGCCGTCCCACATGAGCTCGTAGCCCGGCGGCAGCTCGATGGCCTCGATCTCGTCCTTGATCTCCGACCGCAGGGTGGTGGCCAGGTTCATGGGCACGGCCTGGACGGTGATGGCCCGGCGGCGGTCCCAGCGCCAGATCAGCGGGTTCTTCCACGCGACATCGATCGTCCTGGCCACCTGAGACAGCGGCACCGAGCTGGAGATGAGCGGGTTGCGGATCTGAAGCTGCTCCATGTTGGCGGCGAACGCCTCGCGCTCCGACTCGACGTGGCGGAAGACGATGGGCAGCAGCTTGTCCTGCTCGCGGAAGAGGCCGACGGTCATGCCGTCATAGCCACGCTTCGTGGCGCCGGCGATGTCCGTCCGGAAGATCGACGTCCAGCGGGCGTTGGCCTCGTTGTAGCCGATGTCCACCTCCTTGACGCGCTGCCGCCAGTCGGTGCGCACGATCCGGGCGTGGGGGCTGGCCCTCATGACCGCCTTCGCCTCGTCGGCGATCGCACGGAGCACGTCCGTGTCGGCGATGGCCGGGCCGCTGAATCGGGCCTCGACGGGCCACGTCTCGCTCGGGCCCAGGCCATACTTCCTGATCACCACCAGCGCCTGGGGCACGTTCTCGTCCACCCACGTCTGGAGGTCGGCGATCAGCGGGTCCACCCCCCGGTCGGGATTGACGTTGACGATGATCTGCCCGTAGGACGGGTAGGGGCTCTCCGGATCGACCGGCAGGTAGAACCGCGGCGGCCCCTGGCCGACAAAGGTGCTGATCGCCTCCACATCCGGGTGGTCGAGCAGGTATTGCTCGATCGGACGCAGGTCCCGCGAGACCTGCTGGATGCGCGTCCCCTCCGGCGCCCAGTAGTCCACCATGAGCTGCGGCCGCGCCGACGCCGGGAAGAACAGCTGCGGCACCCACCGGAAGCAGTAGCCCGCCGCCACGAGCATCGCCACCATCACGACCACCACGAGCCACCGTGCCCGGATGCAGAGGGCCAGGAATCCGCGAAAGGCCCGGTACATGGCCCCGCCGTAGGGATCGCGGTCGGCGGCCCCCTTCTTCGGATCCGGCAGCATGTCGACACACATCAGCGGCGCCGCCGTGACCGACAGCACCCAGCTCAGCATCAGGGCGATGGCGACGACGGAGAAGAGCGTCGCGCAGTACTCGCCCGCCGACTCCTCCGAGGCGGCGATGGGGTAGAACGCCAGCACCGCGATGAACGTCGCCGCCAGCAGCGGCCACGCCGGCTGGCTGGCGGCCTCCACCGCCGCCTTGACGCGGTTCATGCCCTGCTGCATGCGGACGAGCACGCCGTCGGAGACGACGATCGCGTTGTCGACCATCATGCCCATGGCGATGATCAACGCCCCCAGCGACATCCGCTGGAGATCGATGGACATGAGGTTCATGAACAGAAGGCTCGCGATGATCGTGAAGACCAGACCGGCCATGCCGACGACAAACGCCGTCCGGAACCCCATCGCGACCCACAGCACGATGATCACGATGGCGACGGCCTGGAGCAGGCTGATGATGAATCCCGATATGGACTGCGCGACGAGGTCCGCCTGCCAGGAGATCCGGTGCACCTCGATGCCGACGGGCATGTCGGCGATGAGCTCGTCGAGACGCCGATCCAGGGCCTCGCCCAGCTTGACGATGTTGCCGCCGGAACGATTGGAGATGGAGACCCCGATGGCCATCCGGCCGTTGTAGCGCATCTCCCAGTGGGGCGGATCCACGTACCCGCGGCGGACCTCGGCGATGTCGCGGATGCGCAGCAGCTCCCGCGATTGCTCGGTGGGCCCCATGAGCCGGCCCTGGACGATGAGATCGCCGATGTCCTCCGGGGAGTCGAACGCGCCGCTGACCTCGATCCGCATCCGCTCCTCGCCGAGGTCGACGCCGCCGGCGTCCACGACCATGCTCTGCTGCTGAAGGGTGGCCTGCAGGTCGAGGGCGGTCACGCCCAGCCGCGCCAGCCGCGACTGCACGACGTCGAGGTAGACGGTCTGCGTCTGCTGGCCCCAGAACTCGACGCGAGCCACGCCGTCGACGAGGCTCAGCTCCTTCTTGATGCCGTCAACGTAGCCCTCGAGCTCGGCGTAGGTGAACCCGTCGGAGACGACCGCCATCAGGAAGCCGTAGACGTCACCGAAGTCATCGGAGACGGCGGGCTTGTCCGCGCCGGGGGGCAGGCTGGCCTCGACGTCGCGAACCTTCTTGCGCAGCTCGTCCCAGATCTGCGGCAGTGCGTCGGAGGTGAAGCTGGCCTGGATGACGACCTTGACCAGCGAGAACCCCGCCCGCGAGAACGACTGGATCTCCAGCAGCTGGGGCATCTCCTGGACGGCCATCTCGATGCGGTCCGTGACCTCCAGCTCGACCTCCTCGGCCGTGGCCCCGGGGTACCGCGTGGTCACCACCGCCGTCTTGACCGTGAACTCCGGGTCCTCGAGCTGTCCCAGCCCGAAGAAGGCGCCGACGCCCGCGACCAGGAGAATCCCCGTCGCAAAGTAGGTGAACGCCTTCTTTTCGACGGCGACGGACGCGATGCTCACGACGGCGCTCCCGCGCCGAGGATGCGGACCCTCTGGTCCGGCTGCAGGTAATGGGCTCCGGCCGTCGCGACCCAGGTGCCGGGCTCAAGACCCTCGACGAGGACGCCCCCGGTCGTGAAGGGGCCAAGCGTGACCGGCTGCTTCGACACGGTCATCGTCGTCTCGTCGATGGTCCAGACGTAACTCGCCTCCCCGTCGGCGGAGATGACGGCCGTGATGGGAATCTCGACGCCCATCTCGGCCCGCGCTGCGGGCGGTTGCCCGTGCGCCTCGCCCGTCATCCCCGCGAGGATCTTGAAGTCATCGGGCTGATCCATGATCAGGGTCACGGGAAACGTGCGGGTGAGCGCCGACGCCTCGGCGCCGATCTCCTTGATCCGGGCGGGTATCTCGCGGCCGGGAAACGCGTCGAACGTGCACCGGATGCCCGTGGCCTGCGGAGCCAGGGAGATGAGGTGCTCGGGGATGTCGACGATCATCTCGATGCTCGAGTCGTCGACGATGCGGCAGATGGCCTGCCGGACGCGGACGTCCTCGAAGTTCTCGACGTAGATGGCCACCACCGTCCCGTCGAAGGGCGCCCTGAGGTTGGTGTACTCCAGCGAGTCCTCGGCGGTCTCGACGGAGGCCTCCAGCGCCTCGACCTGGGCGCGGCTGCGGTCGCGCTCGGCCCGCTTGCGGGCCAGCTCGATCTCGGAGACCGCCTGGCGCTCGTAGGCGCCCTTGGCCCGCTCGAACTCGTCCTCGGTGAGGGCGAGCAGCGCCTTGGCGTCGGCGAGCTGGGCCTGGACGTTGCGCAGGTTGACCTCGAAGTCGCGCGGGTCGATGCGGGCGAGCACTTGGCCCTTCGTGACGTCATCGCCGACGTTGATCGGCCGGGTGATCAGCGGGCCCGCGACGCGAAACGACATCTCGACCGCCTCGGTGGCTTTGGCGGCGCCGGGGAAGGTCCGGCCGCCGATGGCGGAGAAGTCGCCCGCCTTGACGGCCCGGACGGGACGGATCGCCTCGACCGCCGCCGGGGTCGGCTTGCATCCCCAGACGACGAACGCGGTGATCAACGTGACGAGTACGGCCGGTGCATGTCGCATCATGGTGTTCCCACTCGGTCCGATTTCGAAGGTCACGGATAATACAGAATGGAAACCCGGACCTTCTTTGCAGCATCGTCTCGTATACACTGGATCTGTTGGATTGGGAAGGAGCCGTCCTCGCATGAGGCACTGGGGCATCGCCTGGAAGCTGATCGGGCTGATGCTGCTCGGCGGCGTGGCGACCATCGTCGCGATCGGCTGGATCAGCGTGACCACCGGCACCGAAGCTCTGCTCGCCCAGGAGACCAACGCCCTGGAGGCGATCCGGACGTCGCGGACCCGCTACATCGAGAAGTACTTCAGGACCATCCGGGAGCAGATCGCCAACTTCGCCCGCAACGACATGATCGCGGGAGCGACCGCGGACTTCACCGCCGCCTTCGCCGCGGTGGCGGATCAGACGGCCCGGGCCGGGGATCCGGACAGCCCCGCCTACCGCGCGATCGAGGCCTACTACGAGCGCGAGTTCCGCCCGCGGCTCGAAGCCGCCGGTCTATCCTGGCAGGGGTCGCCCCATTACCTCCCCGCGAGCGAGTCCGCCCGCATTCTGCAGGCGATGTACATCGTCGAGAACCCCAATCCGATCGGGGAGAAGGATCGTCTCGACACGACGCCCGACGAGTGCGACTACGCCCGGCTCCACGCGCACTACCATCCGCGCATCCGCGAGTTCCTGCGGTCCTTCGGCTATTACGACATCTTCCTGTTCGACCTCTCCGGCAACCTCGTGTACTCGGTGTTCAAGGAGACCGACTTCGCGACCAACGTCGTTGACGGTCCCTACCGGGGAACGCACTTTGCCAACGTCTTCCTGCGGGCCCGCGGGGCCGAGAGCCCCGGCGCCATCTTCATCGCGGACTTCGAGCCGTACGAGCCCAGCTACGGGGCGCCGGCCAGCTTCATCGGCGCGCCGGTCTTCCGTGACGGCGTCAAGGTCGGGGCGGCCGTCTTCCAGATGCCGGTGGATGAGATCAACGAGATCCTGAACGACACCTCGGGGCTGGGGGCTACCGGCGAGACCTACCTGATCGGCCCCGACTTCATGATGCGGTCGGACAGCCGGTTCGGCGGAGACGGCTCGACAGTCTTTCGTCAGAGAGTGACCACCCGCGCGGCGCACCGTGCTCTCGCGGGCAAGACGGGCACGATCGAGCAGGCCGACTATCGCGGCGTTCGGGTCCTCTCGTCCTTCGGGCCGCTAGACATCATCGGCCTCGACTGGGCCATGCTCGCCGAGATCGACATGGCCGAATTGACGGCGGCCGCCTCGGTCCTGCGGCGGCGGATCGCGCTGCTGGCCGTGGTCGTGGGCGGGATCGTCGGCGTGCTCTCGGTCCTGCTGCTGAGACGCATCGTCATCGCGCCCGTGCAGCGGCTCGTCCGCGGCGCCAAGCACGTGGAGCAGGGTGACTTCTCCAAGCCCGTCGTCATCGATTCGTCGGACGAGCTGGGCGAGCTGGCCACGGCCTTCAACCACATGACCGAAGCGATCGCCCGCGACATCGAGGAACGCCAGCGGGCCAACGAGGAGCTGCTCCGCGCCCGCGAGGCGGCCGACCAGGCCAGCCGGGCCAAGGGCGACTTCCTCTCGCACATGAGCCACGAGCTGCGCACGCCGCTCAACGGCGTGCTCGGCTACGCCCAGATCCTCCAGCGCGACCCCAACGTCACGCCGCAGCAGCGCGTGAACCTCGAGTCGATCGAGAGCTGCGGCCAGCACCTGCTCACCCTGATCAACGACGTGCTCGACCTCTCCAAGATCGAGGCGGGCCGGCTGGAGATCGACCACAAGCCATGCGACCTCCACAAGCTGCTCAAGGGCGTCCAGGACATCGTGTCGCCGCGGGCCGAGGCCAAGGGACTCGAGTTCGCCCTCGACGTGTCGCCGGAGGTTCCCCGCGGGATCGTGACCGACGCGACGAAGCTCAAGCAGATCCTGGTCAACATGCTCGGCAACTCGGTGAAGTTCACCGACGAGGGGCGAGTGAGCCTGCGGGTGAGCGAGAACGACGAACAGCAGCTGGAGTTCGCGGTGCACGACACGGGGATCGGCATGACGCCGGAGGAGCTCGCCGAGATCTTCGATCCCTTCAAGCAGGCGGAGGGCGGCAAGACCAGCGGCGGCACGGGCCTGGGTCTGGCCATCAGCAAGCGCATCATCGAGGCACTGGGCGGCACGATCACGGCCGAGAGCGTCCGCGGGTCGGGAAGCTGCTTCACGATCACCCATCCCCTGGAGGAGGTCGAAGAGGAGGCCGTCGCGACGCTGACCGAGGAGACGCTGAGCGACAAGGGGCTCTGGGCGCTGGCGCCGGGGCAGTCCATCAACATCCTGGTCGTGGACGATCGGGCGGCCAACCGCGACATCCTCTGCCAGCTGCTGGAGAGCGCGGGGTTCGGCACGGCCCGGGCCGGCGACGGCGCCGAGGCGCTGCAGTGCCTGCGCGCCGACGGCTTCCCGCTCGTGCTCATGGACGTCCGGATGGAGGGCATGAACGGCATCGAGGCGACCCAGGAGATCCGCAAGGACCCGGACCTCAAGGACACCGTGGTCATCGCGGTGACGGCCAGCGTCTTTCCCGACTTCAGGGAGAAGGCGCTGAGCGAGGGCTTCGATGACTTCATCGCCAAGCCCTTTCGCGCGGCCGAGGTGTTCGCGAAGATCGAGCAGCACATCGGCGCCCGGTTCGTGGACCAGGCCCGGGCCGACGCCGGCGGGGCCGAACCCGCACCGGCTCCCGCCGGAGAGGCCGAGACGACGCTGTCGCCGGAGCTTGCCGACGAGGTGGCCCGGAGGCTGCGCGACGCGCTCAAGCTCAGGAACCTCACTGCGATCAACGCCCTGGCCTCCGAGCTGCAGGCCAAGCCCGACGGCGCCGAGCCGTGCGGCCGTCGGGTGGCGGACCTCGCCCGGTCATTCGACTTCACGGGGCTGGCCCGGCTCGCCGACGAGCTGGCCCCCAGCGGGCAGGAGACGTCATGACCCCGGCGTTCGGCGAGTCGATGGTGACCGGCGACGGCGAGCGGCTCCTGCTCGTGGACGACACGCCCACGAACCTGCAGGTGCTCTACCAGACGCTGGACGGCCGCGGCCACGAGCTGCTCATCGCCCAGAACGGCGAGGAGGCGCTGACGCTGGCCCGCGAGGCCCGGCCGTCGCTGATCCTGCTGGACATCATGATGCCGGGGATCGACGGCTTCGAGACGTGCCGCCGGCTCAAGGACGACCCGGACACGCAGGAGGCGGCCGTGATCTTCATGTCCGCCCTCGACGAGACCAAGGACAAGGTCAAGGGTCTCGAGCTGGGCGCGGTGGACTACATCACCAAGCCCTTCCAGGCCGAGGAGGTCATCGCCCGGGTCAACACGCACCTGACGATCCGGCGGCTCAACCGCCAGCTCGCGGCGTCCAACCGCCGGATGAAGCAGGATCTCGACGCTGCGGCCAAGGTGCAGCATGCGCTGCTGCCCCAGACGCCGCCTTCGGTCACCGGCTCGCGCTTCGCCTGGACGTATCGGCCCTGCGACGAATTGGCCGGGGACTCCCTCAACGTGTTTGCCTTCGACGACCGTCACGTCGGGCTGTACGTGGTGGACGTGAGCGGCCACGGCGTGCCGGCGGCCCTGCTGGCGGTATCCGTGACCCACAACCTCGTCCACCGCAGCGGCGATTCATCGTCGCTCGTGGTGGCGGCGGGCGAGGGCGAGGATGCCATCACCAGCCCCGGGTGGGTGGCCACGCGGCTCAACGAGCTCTACCCGATGGCCGCCCAGGCCAACAAGTACTTCACGCTCGTCTACGGCGTCCTGGACACGCACACCGGCCGCTTCCGCTACGTCTGCGCGGGTCATCCGGGTCCCATCCGCGTGCGGCCGGGCGAGCCCGCTGCGGTCTTCGATCAGCCTGACTTTCCCGTGGGCATCGTCGGGGGCCACCAGTTCGAGGAATCCGTGATCGAGCTGCAGCCGGGCGACCGGCTCTACATGCACTCCGACGGGATCCTGGAAGAGTTCAACGGCGAGCAGGTCCAGTTCGGCCGCGACCGGCTCCACGCGGTGCTCGACGACGCCGCTGCCGAGCCGCTCGACCGGAGCACCGCCGCGGTCGTCGATGCCCTGACGGCCTGGCGCGGCGATGACCGCTTCACCGACGACGTGACGATCCTCGCCGTCGAGCACCTCGGCTGACGCCGCGGGGCAGCCGCGTCAATCCCAGTTGCCGATGACCAGCAGGAAGTCGCTGATGCCGACATCGCAGTCGCCGTCGAGGTCGGCGGGGCACGACCCGCAGTCGGGGCACGAGCCCCAGGTGCCGAAGACCCACATGAGATCGGTGATCCCGACCACGCCGTCGAGGTCGATGTCGCCGACCGTGCCCGCCGGCTCACAGTCGGGGACGGTGACGCACCGCTGGGTCGAGCAGCAGAACCCGCCGCCGGCGCCGGTGATCAGGAGCGTGAAGCACATCTGCTCACCCGCGGCGCCGCCGGACGCCGTGACTCGCATGCCGTCCAGGTGGTCCCATGACTAGGCTGAAGTCCAGGAGACGGCCGCCGCGAGCCGCTTGTGATCGTGCTCGTGCTCCAACGCGGCTCTTGCTCGCTGTGCCAGGCGGCTGGCCTGATCCCGAAGGAGCGTGCGGTCGTTCGCACGTCGGGCGCGGTCACAGGCAACCTCCAGCACGTGCAACAGACGTAGCCAGACAGGCAGTTGCGTCCCCGCACATCGTGCAATCGGCTCGAATCCGCCTTCCAGGATCTGAACAAGCCCGAGAGGCTCCGCCAGTATCCGAACGACCCCCTCGCCATCACGTCGCAGTCCGGATGGCAGCTCCCGATTCACCAGTCTTAACAAGCCCGAGCCCATACGATCGATGCAGTGAATTGCGGTCGTCGGATCGTTGATGCCCTGTGATAACGCGCGGACGGCCATCTCAGCCAACTGCTCAAACGCAAACGTTGCATCCTGCAGCGTCGTTCGATGCGCTCCAAGGACGAACGCCGCCACGATCTTCTTCGCTGCGTCCTCGCTCAGCGATGCCTCCGGCCACACCGACGCAATGGGGTCATTGTCGAATACATAGCGACCGGGATACATCTCGACACGCACGACAAGGTCGTGTTCACACGCGACAGCGAGAATCGCATCGCCATTCACGAAGCGAAGGTAGCCCGCGCATCTCGCATGGAGCACAACCGGGGCGCCGGCTGTCTCGACAGATTCCGCATCGGCCTGATCGGAATCACCCTCCCCGATTGTCTCAGGAAAGAGCTGATCGATCGTCTGGTCGAGCTCGCAGCCCACTGAGTGTATCACCGCGTCGGCGTGGATCGACTGCGCCACATGATCGATGAAGTAGACGAGCATGCCGAGGCTCACGACGGCAAGCAGGACCGCCGTCGTGACCGCGATGTGGGGCACGAACGACGACTCTCCGGTGGTGTCAATGCTCGGCAGGACAAGGATGCAAAACAGAAACGTCCCCACAAACGTCCCGAGAACAACCTGGTTGCCCCGATCTCGCAGAAACGTCCTCAGCAACCGGGGACCGAACTGTGCGGAGGCGAGCTGCAGCGACACGATCGTCATCGAGAACACCACCCCGGCGATCGTGATCATCGAGCCCGCGATCGTGGAAAGGACGGCGCGACCACCCGCCGGTCGCCCGGAAAACACGAGCGGTATCCTGCTCAACCACTCGTCGGAAACCGCTCGATCGAGACGTGATATCGCGATCGCCAACACGAGGGCGCCCAGCGACATCATCCCCGGCACGAACCAGAGGCTCGTGCGTACGCGATCCCACAGTTGGGTCAATGAGTCAACGTTGGGCAACACCCTTCTCTCCGGTCGTCGGGTGCAGCACCTGCAGCACGAGAAACGTCTCCAGGGGGTTGCTCGGTGTGCACCAGACCAATGGGCCCGGAGGGATTCGAACCCTCACGCCCCTTGTCGGGGCCGCGGATTTTAAGTCCGCTGCGTCTGCCGTTCCGCCACGGGCCCGCGGCATTGTAGCGGCGGGCGTCGCGCGGCCCGGCTACTGGTCGTGCCCGATCGATGCGGGAAGCTCGTGGCCCGCGTCGCGCAGCGTCTTCTCGCGGCGGGCGAGCTCCAGGTCGTGCTCGACCATCATCTGCGCGAGCTGCCCGACGGTGGTCGTCGGCTTCCATCCCAGGGCGCGGCGCGCCTTGGACGCGTCACCCTGGAGCCGGTCGACCTCGGTAGGCCGGTAGTAACGCGGATCGATCTCGATGAAGTCATTCGGGTCGAGATCGACGTGGCTGAACGCCATCTCGGCGAACTCACGCACCGAGATCATCTCGCCGGTGGCGACGACATAGTCATCGGGCGCGTCCTGCTGCAGCATCAGCCACATGGCCTCGACGTAGTCGCGGGCGTAGCCCCAGTCGCGCTGGGCCTCGAGATTGCCCAGGTAGAGCTTGCGCTGAAGCCCCAGCTTGATCCGGCCCACGCCGCGGGTGATCTTGCGGGTCACGAACGTCTCGCCCCGCCGCGGTGACTCGTGGTTGAACAGGATCCCGCAGCTGGCGTGCAGCTCGTACGCCTCCCGGTAGTTGATCGTGGCCCAGTGGGCGAAGACCTTCGAGCACGCGTACGGTGATCGCGGGCGGAATGGCGTGCTCTCGGTCTGCGGGACCTCCTCGGCCCGGCCGTACATCTCCGAGGAGCTGGCCTGGTAGTACCGCACCGGCTCACCGGTGTGCTGCTGGAACTCCCGCACGGCCTCCAGCAGCTTGATGGCGCCGAGGGCGTCGATGTCCACCGTGTAGACCGGCTGGTCGAAGCTCACCCGGACGTGACTCTGGGCCCCGAGGTGATAGACCTCGTGCGGCGCGACCTTGCGCATCGTCGTCGCCAGCGAGCCGGAGTCCGCCAGGTCGCCGTAGTGCAGGCGGAGCCGGCTTCCGGTCTCGTGGGGGTCCTGGTAGATATGGTCGATACGCGACGTGTTGAAGCTCGAGGACCGCCGGATGATGCCGTGGACCTCGTAGCCCTTCTCGAGCAGCAGCTCCGCGAGGTAGCTGCCGTCCTGACCGGTGATCCCGGTGATCAAGGCACGCCGCCGTTGTTCGACCATGTGGGCATCGTATCAACTCCGCAGGGGCTACACTGATTGGCGATGGATCTGGCGGGCAGGCGAATCGCGGTCACCGGCGGCAGCGGCTTTCTCGGTCGCGTCGTGTGCCGCAAGCTCGCCGAGCGGGGGTGCTGCGAGGTCCTGGTTCCCGAGCACGCCGAGTACGACCTCACCTCGGAGGACGGGGCCCGCCGCATGTACGGCACGCTGCGGCCCGAGATCGTCCTTCACCTGGCGGCCGAGGTCGGCGGCATCGGCGCCAACATGGACAACCCGGGACGCTTCTTCTTTGCAAACATGGCCATGGCCCTGCACCTGATCGAGCAGGCGCGGATCCACGGGCTCGCCAAGTTCGTTCAGGTCGGATCCGTCTGCGCGTATCCCAAGCACACGCCGGTTCCCTTCAAGGAGGACGACCTGTGGAACGGCTACCCGGAGGAGACCAACGCGCCGTACGGCATCGCCAAGAAAGCGGCGCTGGTCATGCTCGACGGCTACCACCGGCAGTACGGGCTTGCCGGCGCCTTTGTGCTGCCGGTGAATTTGTACGGGCCGGGGGACAACTTCGACCTGCGGACCTCGCACGTCATCCCCGCCCTCATCCGCAAGTGCCTGGAAGCCGCCGGCCGCGGTGACGCGTTCATCGAGTGCTGGGGGACGGGATCGGCCAGCCGCGAGTTCCTGTACGTCGACGACGCGGCGGAGGGGGTGATCCGGGCCGCCGAGCGGGTGGACGAGCCGGTCCCGATCAACCTGGGGACGGGCCGGGAGATCACGATCCGCGATCTCGTGGAGCTCATCGCGCGGCTCAGCGGCTTCGAGGGCGAGATCCGCTGGGACCCCACCAAGCCCGACGGCCAGCCGCGACGCTGCCTCGACACGACTCGCGCCGGCGAATTGATGGGTTGGCGGGCCGAGGTGGGTTTCGAGGAAGGCCTGCGTCGCACGATCGAGTGGTATCGTGAGACCCGGATTGCCGCCCCCGCGACGCGGACGTAGTACGGTCGATCATGGCGCGCGTTTGAGCTCGATGCAGGCGATGGCGTAGTCGTCGCTGGTGTTGCCGGTCCACTGGAAGGTGTAGAAGCCGGTGGCGGTGGTCATGATCTCGCCGCCGGCGTAGCCGCTGTCCGACGACGTCGCCCCGCCGCTGGCCTCGTCGAAGTGCTCGGTGGTGACGTCGCCGCCGTGGTCGTGCGGGTCGGTGTCGCCGCCGTGGTGGCCGAGGCCGCCCACGATGACCGAGTCGGCGGCGGTCGTGGAGATGGTCACCGACACCGTCGTCGAGGAGTCGGTGTCGGAGTTGCCCGCCACCGCCCCGATCGGATCGGCCGAGTCCACGCCGAAGTAGCTGATGGCCGCGACCCCGTTGGGGGAGTCGTTGATCCCGAACGTCACGTCCACCGTATTGGAGCCCGACGGCGGATTGGTCAGATACCAGATCTGCACCCACTCCGCGCCGGAGGAGCTTGAGGCCTTCTCGCTGATCGCCTGGTTGAGGGCCTGGCCGCCGTAGCTCACACCGTTCGCGCCCTGGTCGCCGCGGGACATCGTGATCACGACCAGGAAGGGGTCGCCGCAGCACGGGCACGAGCCCACCGTGTGTGAAAAGGAGGCGTTGGCCCGGTCCGACGAGCTCACATCGGTCGTGACGTTGTCGAGGCTGATGCTGATCGGCGTCGGATTGGCGGCGGCGCTCGGCTCATCCTCCGCCCAGGAGAGAAGCCTGAAGCGGCTCGATGGCGGCGGGGCGTCGATCCGGATCGTCTGGCCGTCTGTCGCGTCGGCGTTGGCGTCGTCGTCGACGTCCAGCACGAGATAGTCGGCGGTCGAGGTCGCCGAGAAGTCCGTGAAGCTCAGGCCCGAGATCGTCACCGAGTCCTGCACCGCGAAGTCGGTGAGCACGTCCATGACCAGCGTCTTGCCGCCGTCCTCGTAGCTGACGCTGCCGGCCACCTTGCCCGCCGCCGGTCCCGAGATCGCGGCCGCCGTGTCGAAGATGTCCCAGTCCATGTTGAACGCGGCCGGGATCATGATCCGCATGTCGTTGGCGGCCGTGATCCTCGGGGTGTCGCCGGCGTCGGTGACGGTGATCGAGGCGATGACCGTCGCGGGATCACCGACCGTGAACACCTGGTCCGATGCCGAAATGATCTGAAGAGGCGCGGCGGCGATCTCGTCGGCGCCCATGTCCCACGGAGCCGAGCGGATCTCCCCGTCGATGTCGCTGGTGAAGCTGCCGGAGAGGTCGAGCCCGGTGTCGACGGCGTTGTGCCCGCCGTCCTCGAGGTGCAGATTCTCCGAGCCGGGGGCGATCGAGAAGAACAGGTCATTGAGGTCCGCGGGCGGGGCCTGGTTGTTGCCCTGGAAGCTGTTGGGGTCGAATCCGGTCGTCGTCGAGAACATGTTGTAGCCGAAGTAGTCGATCGTCCCTGCAAGGTTGAAGTCCGCGGTCGTGTTGCCCACGGAGACCGTGTTGCGGAACGAGCCGCTGTTGCCGCTGACAAGCTTGACGCCGTCGCCCGTAATGCCGTAGACCGTGCAGTTCTCGATGATGGCGCCGGCGCCGTAAATGGCGATGCCCTTTCCGTCTCCGTCATAGACGATCGTGTTTTGCACCGTCGTGTTGCTGCCCAGCACCGTGATGGCGGCCTGCAGGCTCCCGGCCGTGAAGTCGTGCAGCAGAAGGTTCGTGAGGATCGAGTTGTCGGCGCTTTCGTCAGCGGGGTTCACGTCGACGTAGATGCCCGCCGTGTTGTCGAGCCAGTTGAACAGCTCGATCCACTCGAGGCGGGTGTACTGATCCTGGAGGACGATGGGTCTGGTCGAAAGGCCTCCACCGGCGTCGAGGCGGGCGCCCGTCCCGGCAAGACCGTTGTGCCGGTGACCCTCAGCGACCGTCAGCATCATGTAGCGGTTCGCGTCCGTGGTGGAATCGTTGATGACGATGCCGCTGGTGAACGGTCCGTCGTTGTAACAGACCCCGACCTCGCGGCGGTATTCGCCGACCAGGTCGCCGTCGCGCGCGTCCTCCCAGGCCTGCAGCGTGTTGAAGGCCCGCGTGACGGTGTAGGCAGCGTTGGTGTGCGTGGAGACGGCCGGGTCGTTTGTGGTGATCTGGGTGGGTGAGACCTTGACCTTGATGTAGAACGTCTCTCCGCCGATCACCACCCGGTCGCCGACGCCGACGTTGGCGGTCAGGCTGGCGCTCAGCGTGGCCGTCGTGTCACTCTGCGCAATCGAGGCGGTACCCGAAGCCAGAATGCTCGCGTCCGTGCCGATCGAGCGGTAGTTCACGGCGGGCGGCGCCGGCGCAAACTTCTGGATGCGATCGTTCTGGGTGTCGCAGACGTAGATGTTGCCGCTCGCGTCGACGTCCACGGCCTCCGGCTCATTGAACTGGCCGTCGCCGGTGCCAAAGGTGCCCCACTTGGTGAGAAAGGTCCCATTACCGTCGAACTTCTGAATACGGTGGTTCTTCGAATCGGGGACATAGACGTTGCCGTTGATGTCAACGTTGATGTGGATGGGCTCGTTGAACTGGCCGTCGCCGGCCCCGAAGGTCCCCCACTTGAGGATGAAGCCGCCGTTGGTGTCGAACTTCTGGATGCGGTGGCCCACCTGCTCGGCAACATACACGTTGTCATCGGCGTCGATCGCGATCCCCACCGGCTTCTGAAACTGGCCGTCCCCGGTGCCGGCGGTTCCCCAGGCCGCCAGGAAGGTCCCGGTGTTCGAGAACTTCTGGATCCGATCGTTGTTCTTGTCCACGACATAGGCGTTGCCGGCGGTGTCGAACGCGACGTCATCCGCCGTGTTGAACTGCCCGTTGCCGGAGCCGAAGGTCCCCCACTTCAGGATGAAGGTCCCCGTGCCGCTGAATTTCTGGACACGGTGGTTGGAAAACTCCGCCATATAGACGTCACCGTTTGCGTCGACGTCGAGACCGACCCCGTCCCAGAATTGACCGTCCCCGAGCTCCAGTGGACCGCCGCCGTCCGGATCCACGCAGCCAAAGCCCGATCCAAGTCTGCAGAGGGAGCCCCACTTGCGCACGAATGCTCCGGAAGTCGTGAACTGCTGAATGCGATAGTTGATCGTGTCAGAAACGTAGACGTTGGTGCCGTCGACGGTGACGCCGTACGGCTCGTTGAACTGTCCGTCGCCGCTGCCGAGCGTGCCCCACTTCTGCACGAACTGTGGCGCGGGCTCCACGGCGGCCACCTCCGCTGCGGCCAGCCACGGGCCTGCCATCATGCAAAGGAATACGATTCGCTTTCTCATCAGAAGCTCCGCCGGGCAACGCCGTTGTGCTGCCGGGTTGTGATCGCCGGCGGCGGCGACGAACCATTCATTCCCGGTGAAGAGATCGGCCTGATTCGCCGGTCGTTACAGGACTGCGGCACGTCTGGGCGGCTTGGCCGCCGCTCTGACCCCCCCGGTCCGCCACCTCAGCCCCGCCTGGCTCCCCTGCCTCGGCCGGCCAGGTGGCCGGAGACGTCCCATAGCTGGTGAGAGCAGCCTACGACCCGGACCTGCTCGCCATGTCGCTCATCAGATCGAGCGCGTGCAGAGCCTGGCGGCGGCGATCGAAGCCGTCGATGTACTCGTGGTCGGGCTCCTGGTGCACCTGCTTCGGGTCGACGACGAGACCGGCCAGGGTGTCGCGGATGCGACGCTCGTCGGCACCAAGGCTCACACCGCGACGCGACCGTGACACGATGCGGCCCATTGACGATGCCGCGTCGCCGCCGACCTGGAGAATCGGCGCCGTCGCCGCGAGGTACTCAAAGAGCTTGCCCGTGAGCACCCCGGCGTCGGGCACGCTCCAGTCGAGCAGCACAAGCCCGTCGGCGTCGCGCTGCAGACACAGCGCCGTGGAGCGGTCGACCGGAGGGCGGGCGTCGAGCAGGTCGGCGACGCCGGTTTCTTCGGCGAGACGAAGCCACTGGTCGTGCCCGGTGCCCGCCACAACGAGCTGCAGCCGCGACGCCGTTTCGGGGCGAGCCGCACGGAGCGCGGCCAGGGCCCGCAGCAGCGGCCGAGGGTCCTGCCCGGCCCGGTAGAACGTGCCCGTGTAGACGAGCCGAACGCGGCCGTCGTCGTCGAACGCCCGCCCGGCCGGCAGCGTCTCGATCTCGGTGCGATCGAAACCGTTGAAGACGACATCGACGGGGGCCCGCGTCCTGGCCCGCAGCGTGCCCGCCAGCTCGTCGCTCACCGTCCAGACCCGGTCGGCCGCCGAGAGGCACGCCCGCTGCAGGGACCGCTCGCGCACCGTGAATGGAAACAGCCCGCGGTACAGGTGGTTGTCCACCCACAGGTCGCGGAAGTCGGCCACCCAGCGTGCGGCCCGGCCACGACGTTTGAGCCCCAGCGCCACCAGGTGAGCCGTGTACGGCCCCGCGGAGCTGACCACGACATCCCATGGCGGCGTCCGGAGCGCCCAGTGCAGGGCCGGCCTCACCCAGC
Organism: Phycisphaerales bacterium; assembly: GCA_041580235.1. Lineage (GTDB taxonomy): Bacteria > Planctomycetota > Phycisphaerae > Phycisphaerales > SM1A02 > JADFOJ01. Next base: position 22,391 of record JBFGEG010000048.1, read on the forward strand.
GGCCCGTGACCGCGGGCATGCGGACCGCTCCCAGGATGCCGGTGCGGTCGCGAAGACGGTCCGGCGCCCCCTTCTCCCCCGCGGGCGACGCCGAACCCGAGGCCCGCTTGTACCGTCGCCGCATGATCTCCAGGACCCGCGGCAGGCGGTAGGGCAGCTCGACGACCTCGAACCCGCGACCGGCCAGGTCGAGACCGCGCTGATCGGGACGTTTCACGGTGGTGAGAACGGTGACGTCCTGACCGCGCGCCGCCCAGGCCGCCGCGAAGGCGTGCGTGCGCAGCGAGGCGACCGCGTTCTGCGGGGGAAAGAAGTGACTGACGAGCAGGATCCTCATACGCGGCCCGTCTCGCGACCGAACGTCTCGACGAGCCGATCGACGTACGCCTCGGTGCCGCGCTGGCGCAGAAAGCCCGAGACGTCGAAGCCGTTCAACGTCCCGTCGCGAAACGCGTCGACGATTCGTGCCAGGGCTTGTCTCAAGCTGCGCGGATCGCGCGGATCGAAGACGAAGCCGACGCCGGCATCCGCGACGATCTCCCTCATGCCGCCGAGATCCGAGACGAGAATGTTCGTGCCGGCCGCCAGCGCCTCCAGGAGGCTCAACGGGTGGTTCTCGTAGCACACCGAGGGCAGGACCAGGACGTGGCTCCGCCCGACGACGGCCATCGTGTCGTCGTGAGACAGTCGCCCCGTGAGCTCGACGATCGCCTCCAGCCCGCGGCGTCGGGTGACGGCCCGGCATCGCTCGAGCTGCGGGCCATCGCCCACGATGGTCAGCCGGCCCGGGAACGCCGCGGGCAATGCCTCCAGCAGCGTCACCAGGCCCTTTTCGGGGCCCACGCGTCCGGCGAAGACCAGCTGCAGCTCGCCGGTCGGCCGCCCGTCGCCGCGGTGCGGCGCCGGCACCGGGTGAGGCACGAAGACCGTGGGCAGATCGAACTTGCTGAGCACGCCCTCGAGAAAGCGGCTCGGGCAGATCACGCAGTCGATGATCCCGCGGCGCCGGTGCAGGCGGTAGTTCCAGATGTGCTGGGCCAGCTTCAGCATCGAGTGCGTCATCCCCCGCTCATCCCACCGCCGGGTCAGCAGGTAGCCCGTGTCGCCCAGCCGGTCGGCATCCGCGGGCCTCGGGTCACCGCGGCGAACATGGAGCATCCCGGAGCTCGGGCACACCAGGTGAAAGTCGTGAGCCGTCATGATCACCCGCACCGGGTGATGCTGCCGGTGGGCGGCGATGGTCTCGAGGATCCCCGGCGACAGCAGGTGGTAAAAGTTGTGCAGGTGGACCACGTCCGGACGAAACCGGTCCAGCCGCGCTTTCAGGGCCCGCCGGGCCCGCCGCGAATCGATGTAGCCCAGCGGCGTGCGGCGCATCGACGGCACGTCGTCACCGGTGAAGACGTCCACCTCGATGCCCCGACCCCGCAGCAGCGACACCGTCGTGTCCATGAGGACCTCGGCGCCGCCCAGCGAACGGTAATCGTTGACCTCCAGAACCTTCAACGCGGTGATCCCGGTCCCACGGCCCGTGCCGACATGTCAGTGCCGCGTCGTCGCCTCCGCCACCTGGGGGGCCGGCGATCGACCGATGAACTCGATCACGGTCCTGACGACGTGCCCGCGCTGCTCCTCGGAGAGCTCCGGGTACACCGGCAGGGCCAGCGTCTCGGCGGCCGCCGACTCCGACTGCGAAAGATCGACGACCGGGTCGCCCAGGTACCGGAAGCACTCCTGCCGGTGCAGGGGTACGGGATAGTAGATCTCGGTCCCGATGCCGTTGACGCGGAGGTGCTCGCGAAGCGCATCTCGCAGCTCGGCCGGCACGCGGATGACGTACTGGTTGTAGATGTGCGACGCCGGAGGCTCGGTCGTCTGCGGCGTGCGGAGCGGAAACCCGCCCTCGACCAGCGGCACTGCCGACGTCCGGGCCCCCGCCTCGGCGAACGCGCGGTCGTAGGCCGCGGCGTTGTCCCGCCGGGCGTCGCTCCAGCCCGGCAGGTGACGGAACTTGACGCGCAGGACGGCGGCCTGGATCGCGTCCAGCCGCGAGTTGATCCCGATGAGCTTGTGGTAGTACTTCGGCTCCGAGCCGTGCACCCGCAGAATCGAGAGCCGCCCGGCAAGCTCGTCGTCGCTGGTGGTCAGGAAGCCGGCGTCACCGAACGCACCGAGGTTCTTGGAAGGGTAGAAGCTGAAGCAGCCGATCGAGCCGCGCGAGCCGGCGACAGCGCCGGTCTCGTCGAGGCTGCCGATCGCCTGCGCCGCGTCCTCGATGACGGGCACCCCCAGCTCGTCGCCCAGCGCGGTGAACGCGTCCATGTCCGCCGTTCGTCCGAAGAGGTGAACGGGCATGATCGCAGCCAGCCGCGAGCAGCGCCGGGCGGCGGCCCGCACCGACGCCGGGTCCATGTTGTAGGTGACGGGATCGATGTCGGCGAAGACGGGAACGGCCCTGAGCCAGGCGATCGATCCGGCCGTGGCGAAGAAGGTGTACGACGGGCAGATGATCTCGGCCCCGGGTTCGAGCCCGTGGGCCATCAGCGCCAGCAGGATGGCGTCCGAGCCGGAAGCGCAGCCGATCGCGTGCGACGTCCGGCAGTACTCGGCGAGCTCCCGCTCCAGGCCGGACACCTCCTCGCCGAGCACGAACACCTGGCTCTCGACGACGCGTCGCACCACGTCGTCGATCTCGTCCTTGATCGTCGCGTACTGGGCTCGAAGATCGAGCAGCGGGACGTCCGTCTTACGCGTCATGGTCCTGTACCTCTCGTAGGGCGCGACACCGGTCGCCGACCTCGTACTCGTTGCCGCACGCCGCGCAGGCGACCTCGCCCGGACCCGAAGGCAGCCTGCATCCGCATCGGCACATCCAGCCGGTGCGGCGGGCCGGCACGCCCACCATCAGAGCGTAGTCCGCAACGTCCGCCGTCACCACCGCCCCCGCCGAAACGAAGGCGAACCGCCCCAGCTCGATACCGCAGAGGATCGTCGAGTTGGCCCCCAGGCTCGCCCCCCGCCTCACCAGCGTCCGGCGGAACTCGTGGTGCCGCACGATCTCGCTGCGGGGATTGATGACGTTGGTGAAGACCATCGAGGGCCCGCAGAAGACGTCGTCCTCCAGGATCACGCCCGTGTAGATCGAGACGTTGTTCTGGACCTTGACGTTGTCACCGAGAACGACCTGCGACGCGACCACGACGTTCTGACCGAGCCGGCAGTTCCGACCGATGCGGCAGTCTGGCATGATGTGGCTGAAGTGCCAGATCACCGTGCCTTCGCCGATCTCGCAGGGCTCGTCCACGTACGCCGACTCGTGCACGGTGACGCCGGGATGCCGGGCTGAATCAGAGCGCGACATTGTTCACCGCGGATGCGACGCGCGCACGCCGACGGCCCGCTTCACGGTCTTGAAGCTCGAGTGGGAGCGGAAGTGGCGGGCGGCCGCGTCGCGAAACGCCTCGTCGAGCGTCTCGTCAAAGAGGTTGTAGGAGCTCCAGTAGCGATGCAGCGCTTCGGGCGAGTCGAAGTCCAGGGCGTTCTCGAACGTGAACACCTCCACGGCCCCGAAGACCGCACGCGTCAGCCGCTGCCCCTCGTCTTCCATGAAGGCGGCCCCGGCCGTCGTCGGTGGCGGCGACTCGCCGCGAAGCCCGTAGTGGAACCGCTTGAGCTCGGCATTGTTGTCCCGGCTCGGTCCGCAGAAAAAGAGCACGCCCCCCGGCACGAGGGCATCGCCGAGCCAGGCGAACAGCGTCTCGGGCCGCCGCGCGTAGTAGAGGCAGTAGGAGCCGACCACGCGGTCGAATCGCTCGCCGCTGAGGACCTCGGCGAGCCGGTCGAGCTCGGCCTGCACGGCGCGGAGACGCGTGTCCACGCCGAGGTCACGCGATCGCCGGGTGACCGTCTCCAGGGCCTCGGCGGACAC
>JBFGEG010000049.1:0-25857 GCA_041580235.1 Phycisphaerales bacterium
CCCCCCCCCCCCCCCCCGACGGGACCTTTCTCCCCCTCCGAGGATTTCCTCCGTAGCCTCGCCAGAAAGTTGAAGAAGAGGGCCTGCGACTCCGGTCAGGGGGGCGCCGCGGGAGCCGGAGACCCCCGTGGGTAGTTCTTCAACTTGTCTGGGACCTTTCTCCTCAGGGGGAGCGCTTCTTCCTTCGTGCAGTAGTCTGGACGAAAGACCCTTCGCCGTCCATAGCTAATCCGGGGCAAAAGACGGGCGACGAGTCCCTAGAGCGTCCAGTTGCCGATCACGAGCAGGAAGTCGTTGATGCCGACCTCGCAGTCGCCGTCGAGATCCGCGGTGCACGTCGGCGGGCAGGGCTCGGGGCAGGGCCCCCAGTTGCCCAGGACTGCCAGGAAGTCGTTGATCCCCACGATGCAGTCGCCGTCCACGTCACCCGGCACGCCCCCGGCGCCCTCCGAGCAGAGGATGGAGAAGACCTTGGGATCGCCGACGCCTGTGTTGTCGGCCCAGTCGGTGGCGGAAACAAAGTAGGTGATCTCGCTGCCGGCGCCCTGACCGGGGATCTCGCCGCGATAGATCTGCCCGCCGCTGTGCCTCATGGGCACGGACTGAAACGGTCCGGGTCCCACCGAGTAGTTGAGCTCGATCCCCTTGTCGAAGAAGTTGCGGTCGGAGGTCATGTCGTCCAGGATCGCGGCCCGGACCACGTAAGGGCCGGCCGTGTCGGCGGAGTCGGCAAGCTGTTCGGTGTCGATGATCCGCGGTGCGATCGTGTCGGCGGGCCCGGTCATGTTGATGTAGATCCGGTTCGTGAACGAGCCCGACTCGCCCTGGGCGGTCAGGACGTCGAGGTCACCATCGTTGTCCAGATCGCCGACCATGAGGTCCAGCGAGGAGTCGGTGATGATCTGGATCACACCCGACGTCTGCGTGTAGTTGCCGGCTCCGTCGTTCTCGTAGATCCGCTCGCCGCCGGAGCCGAGCCGGGCGATGATGAGGTCCAGATCGCCGTCGTTGTCGTAGTCGAAGAACTTGCTGTCGTTGTCGTCCAGGCTCAGGTTCGGCGAGATCTGGCTGCTGACGTTGGTGTAGCTGCCGGTGCCGTCGTTCTCCAGCAGGATGTCCGTCGAGCCGGTGTTCCCGTTGGCTCCAAGCAGGTCGAGGTCGCCGTCCCCGTCCATGTCGCCGAAGTCGTAGGAGTAGCAGGAGCTGTCGCCGGGCACCGTGGCGTCGAGCGTGAAGACGCCAGAGCCGTCATTGATGTAGAGCCGGCTGTTGTTGTTGCCGGTGCTCGCGGTCTTCACGTCCAGGTCGAAGTCGCCGTCGACGTCGCCGAAGATGCAGTCCATGTTGCTGGAGACACAGCCGAGCGGGTGACGACTGGCCGTCTCGTTGGTGAAGGTGCCGGTGCCGTCGTTGACCCAGACCTGGTACTGGCCGCAGCCGAAGCGGTTGCCGCCCCCGTTGGTGATGTAGAGATCCAGGTCCCCGTCATTGTCGATGTCTCCGAACTGGGCGCGGGAGCTCGACAGCGTCATGGCCGGAAGCTGGGCTCCGGTCACGTTCGAGAAGACCCCGCTGCCGTTGTTGGTGAACAGCTGGGGCTGGCGGTTGAAGTCCTGGGCGAAGATCGCATCCAGGTCGCCGTCATTGTCGATGTCGCCCAGCTCCACCCCCCGGCAGTAGCCGGCGAGGCTCAGGTTGCCGGTCGTGGCATCGGTGAACACGCCCGCCCCGTCGTTGAGGTAGAGACGCTGGCGGTCCGGCAGCGGGGTCGGCGAGCTGAAGCCGCCGCCGTTGGCCCAGATGATGTCCAGATCGCCGTCGCCGTCGACGTCGCCGAGCGTGAGCTGGTTGGTGTACTCGTTGGCCGGCGTCGGAAACTGCGTGCTCGTCTTGTCCTGAAACTGCTGGGCCCGCGCGGGGGCCGCGAGCAGGAAGAGGGCGGCCAGCGGCACGGACAATCGCATCACGGTGGGGCAGGGCCTCATCGTTGGTCTTCTCCTTTCCCCGAAGGGAATTGGGCGGGCGTTGGCGCGCCGACGGGGCCGGGGCAGCGCCGGGGTGCAAGCGTAGCAGGATCACGGGCGATGAAAGGACGCCGGACCTCATTTCAGCGGACCAAAATGAGGTCCGGCGTCGTTCGGAAAGCTTGACGATCAGCTCGTCCAGTTGCCGAGCACGATCAGGAAGTCGTTGATGCCGACCTCGCAGTCGTCGTCCTGGTCGGCGGGGCACGACGGCGGGCACGGCTGGGGGCACGAGCCCCAGTTGCCCAGGACGGCCAGGAAGTCGGTGATGCCCACGATACCGTCGCCGTCCACGTCGCCGGGCACCACGTTGTCCGGCGTCGAGCCGGGATCGGCCGGGTCGCTGCCCGCATCGAGCTCGTCGCGGTCGAAGAACGTGTCCTCGTCGCGGTCCACGCCGATGCGCTGGGCGCTGATCGCGGGCACCAGCGTGAACGTGAGCTCCGAGCCGGGTCCGGCGAGTGCGAACAATGACGACTCGTTGAGGGTCTCGGCAGCGCGGTCGGACTGGTACTGGCCGTTGCCGTCGAGGTAGTAGCCACGCTGCTCGCCGCTGACCACACCCTTGACCACGAGTCCGACCTCGGCCTCGGCCGCGGCGGCGATCAGCTCGCTCACCGTCGCCGGCTGGCCGGCCCCCGCGGGCTCCGGCAGCATGGCCTGGGCGCCGACACCCGCGTGCGTGTCGGTGGAGAAGCTCATCATGAACGCCTCGACGTCGAGACGCTCCTGGTCGTTGGCGAACTGGAAGCCGCCGAAATTCAAGAAGTCGAACATCGTGTGCACGCTGCCGTCGTGGATGAACCCGAAGCCGCGGTTGTTGCTCATGTCGCCGTCTTCGAACCCGGTCTTCTCATGCATGTTGCGAAGCTGCGGGATCTTGATGCTCTGCGTCTCCTGCAGCAGGTTTGCCGAGGTGAGCTGGCCGTTGGTGCCGGTGGGCAGCGCATGGCACGTGACGCAGTTCACGCCGTCCAGCCCGCCGGTGAGGAAGAGATCCTCGCCCGTCTGGGCGTTGCCGCCATTCGAGAACGAAGCCGGCAGCGTGTTGTTCAGATCACGGAAGGGATTGGGCATCGTCGTGAGCCGGCTCACGAAGGCGACGAACTGGTCCATCTCGCCGGAGGTGAGCTGCGTGTCGTCGCCGAGCAGCGACTCGAAGGCGCCGTTGAAGGCCGCCAGGTCCTCGCGGTCACCCCGCCAGTGGAACGGCTCGGTCCCGATGATCCCGATCAGCGTCTGGGTCGTCATCGGACCCTTCATCGGGTGCCAGTCCTCGCAGTTCGGGAAGATATTGCCGTTGCAGATCTGGTTGAACGGCTTGACCTCACCCTGGGGGTCGCCGAGGTCCCAGGCCACCTGGTCCATGCGGCCGTCGATGTGGCAGCTGGCGCAGGACGACTGGCCGAGGCCCGAGGTCCGGTGGGTGTCATAGAGGAAGGGCCGGCCGCCGGAGATCTCGGCGGGCGTCGGATCGTAATACGAGACCCGGCTGCTCTCACTGAGACCGTTGACGTCGATGATCGAGATCGAGCCCTCGAACTTGTTGCTCACGTACGCCCAGTCGCCGTTCGCGTCCATGACGATGCCGGTGGGCCCCTCGCCGACCTCGATGAGGCCGGTGCGTCCCAGTGCACCATCGACGACGACCACGTTGTTGGAGCCCATGCCCGTGATCAGCGCCTGGTTGTCGCCGGGGGTCCAGGCGATGCCACGCGGGTCGCCGATCGACTGATCGCGGACGGACTGGTCCGCGGTGGGCGTCGAGTAGTCCAGGTGCGGGTTGAGATCGATTGCCGTCCCGGCGCCCGATCCGGTGATGGTTGCCCCCATGACCCGGACGAAGATGCCCTTGACGTTGGGCTCGAAGCGGATCTCGTTGATGGCGTCGGTACCGACGACGGTGACGCCGCCGTCGGAACGCACGCCCATCGCCATGTTCAGGTTCATCAGGCCGGTGGCGTAGCTGACCGCCAGCGAGCTCGCGTTGATGATTGCCACGTCGTGATCGTGCAGGTCCCAGCTCACGGCGGAGGACCAGTCGGTGGCGTTGTCGTCGAGCCAGTCACCCGCCGGGTCCTTCTTGACGATCAGGCTCACCTCCGGCGGATCGGCCGCACCGGCCCCGATGGGCGGGGTGAAGCCGGTGCCGTCGTTGGGCGGCGGGTTGGCGTCTCCGGGATACGGATTGATGTTGGAGGAGACCACGGTCTGAGCGAGGATCGTCGTGTCGTTGCCGCTCTCGAAGATTGCCGCGTAGACGCTGGTGCCGTCAGTGGCGAGCGTCCGCGGGTCCTCGCCCTCGATTTCGATGACGGTCGCTGCGAAACCGGGCAGGTCGTAGGCGACGACCTGGTTGAGCTGCGAGACCGAGACGAACGCCCGGCCTGCCGCGAAGACCACATCCACCGGCTCGTCGCCGGGATACAGCGTGTGCACGACGTTCAACGTCGTGAGGTCGACGATGCTCACCGTGTCCGACACGTGGTTGACCACCCACGCCTCGTCGTCGCTGCGGGCCCGCACCGAGACGGGATCGAGTCCCACCGGCACCGATCCGATGCTGGCCAGGCTCGACCCGCTGACGGAGAGCACCTCGAGTCGATTGTCCGCCGTATTCACCGCCAGCAGCGTGGAGCCGTCGGGCGTGAGGTCGAGGGGTGTGCCGTGCGGGCTCTCCCAGTTGACGAAGGTGTCGGCTCCACCGACGGCGAGCGACGTGGTGACCAGCAGACCTGCGGCGACGGCGACGACGCGTTGCATGCGTGACCTCCCTGTGTTCCCCCTCGTGCGGCGTGCGGGCTCAATCGTAGTGGGTTTCGCGAGCAGCGCGAAGCAAAAACTCCCCCGAAACGGTCCCGGACGCGGGACGGCGGGACGGCGACACGCCGGATGAGGGAGCCTGCGGCGCGTCTAGCCCCAGTTGCCCAAAATGATCAGGAAGTCGCCGATACCGACCTGCCCGTCGTTGTCGAGGTCGGCGAGACACGCCTCCGGCGGCGCCGGACAGGTGCCCCACACGCCAAGCACGGTCAGGAAGTCGCCAATGCCGACGGCGCCGTCCACATCGATGTCACCCCACGGCGGCGACGAGATGACCAGGTCCCCCGCCGCGGGCACGTCGTTCATGATCGTCACGTAGCCGAAGGACCACTCGATGCGGAGCACGTCGACGCTCGCCGCCGCCCCAAGCCCGAAGTGCACCGACGGCTCGCTCGTCGACAGATAGCTCGGTGCGCTCGACACGAACCGGACATAGTCGGTGCCGCCGATCGTCGCGATCACCCGCGTCCCGAAGCCGTGCGCGGCGAGCCTGGGGTTGTTGCTCGTGTCGAAGCGGATCCGCAGGGCGTTGCCGCCGCTGGTCTTGTTGCGGTAGAAGCTCAGGGCCCCGGAGTTCGTGGTCACGACGAAGTCGAGGTCTCCGTCGGGCTCGACGTCGAGGTAGGCCAGCCCGCGTCCCTCGTCGGCGTGGTCGAAGCCCGAAGCGACCGCGATCTCGGAGAAGGTCAGTGGAACGTCGCCGTTGTTGTGGAAGAGCTTGCCGGGCTCGCACGCCCACTCGCCGCCGCCGGGGCCGCAGGTGTCCGTGCGGCCGTTCACCTCGATGATGTCCGTCCACGTGTCCTGGTCGAGATCGATGGCCACCGTCCCCCACCCCCAGCCGCCGTCGTTGGTCCCCGTGGGTCCCGAGCTCTCCTGGAACACGTGGGTGCCCTGGGCCATGTACAGCATGTTGCCGATGTCGTCACCCGCTTGGGGGTTGTCCTTGTGGATCGAGGTCACGTACCAATCGAGAAGACCGTCGTTGTCGAAGTCGGCGACCGCCTGCCCCATCCCGTTGTCGTCGATGCCGGTCCCGGAGGTCACCGTCTGATCGCTGAACGTCCCATCGGCGTTGTTGACCAGGTAGCGGCTCGACTCGAAGTCCGCCGCGATCATCAGCTCCGGGAAGCGGTCGCCGTCGGTGTCCACGAACGCGGGCTGGAAGCCCCACACGTCGTCCACGGCGGCGCCGAGGGCCGTGTCCGTGACGTCCTCGAAGGTGCCGTCTCCGTTGTTGTGAAAGAGCCGGTTGCCCTCGTGCGTGCCCCACCAGGACGTGACGCAGAGATCGAGCAGGCCGTCGACGTCGTAGTCACCAAAGGCTGCCCCGTACCCGGCCGGGTTCTCGTTGCCGCCCGGCAGCGCGCACGACTGGTCGACACCCGCGATGGCCGCGACCTCGATGAAGCCGGTGCCCGAGTCGTTGCGGTACAGCCGGTGGCTGCCGGGGCTGGATCCGTTGCGTCCGGGAACGCCAAAGCTCGTGACGTAGAGGTCGGGCCAGCCGTCGTCGTCATAGTCGCCCACGGCCACCGCGTTGCCGCAGTGCAGCTCGGTGAGACCCCACGACGCCGCCTCGTCGGTGAAGTGGCCGGTCCCGTCGCAGTCGTTGATGAACAGCTTGTCGGCGATGCCTCCGCCGCCGACCCAGAAGATGTCCATGCACCCGTCCCGGTTGAAGTCGCCGACACCGAGGCCGCCGGTCATCCACTCCTGGGGGCCGGGGATTCCGTCGGCGTCGGGAAGATGCGTCGCCGCGAGCCCCGCCACCGCCGTGTCGTTCTCCAGCGTGATCTGCCCCGCCGTGGGGGCGGCCGCCAGCGCTGCGCCTGTCCCCGCCGCCAGCCATCCGCTCCCGCGCATCGTGAGCTCCTCCTCGCCGGGCCTCGCCGGCGGCCCCAGGATACCGCGGGCGAGTGGGGCGGCAACACGAAAAACGGACACCCCGTCAGGGGCACGGCCCCCAGTTGCCGAGAACGCCCAGGAAGTCGGTGATGCCGGTGTCGCCGTCGCCGTCCGTGTCGGCGTTTGGTGTTCCCCAGTTGCCCAGCAGGAACAGGAAGTCGGTGATGCCGACCCCGCCGTCCCCGTCGAAGTCCCACGGGCAGGGCTCGGCCCCATCGCAGAACAGTGACCGGATCTCGACACCGTCCACGGCCGCCTCGACCACCGATCCGCCGCCCAGGTCTGTCGCGTGAAAGCGAATGCGAAACAGGCTGCTGTTGGCGATGCCCGCGATCTCGGTGATGGGGAACTCCTTGCGGAACCACCCGCCCGACACCTCCGGCCCGGCGGGGCCGACCGTCTCGAGGGCGACCCAGCTCGCGCCGTCGTCGTCCGAAACCTCGACTGCGAATGTGTCGCTCTGCGGGTTGCTGCCCGCGGAGTTGTTGTACCAGCGCCAGTACGCGATCGCGGCCGCGGGGTCGGACGCGTCCATGGCGGGCGAGGTGAGCGTCGTGGTCCCGCCGTCGACGTCGCTGTTGCAGTTGCTGGCCGAGCTGTTGTCGGTCAGGTAGCACTGCCCCGATCCGTCGGCGTCGCTGCCCGGGTTGCCGCGGTCACACACGGCGTTGGAGATGGGCACGCCCCGCTCCCACGCCCCGTCAGTGAGGCCGTCGTTGGCGACGGCCCAGCCGAGATCGCTCTCAAAGTCGTCGGCGAAGCCGACGCCGATCTGAAACGACTCCGCCTCGTGCACCGCCGCCGGGGCATCTCCGGGAGACCGGTGGACAACGGCGTCGTCAGTCTCGACCTCGAAGTAGAACTGCACGACGTCCCCGCAGGGCACCGCGGGGAGCAGACCCTCGAACAGCGACCCGCCGAGGTCATTGAGGCTCGTCTCGGTGAACGCCCCCGACGCGCCCACGCGGGCCAGCAGCCGTGCCGTGCCCGGCGCCAGCGCCGCCGTGACCGGCGTGATCTGCACCTGCACCGGCGTCGTGGCGTCGGCCTCCACGACCGCCGGCAGCCCGACGGGAAACTCGAAGAGAACGCCCTGCGTCGTGAACTCGGCGAGGTCGAGCACGGCCGGGAAGATCTCCTCGCAGTTGGGGATGATCTCGCCGGGAGGAAGCTCGAAGCCCGAGCCGCCCCCGGAACGCAGCTCGAACGTGTAGGAGAAGACAGCCTGGTCGCCGTAGGTCCAGTCGATGCTGATCCCGCTGGCCGGATACAGGTCGATCCCCTGCTGGTTCGTGTAGGTCCGCCCGTGGACGGCGAGAATCGACGAGGCCATGTCGTCCCCCAGCGCGTCCAGGAGAACGACGTCCGGGGCGAGATCGCCCGTGTAACCCCACGGGTAAAGGATGAGCTGCCCGTGACTGTGAAAGTCAATGTTGGTGACGAGCTGCGGGTTGGCGAGGTAGAAGTCCCGCATCGCCTGCGTCTCCGGCTCCGAGAACGCGAAGGGGCCGCGATAGGTCTCGTCCCCGCCGAAGGGGCTCGAGCCGCTGTTGAGACCCCAGCCGTAATCCCAGTTGCGATTGAGGTCGACGCCGATGGTGCCGTTGCCGTTGTCGCGCCGGTTCTTTCGCCACAGACGGTCGGGTCCCCACGAGTAGACGTAGCCGTCGGGGTTGACGATGGGGATGATCAGGAACTCGACGGCGTCGACGAGATCCTGCACGACCGGATCGACGTCGTACTCGCTGAGGAGCCGATCGGCGATGTACATCGGCACCATGACCGCGATCCACTCGCGGGCGTGCTGGCAGCCGTTGAGCAGGACCGCCGGCTTGTCGGCGCCGGGGCCCGTGATGCGGATCCCGTTGATCGGGCGGCCCTGCAGCGAGTTGCCGACGACAAACGTGCTCGCGAGGTCGGGGCGCAAAGCGGCGAGCTCGGCGAGCTTCGCGTTGACCGCGTCATAGTCCTTGAAGTCATTGAACCACCCGCCCGCCACGCCGCCGGCGGCGAGCCGCTGCCGTTCGGCGTCGATAAGCGGCTGAAGATTGTCCACGAGGACGCGGAACTCCAGGCCGGAGGCCTGCAGGGCCGCGAGGCCCTCCGGGGACAGGACATACTCGACCGGCCCGATCCCCACGGCCTCGCCGGCCAGACGGGCCCCGATCGAGCGCAGGGCGGCGATGTCGAGCTCGGAGGCGATCTCGACCCGAACCAGGGCGTGATTGTCATAACGGACTTCGACGTCCTGGCTTGCGGCCGGTCGTCCCAGACCGAGCGCGGCCACCGCCAGCAGAATCAGCACGATGCGTCGCAGCACGTGGGACCTCCTTCTTCCTTCGCCTGCCCGCGGAGCCCGTAACTCCAAGAGTATCCACCAAATACGCAGCGGAGTCTTCCCCAGATTCATTCAAAAGGACCCGGGAGGGCCTCGACCGCGTCAGACGCCGCGGGGTCCTCGGTGGAATCCGCCCGGAACAGTGGCAAGCTGTGACACGAACAGGTTGTGAAATCGAACCTCCGAAGGAATCGAGGTCACGCAATGACGCACGGACGCACCGCGATGATCGCCGGCCTGCTCGCCATCACCGGCTGCTCGACCCCCCCTCCCCCGGACCCCGGCGCCGATCTCATCGCGAGGGGCGAGGACATCTTCTTCAACGAGACCTTCAGGGGCAACGGCCGCACCTGCGGCACGTGCCACCGTGCCGAGCGCAACTTCGGTATCGACGCGTTCTTCATCGCCGGCCTTCCCGACGATGATCCGCTGTTTGTGGCCGAGTTCAACCCGAACCTGCGGGAGAACTTCGAGAAGCCCGAGCTCATGCGCGGCTTCGGGCTGATCCTGGAGAACCAGGACGGGTTCGATGACCTCGAGAACAACTTCAATCTCCGCGGCGTCCCCCACGTCCTCGCCCAACGGACGTCGGTGGACAGCCCCAGCGGCCCGCGCACGGGCTGGTCGGGTGACGGGTCACCCGGCGACGGGTCGCTGCGGTCGTTCTCCACCGGTGCGGTGATTCAGCACTTTCCCCTCACCCTGAACCGCGTGGACGGCGTTGACTTCCGGCTGCCGGACGACGAGGAGCTGGACGCCCTGGAGGCCTTCATGCTCTCCCTCGGCCGCCAGGAGGACCTTCAGCTGCCGTTGCCCCTGAAGGACCCGGTCGTGATCCGCGGGCAGGAGATCTTTCTCGACGACTCACTCGGCAAGTGCAACATCTGCCACGTCAACGCCGGTGCCAACGCGATCGTCGGCGGCAACGACCTCGGCAACGCCAACTTCAACACGGGCGTTGAGGATCTTCCCGACCAGCCCGCCCGTCTCACCGGCGCGTTCGTGCCGCCGGACGACGGGTTCTCAACGCCCGGAGACGGCACCTTCAACACGCCCCCGCTCGTGGAGGCCGCGGACACGGGCCCCTTCTTCCACAACAATGCGATCGAGACCATCGAGGGGGCGGTGGCCTTCTACAACGGGGATGCGTTTAATAACTCCCCGTCGGGACGGATCCTCGCCTCGCTCGACCCCAACGGCGTGGGCATCCGGCTCGACGCAACCCAGGTCGTGGCGGTGGCGGCCTTCCTTCGGGCCATCAACACGCTGGAGAACATCCGCGAGAGCATCGATCTGTTGCAGAAAAGCATGCAGAGATCACGGAGCTCCAGGGCCTTGGATCTGCTGGAGCGGGCCGCCAGTGAGACCGGCGACGGCATCCGCGTCCTGGAGGGCGGCGGGCTTCGACCCGAGGCCGTCGCCCGTCTCCGCGAGGCCCAAAGGGAGATCAACGAGGCGATCAGGGGGTTCGGCCGGCGCAAGCACACGGAGCTGGCCCTCATCGAGCTGCGATGGGCCCGCAAGGATCTCATCGAGGAGTAGCCATGCCACGCCAACACGTCAAACTCATCCTCGCGGCCGTGCTGGCCGCTCCCGCCCCGGCCGCGTTCGGGCAGAAGGCGACCGAGCTGTACATTCCGATCGGGAAGTCTCCGGGGCTTTCCGGCAAGGTGACCGCGCAGGGGCGAATCGAGTGCTTGGAGCCCCTGGATCGCTCCATCAGCGTCACGGGACGCGCGCAGAAGTGGACGGCGACCTTTACGCAGCGCACACGGATCTACCTTGACCGGACCGGGATGCGGCGGAGCAATCGCTACGGCGCCATGGCTGACTGCCAGCCGGGCCTCTTCTGCGAGATCAAGTACGAGGGCACCGAGGGCAGCGACGCCGGGGCCATCGAGTGGATCAAGATCCGCGTCACCGAGGAGCCGGGCTCACGCGGCCTCGACCCGCTGGCGCACGGCCTGGCCCGCGCGCCGCGGGCCGCCAGCCCGCCCCGGCGAGCCGGGCCGCGGCTCGGCGGCGGCCGGTGGTCCCGGCCCGTGCCGCCCCCGGTAAGGACCTAGTTCAGGTCGTATCCAGAGGTTCGCGCTCCGTCGCGCGGCGGAGACGGTCGCGGACGGCCTGCCACAGACCGGTGCGTCCGGGCGGCTCCTCGATGAGGATCCGTGTCACGCCGCCGGCGTCCGCTTCGCGGAGCGCGGTGTAGAGCCGCGCGGCATAGCCGCGAGCATCGCCGGGCATGACGATGGCCCGGTGAGGCTCCGAGACCTCGGCGTCGTGCAGGCAGAGCGCGACGACCGGCTCGCGCTGCAACACGAGACGAGCAGGCAGCCCGCCACGGGGCACGAGCTCGGCCGGGGTCTGAGGCGCGTAGTGCCGCGACGACGTGCCCGGGCTGTGCGTCTGAGCGGCGATCGCCGCCACCGCCACCCGGTCGAGCTGGGAGGCGAGCGCCTCGGCGCTCACGGCGCCCGGCCGCAGGATGGCGGGCACGTCACCGCAGAGGTCGAGCACGGTCGACTCGATGCCCACGGCGCACGGCCCCCCGTCGAGGATCAGCAGATCCCCGATATCGGCGAAGTCACCGGCGACGTGGGCGGCGGTGGTGGGCGAGACGCGTCCTGACCGGTTGGCCGACGGCGCGGAGACGGGGCCGCCGAAGGTCTCGAGCAGCTCCAGCGCCACCGGGTGATCCGGTGCCCGCACCGCGATGGTGGGCCAGCCCGCCGTGGCGCGGTCGGGCACGGTCTCGGCCCTGGGAAGGACCAGCGTCAGCGGGCCCGGCCAGAAGCTGCTCGCCAGCCGCGAGCAGCGGTCGTCCCAGGCGGCGACGACGCGTTGGGCCTGGTCGGGGCCGGTGACGTGCGCGATCAGGGGATTGGCGGCGGGCCGGCCCTTCAGCTCGTAGACCCGCTCGAGAGCGGTGTCGTTGAAGGTGTCCGCGCCGAGGCCGTAGACGGTCTCGGTGGGGAAGACGACGACGTCGCCATCGCGCAGACGGCCCGCGGCCTCGGCGACGGCGGCCTCAGAAGCCTTCACCTGACGCGGCATCGGGGGTTCCGGGGGCGCCGGCGTCTCCGATGGGCGCCGAGGCGGTCAGGGACACCGTGCCGTCCTCGGGATCGACGATCTCCAGCTGGATCTGGTTCATGCTGAGGCCGATGCCCATCGTCCGGTAGAGCGACGCCACCGAGGTGTTGTAGCTGACCAGAGAGGCGGTTTCGTCACGCTGGGCGGCGGCAAGCCGGTCCTGCCGCTGGAACTTGAGGTTGAGGAACTCGGGCGTGAGGGCGGCCAGCGTCTCCTCCTCGACAAGGAGGGCCCGGAGGTTCTCCGCCGCGGCGATCCGCGAGGAGCGGTTGGCCTGGATCAGCTCGTAGTTCGTGATGCAGTCGCGCAGGGCGTTCTTGACATCCAGGATCACGTCCTGGACCGCCCGCTGGTAGGCGATCACCGCCGACGAGCGCTCGAGCCGGGCCCGGCGGTAGCCCGCCTCCGCGGCGCGGTTGCCGATGGGGTATTCGAACGCGAGCCCCAGCAGGTAGTCGACGAAGTTGCCGTCGAAGAGGTTGCTGTACGCCTCGTCACCGGCGTTGTCGAGACCGAAGAAATCCATCTGGGCCGAGACATTGAGCAGGGGCAGCCGGTTGTTGTCGGCGAGCATCTGGCGGATCGCCGAGTCATCGATGCCGAGCACCGCCTGCTCGATCTCCGGCCGGTTGGCGACCGCAGTGATCACCGCTTCCCGCAGGTTGTAGCGGATGGGCGACTCGATCATGGCATCGGCGGGCACGAGCAGTGCCTCCGATCCGACCGTCAGCTGCGGGTCGTTCATGAGCACCTTGAGCCTGTCGGAGGCGAAGCGGATGTCGCGGCGGGCCGAGATCGTCAAAGCCTTGCGTGTCTCGACGGTGGCCACGGCATCGGAGTACTGCGCCGGCTTGGTGTCGAAGTCGCGCCGGCGGTCCATGATGTCGCGGACCTGGATTCCGACTTCGAGAAGCCACTCCTGGATCGCCAGATCCTGCCATGCGAACACCAGGCTCCAGTACGCCGCCTCGGTCGCCTCCAGGAGGTTGAGCAGGTCGAGACGAAGCTGCTGGATGGAGCCGCGCTCGGCGTTGCGGGCAAGCCGGATGGAGGCGGTGTTGACGCTGGTCCCGAAACCGCGGAGCAGCGGCTGGGTGATGCCCAGCCTGACCGCGGCCGTGTAGGACGGGTCGGGCACCAGCGCGAGCCCCGGCGTGCGGTTGTCGAAGCGGCTCAGGTCCGTCGTCACGAAGACCTCTCCGCCGCTGGTGAGCCGTTGGCGCACCCCGGTCTCGAAACGCCACTGCTCGTTCACCTGCGTGGGCGTTCCGACGGGAACGGGCGGCATTCCGACCGCGGGCACCACCGTCGGCTCGTCGATGCTGTCGTAGTTGATGTTGGCGAGGAACACCGCGTCGAACGCGGCCTCGGCCGCGACCACGTCGGAGGCGTTGATGGCCGGCTGCAGCCGGCCCAGCTGGATCGAGAGGTTGTTGCGGACCGCCGACTCGATCACGGACTTCAGATTCAGCGCCACCTCCTGCTGTCTGGCCCCCGTGAGGTCCGGGCCCAGGTCGAGCTTGCCCTCGGGGAACGGCACCTTCGGCCCGATGGCGGCCAGATCGGCCTCGCGGCCGGCAAGCTCCACCTCGACCTCGCCCGGGGGCTGGGTTGTCTCCAGGAGTCGGTGGTCGTCGGGGACACCGGCCAGCTCGCGATCGATCGCTCCTGCGACCCGCCGGCGGAGCACGTCATCGCCTTGCTCCGCGGAGAACGGCGACCGGCATGCCGGCAGGGTCAGGAACGCGGCCACGAGAACGGCACCGAGGGTTTGGCCGAAGCGCATCTTCATAAGGTAGCAGCAATTGCCGCCCGGACGCGTGGGGACGGTTGCTCAAATCGCCGGGGCCGGTTACGCTCGGCCGGCTGAACATGGAGTGTTCTGACCCGGCCGCGGGCTGAGCGGCCCCCTCGCCGTCCCCGGTGAGGGCAAAGACAAGGAGGTCTGCCATGCGTGCTGTGCTGCGCCGCGCTTACGTCTGCAGCCTTGGGCTGCTTGCCGTGTCGGGGTTTCCGGGGCCCGCATCGGGTCAAGCCCCCGATCAATTTCCGTACTTCGCCACGCTGACCACCGACGACTACGTCCGGGCCGGAGCCGATGTCCGGTACTACCCCTTCGGCCAGGTGTACGCCGGCGACGTGGTCAAGGTCATCGGCGAGAAGGCGGGCTGGGCGCGGATTGCCGCCGTGGGGCCGGCCTTCGACGGCTCCTTCGGTTTCATCAAGTATCCCAAGACGAGCAGCGCCCACTTCGTCGTGAACCCCGACGGCAAGGGCGGGACGACCGCGGCCCCGACGGACGTTTTCGCGCCGAACCTCGATGCGAAGCTCGACCCCGCCAGCAGCTGGAAGCCTGCGGTCACGCTGCCGGCGACGCGAACGGTCGTCATCCTGGAAACGGTGACCCTCGGCGACGAGCTGATCCACAAGGTCGAGCTTCCCGACGACGCGGAGGGCTGGATCGACCTGAAGCAGCTGCGAGCCGCGGCGTCGTCGGAGATCGCCGCCTGGGAGGCCGCCACCCCCCGGCGGCAGGTCCGACCCCAGTCGCCGCAGCCGCAGCCGGCCCCGCCCGCCGTCCGCACGGAGGTCGTCCCGGTGAATCAGGGGCCGTTGGGCCGCGCGCAGCCGAACATCGGCGTGGCGATCGAGCCGGAGCCCGCTCCCACCGCGACCGCTTCGCCGATACGGGCGCCTCAACCCGTCTCGCCCGCGGCGCGCAAGCGCATCGCCGAGCGGCGCATGGTCAAGATCATGCTCGACGATCTCGAGACCGCCTACGCGCGTCTGCTGGCCGAGCCCGTCGAGTCGGCCGAGGTCGAGCCGCTGAGGCTGCTGTACCTCGACCTGGCCGAGCGTCAGGAGAGCCGCTCGATCTCGAAGTTCGCTCAGACACGAGCGCGGCAGCTGGAGTTGTGGGCCGAGGTGCAGCAGCGCCGAGTCGAGATGGTCGGCGTGCTGCGTCGCGCGCAGCAGGCCACGCAGACCGCCGCGGAGGCGCGGCTCGAGATCGAGGCGTTTGACATCTACGCGGCCGTGGGCCGGCTCGACGCCTCGACCATCTATGACGGCAAGCGGCTGCCGAGGCTACTGCGCATCCGGGACGAGACGGGCCGGACCCTCGGCTACGTGGAGCCCGATGAGCGCTTCGAGTACGCCAACCTGCTCGGTCACCGCGTCGGCGTCGTGGGCGAGAAGATCGACGACGGCGGCCTGCGGGTCCTGCTGATCGAGCCCCGCCGGATCGACGTGCTGGACTCCGGAAACTGACCTCGACGCAATCGGTCGCGACGCTTGTCTCCGGACGGCCGATATATACTGGGCTGGAAACCGGCTGAGGGCCGCCGTCGGCCTTCAGCCTTTGTTTCGGGGCGTTAGCTCAGTTGGGAGAGCGCGTGCTTTGCAAGCACGAGGTCACCGGTTCGAGCCCGGTACGCTCCATTCGACCATGCATGATGGTCCATCGGGATGGCCGCAGTAGGCTCGGCCTCGCGGAAACGGCCGCAGCCGACGGGCCTGCCCCTCCCCTGAGCTCGATGTTCCGCGGGGTTACGAGCCGGCCCGGGCCGACCCCAGCTCGAGCTCGACCAGGTCCACCAGCGCCTGCGACTCGAACGGCTTGGGCAGGCGGGCCACGGCCAGGCCCCGAAGCTGGTCGCGGTACTCCTCGGAGAAGCCCGTGACCACGATGGCCGGCAGGTCGCCCGTTTCACGGATCGACTTGAGGACATCGATGCCGTCGCCGTTGGGCATGTTGAGGTCGGTGATGACCAGATCGACCTCGGCCTCGCGGAGGATGCTCAGGCCCTGGGCGCCCGACGCGGCCGTGAGGCAGACATAGCCGAGGTGCCCCAGACGCGTGGAGATCGCCCTCACCAGGTCCTCGTCGTTGTCGATGATCAGGATCCGTGCACGGTGGCTCGTTGACATGGTCGGTCCCCCCTCCGGTCAGGCCGCGCGGCTGGCGAGCGTCTGCTCGATCGCGGTGAGCAGTTCCTGGAGCTCGAAAGGTTTGTGGACCAGCATGGCGCCTGACGACTCGGCGCGGAGGCGGGTCTGATCCGACTTGTCACCCGTCACGTAGATCACCGGCACGTCGGCGAGCGGGCTCATCTTGTCCTTGCGCTGCTGGACGGTGAAGCCGTCTCCCGCCGGCATGTGAATGTCGAGGATCAGCAGGTCAGGCTTGTGTTCGACGGCCTCCGCCAGGGCGAAGTAGCCGTCGGGAGCCGCGAACACCTTGTAGCCCTCCTGCTCCAGCCGGACGGTCAGGGCCTTGACGAAGCCGACGTCATCGTCGGCAAGAACGATCTGAGCCTTCTCGGACATGCGTGCACCCCCAGTGTCTCTCATCGACGCCGCGGGATCGCCTCCCGCCGCATCGGCCTCTATCGGCTCGATCCATCATCGGGTTGTCCCGAACCGGAGACTCCGGTCGCCGCACCGGACAGGACTCTCTCAATGGCGCCGATCAGGTCGTCGGTCGAGAACGGTTTGTGCAGCAGGGCCGCACAGCCGCGCTCGGACGCGATTCTCGCCGTCTGGGGCGACTTGTCGCCGGTGACGTAGATCACGGGCACCGTCATGAGGCCGGTCATGCGGTCCATGCGCTCGTGGACGGAGAAGCCGTCACCGGCGGGCATGTGGATGTCCAGGATCATGACGTCCGGGTTGCTCTCCACGGCGCGGGCCAGGGCGTTGTAGGCGTCCCGGGCGATGATGACGCGGTAGCCCGCCTGCTCGAGCCGCACGGACAGGGCCTTGACGAAGGCCAGGTCGTCGTCGGCGATGATGATCTCGGCCGGTTTGCTTGTCATGCTCTTGATCCCCTTCTTGCCGGGTGTCGGAACTATCGGTCCATCGATCGCTGGGGTTGGGCCGTACGAGGCACGACCCGCCACCTGCAACGCGTCACCGCGGTGCGTCTCCGTTACCGCCCACCGCCTGCTCGATCGCGTCGAGCACATCGCCGGGCTCATAGGGCTTGGCCAGGAAGTCCGCGGCTCCGATCTCGCCGGCGATGCGTCTGGCCTCGTCGCTGGCATTGGCAGTAAGGAAGATGACCGGGATGCCCGCGAGTTCGGGGCTCGCCTTGAGCCGGCGGCAGACCTCGAAGCCGTCCATGCCCGGCATCCGGATGTCGAGCAGGATGGCGTCGGGACGGTGCTCGGCCGCGGCGGCGAGCCCCGAGCTGCCGTCGGGCGCGCTGAGCAGCGCATACCCGGCGGCGCTGAGCCGGACCTTCAGCGCGGCGGAGATGGCAGGCTCGTCGTCGATCTGGAGAATCGTCCTAGGCACAGGCGCGTGACTCCCGCAGTTGATCCAGCACGCACGCGGCGATCTCGTCCTGGCGTCTGAACGACCAGGACCCCACGCACGTCACGTCGACGGCGGCGGGCGGCGCCGACGGGTCGCCGCCCGACCGCGCGGCCTCCTGCAGCCGCTTGATCCAGCGCTTCGGCTCCGTTGTCGAGCCGACGAGGACCGCCGACCCGTCGCCGCTTGCCGCGAGCACGATGTCCGTCGGATGGCAGGCCGCCACCAGCCGGCCGCGCACGGCGTCGCCATCCTCGGCGGGGTCGGACGACCGGGCCCGCAGCACCGTCATCTTGATCGGCGGCTCGTCGAGCTCCCGCAGCCGCTCGAAGTAACGCTGCAGAACCGTCTCCGGGCGACAGGGCGGCAGCGTGAAGGAGAACGTGCTGCCGGCGCCGGGCTCGCTGGCCACGTTGACCGTGCCCAGGTTCAGCCAGATCAGCTCCTTGGCGATGTTCAGACCGAGGCCGAAACCCTTGGTGCTGGCCCGCTCGACGTCGCCGACCTGCTTGAAACGCTGGAACACGGTCCGCACGTCCTCCGGCGAGAGCCCCGGCCCCTGGTCGGTGATGCCGATCTCCGCCCCGCCGTCGTTGGTCGGGCGGGCCCAGATCCGGATCTCGCTGCCCTCCGGCGAGAACTTGATGGCGTTGGTGGCCAGGTTCAGCAGCACGCGCGAGGCCTTCTCCACGTCGGCGAAGATCTCAGGTACGCCGCCGTCCAGGTCCTCGACGAAGGTGATGCACTTCTGGGCGGCGCGGGCGTTGAGCATGGGACGAACCGTGTCGAGGATGTCGGTCACGCCGCACGGCCGCCGATCAACGCGCAGGGTGCATGCCTTGAGCTTGCTGCTGTCGAGGAAGTCGTCCACCATCTGCGCCAGGTCGCGGGTGGCGCTGCCGATGAACTCCAGGTACTCCGCTTGCTTGTCGCTCACAGGGCCGCCGAGCCCGTCCTCGATGATGGACGCGAATTCCTTGATCACCGACAGGGGCGTGCGGAACTCATGCGCCACGTTGTCGACGAACCGGTGGGCGGTGTCGGTCATCTCCGCCAGCCGATTGTTCTTCTGCTCCAGGACGCTCACGAGCTGGCGGATCTCGCGGTTGCGTTCCTCCAGCTCGTCGTGGGCGAGCTTGGATCGCAGGGCGGCGCCTATTCGCGCGCGGACCACGGGGCCGGCAAACGGCTTGGCCACGTAGTCGGTCGCCCCGGCGCCGAGACCGCGGATGACGTGCTCGTCCTCGCCGAGGGCGGTCACGAGAATGACCGGGATGTGACGCGTCTTCTCGTCGGCTTTGAGCCGGCGGCAGCACTCGATGCCGTCCATGCGCGGCATCATGATGTCCAGAAGAATGACGTCCGGCGGCTCCTCGTGGACCGCCTCCAGCGCGGCGATCCCATCGGCGGCTTCGCGCAGCTGGTAGCCCTCGTCCTCCAGGGCGTCGACGAGCACGAACCGGTTGTCCTCTTTGTCATCGACGATCAGGATCTTCGGGGTCATGCCGAGCTCCTCATGGCCAGCGATCCGCCCTGCCGCAGCAGCGCCTCGAACGCGTCGGGGGTGAGCCTCCCGCAGAAGTACGGTCCCTGGACCGTGTCACAGTCAAACGCCTGGAGCTGGACGAGCTGAGCCTGAATCTCGACCCCGTCGACACCGACGCTCGTCTTGAGGTTGTGGGCCAGCGAGACCACGGCCTGCACGACGGCCGCATACTCGACGCGCCGACCCAGGCTCGTGGCCAGCTCGCGATCGAGCTTCACCGTGTCGACGGGCAGCCGGTGAAGCATCGTCAGCGCCGAGTGGCCCGTTCCGAACCCGTCGATGGACAGCCGCACTCCGAGACTCTTGAGCTCGCGCAGCACGCCGTGCACGTCGTCGCCTGCCGCGGCGACCACACGTTCGGGAATCTCGAGCATCAGCGACTCGGCGGCCATGGCCGTCTCTTGGATCGCGGCCCCAACGGTGTCCACCAGGGCCGGGTCACGCAGCTGCCGAGCAGTCAGGTTGTGGGTCAACGTCAGAGGCGGGTCGTCGGGGCACCGCTGCTGCCATCCCCGCCACTCGCGGCACGCCTGAATGAGCGAGAGACGGCCGATCTCCACGGTGAGACCGGTCTCCTCGGCGAGGGGCATGACGGTGTCCAGCGTCGCGCGGCTGCCGTCGGCTCGAGTCCAGTACACCGAGGTCTCGCATCCGGCGAGGCCGCCGTCGGCCAGGCGGAAGATCGGCTCGTAGCACACCATGAGCGCCTCGCCCTGCACCGCGTCGCGCAGCTCCCTCTCTTTCGAGAGCCGAAGCCGTTGCTCCTCGCGAAGGTGGCCGTCGAAGACCACGTGCTGCGCGCGACCGCTCTGCTTGGCGTGGTACATGGCGGCGTCGGCATCCCGAAGCATGTCGTCGGCCCGCTCGTAGCGACCGTCGCTTGTGATGATCCCGATGCTGGCGGTGGCCACGATCCGATGCCCCGCCAGGTCGTAGGGCTTTGCGAGCGCCTCCTGGAGCCGCTCGGCGACGTGCTTGGCGTCCTCCGGCTCGGCGAGCCCGTCGAGCAGAACCACGAACTCGTCACCTCCGAGCCGCGAGGGGAGGTTGCCCTGCCCCAGCTTGGAGACGGTGTCGGCGCTGCGGAGCTCCTTCTGAAGCCGTTCGGCGATCTGCACGAGCAGCCGATCGCCCGCGTCGTGGCCGAAGCTGTCGTTGACGAACTTGAATCGGTCGAGGTCGAGAAAGAGCAGGGCGAACAGATGATCCGGGTCGCGCTGCCCGCGTCGGATGGCCTGCTCGAGGCGATCGCGGAAGAGGACGCGGTTGGGAAGTCCCGTCAGGCCATCGTGCAGCGCCAAGGCGGTAAGCTCGCTGTTCTTGGCATCCAGAGTCTGGGCGAGCTCGCGGATCCGGCGGGCCTGCTCGATCAGCTCGTCATGAGCGAGCTTGGACCGCAGCGCCGCGCGGATGCGGGCCCGGACCACCGGCCCCGCGAAAGGCTTGCCGATGTAGTCCGTGGCGCCGGCATCGAGCCCGCTGATGACGTGCCGCTCGGCATCGAGGGCGGTGACCAGGATGACCGGGACATGTGACGTTCGCTGGTCAGCCTTGAGCTGGCGGCAGCACTCGATGCCGTCCATGGCCGGCATCATCACGTCGAGCAGGATGACGTCCGGCGGGTCCTTGTGGACCGCCTCCAGCGCTTCCATGCCGTTGCGCGCCTCGCTGAGGTCGTAGCCCTCGTCTTCGAGCGCGTCGGCAAGGACCATCCGGTTGGTCTCCTGATCGTCCACGATCAGGATTCTGGGTGTCATGCCGCCTCCCTCGATCCGTGCGATTGGACGAACCCCTTGAGCCGCTCGGCCAGCTGCGGCGCGTTGACAGGCTTGGTCACGTACTCGCTGCAGCCCGCGGCCAGCGCCTCCTCCTCGGCGGCCTTCATGGCATGGGCGGTGATGGCCCACACGGGGATGTCGCGGGTGGCGGGGTCACTCTTGATGATCGCGGTCGCCTCCAGCCCGGACATGCCGGGCAGGCCCACGTCCATCAGGATCAGGATCGGCCGGATCTCGCGCAGCTTCTCCAGGGCATCCTCGGCGGTCTCCACGATCACCAGCTCGGCCCCGACGTCGTCAAACTCGAAGATGTCCTCGATGACGAGCTGGTTGTCCGCCTTGTCCTCGACGAGCAGGATCGTGCTCATGCCGCCATTCCTTTTCGGGGGAGAACCTCGAGATAGTCAACGATCTGCTTCAACGCCCGGTCGCGGCTCATGCCGTTCTTCTCGATCACGAGCTGGACGCGCTTGTTCAGGTCCACCAGCTGCTCCGACGACAGGATCATCGCGGTGAGAATGAGCGTGGGAATGTCCCGCCATGCCGGGTTGTTCCGCATGGCGTCGACGACGGCAAAGCCGTCCACGCGAGGCATCATCAGGTCCAGGAGCAGCGCGTCCGGCTTCCAGGTCTCCAGCGCCTCCAGGAAGTCGGCGCCGTCCTCGAAGACGCGCACCCTGTACCCCTCGTCCTCCAGGAGGTCGCCCAGGAGATCACGCACGCTCGGATCGTCATCGACGACGGCCACCTCGCAGGTGTCCCGTCCGGGCGTGCTGCCGACGCGGTCGATGCTCTCCAGCAGCTGGCTCTTGTCGATGGGCTTCGTGAGATAGTCGCTGGCGCCGAGGCTCAGCCCGAGATCCTCGTCGTCGATGGCGGTGGCCAGGATGACGGGGACGTCGCGGGTCCGGGGGTTCGACTTGAGACGCCGCAGCAGCTCCCACCCGTCGAGGCCGGGCATCATCACGTCGAGCACGACGAGATCCGGGGACTCCGACTCGGCCACCTTGATCGCGTCGGCGCTGTCGAACAGAGGAATGACGTGACACCCCGCCTCCGAGAGATAGTCCTGCAGCAGGAGCATGTTGTTGGGGTTGTCCTCGACGCAGAGAACCACCCGCTGGCCGGGGCCCGACTCCGACGACCGGGCCCGCTCGCGGATCTGGCGGATCACCAGCGTGTGATCGGGCGCCGTCTCGTCCAGGTGGGCCGGGACGCTCAACGTGAAGGTGCTGCCCTGGCCCTCCACGCTGCGCACGGTGAGCACGCCGCCGAGCAGGTCGGCGAACTGCCGGCACAGGGCCAGGCCCAGCCCCGTGCCACCCTCCTGGTGCACGCCGCCGACCTGATGGAACTTGTCGAACACCTTGTGGACTTCGGCCTGCGGGATGCCGACCCCGGTGTCCTCGACGCTGAACAGCACGGAGGCGCCGTCGCGCTGCACGAGCAGGGTCACCGAACCGTCCTCGGTGAACTTCACGGCGTTGCTCAGGAGGTTGACGAGGATCTGCTTGATCTTGTCCCGATCGGAGTGGACGGGCGGTACCCCGCCGTCGCTCTTCAGGCTGAACGTAACCCCCGGCTTGTCCGCGACCAGTGCCTCGGTCAGGTCGCCGACCTCGCCGGCGAGGTCGCCGGCGTCGAACGTCGTCGCGTTGACACGCATCTCTCCCGCCTCGACCTTGGCGATGTCCAGGACGTCGTTGATCAGCGAGAGCAGGTGCTGGCCCGCCAGCTTGACGCGTGACAGCCGGTTCTTCTGATGATCGGTCAACGGGTGCTTGTCCACGCGCTGGAGCAGGCCGTCGGTGAACCCGATGATGGCGTTGAGCGGCGTCCGCAGCTCATGGCTCATGCTCGCGAGGAACTCGCTCTTGGCGTGATTCGCGGCGTCCGCCGCCTCGCGGGCCGCCTCCAGCTGCTGGTTGGTCTTTCTGAGCTGCGCCTCGGCCAGCTTGCGGTCGGTGATGTCGGTGATCGACCCCGCCATCCGCGTGGCGCGACCCTCGTCGTTCCAGACTGCCTGGCCGCGGGCTCGGAACCACCGGTCGATACCGGATTTGGTCCGGAGCCTGTACTCAACGTCGTAAGGAACGCGATCCTCGATGTGCGCGCGAATAGCGTCGAGCACCGGACCTCGATCGTCGGCATGCAGGCGTGTCTCCCATGACTCGAAGACGTTGTCGATCTCGTGGTCTTCGTAGCCCATCAGCGTCTTGAACCGCGGTGAGTAGTACACTTCGTTGGTGAGCACGTTCCAGTCCCACAGTCCGTCGCTGGACCCGGAGACGGCCAGCTCGAAGCGCTCCTCGCTGGCCCGCAGCTCGGCCGTGCGCTCCTTGACGAGCCGATTGACGCGGCTGGCCTCGCCGCCGATCCGGTGCACGTACCCGGCCAGCACGAGGCTGAAGAGCAGGCCGATCAGCAGTGCGCTCAAGGGCATGATCGACCGCCTCCGCGCAAAGAAGGCCGGAGCGGGAGAGCACGTCACCCGCCACGTCCGCCCGCCGACGTCAAACGCCGCGGCCTGCCGAAGCGGCGACGAGGAGTCCTCGACACCGGCACGGGCGGCAGCCGCGCCGTCGGGGCGCGGCGCGTGAACGGCCAGCACCCGCCGGTCCTCCGCCGCGGATTCGTCTTCGAGGCGGATGTCGATGTTGGCGAGCTCGAACAGCGAGACCGCGCTCGCGAGAAAGTCGGCGGTGCGGAAGACGCCGAGGATGGACCCGACCAGGTTGTCGCGGCGTTCCTGGGCGGTGGACACCGGTGCGTCGCGACGATACCTCGGAAAGAACAGGAGGACGCCGTCGCGCTCCCTGCCTTGCTGGACGAGCTTGACGCGCGGGCTGGCCACGACGAGGCCCGTCTCCGCCGCCTGCTCCAGGGCCTGTCGCCGCGCCGGGTCGGAGGACAGGTCAAAGCCGAGCGCCGCCTCGTTGCCTTCCAGCGGCTCCAGATAGAACACGGGGTGGTACACGGCGCGATCGTCGGCCTTCACCCTGGTCCCGTCCGCGGAACGCTGCGTGATGACGAAGTCGGTCAGGCCGTCGGCCCGGGCGGATTGCTCGAACTCCGCCCTTCGGTCCGCGGTCACGCGCGGAATCCACTCCAGGGCCTGGATGCCGGGCTGCCGCGCCAGCAACGGGCTCGTGAACGCCCGGAATTCGTCCCGATCCACGAAGTTGGAAGCTTCGAAGAAGGCGTTGACCGAGTGGAGAACGTCGAGATCGCGCTCGACGGTCAGCTTGACCGCGGCAATCCGTTCTTCGGCAAGCCCGGCGAACTCATCCTGCAGTGCCTTCTGGTGAAGACCGCGGGTGGCGACAAACAGCACGACGCTCAGCGCCGCGCCGATAACGGCGGTGGCGATCGCGGCGATCCAGCTTCGGTCGACAACGCCCTTCGCAAAGCCGGAATCGGAAGTCGTTGATGTGCTCACCGTCGAAAGACCTCCCGGAAGGCGGAAAGCGCAGAATGACCGCCCACGCGAAACGCGTTGACGGCCTATCGACCGATTGAGACGTTCACTTCGGGACCCGCCCGCGACCGCTGCGCCGCCGCGCCGCAGCATCGCCAAAGTTCCACGCGCGGCGCGAGACGGGCCGGCGAGGTGCCCGGCATCGATCGGTTTTCGGACTCTGCCGGTCCCCCGTCTAGGGGCAGGTTCCCCAGTTGCCGATCACGATGAGGAAATCGGTGATTCCCGTGTCCCCGTCGCCGTCCAGGTCCCCGGCGGGCGTGCCCCAGCCGCCGATCACGGCCAGGAAGTCGGCGATGCCGACCTCCCCGTCGCCGTTCACGTCACCGGGGCACGGGGTCTCGCACTCGTCGGGAATCAGGTTGAAGTCGGCGTCGGTCGTCTCGCCCGGCATGAAGTCGAACCCGGTGGGGAAGGAAAGCCCCGTGTCGTGGCCGGTAACGTACGTCCGGACGAAGATCCCGCTGTCGACGTCGAAGATGTAGATCCGCGTGGAGTTGATGTGCAGGCCCGCGATGTCGTCCTCCACGTGATGATCGTGGAGACTCCAGTCGTAGTCCGTGTTCTGGCCTCCGTCGCCGGGTCCGAGGCCGGCGCTGACCTGGTGGCGGCTCGCGTACACGTCGCCGTCGGGACCCAGCCGCAGACCCCACGGCTGATCGAGCGTGAGGACGGTGGCCGTGCCCCCGTTGTTGAACTGGCCGACGAAGACGCCGCTCACCCCGTCGTACTCCAGGATCTGGTTGGTGTTGTAGCTGGCCACGAGCAGGTTGCCGTCGGGCTTGAAGAGGATGCCGCGGGGGACGTTCAGTCCCCCGTTGCCGGCCGCGGAGACGAAGGTGCCGACCGGGGCCCCCGTGACGCCGTCATACTCCAGCACCTCGTCGGTGTTGCTGGTGACAAAGAGGTTGCCGTTGGGACCGAAGGCCAGGCCGAAGGGGTTGAGCAGCCCCCCGGCCCCCGCCGAGACGAAGACCCCCAGCGGCGCCCCGCTCGACAGGTCGTACTCGAGCACCTCGTGGGTGTTGCGGCTGCCCACCAGAAGCGTCCCCGCCGGCGAAACCACCAGCCCCGTGGGCAGCACGAGGCCTCCGCTGCCTGCGGCCACGAGATCGCCCACGTAGCCGCCGAGCCGGTCGAACTCGACGACGCGGTCGTCGAGGGCGCTGGAGACGAGGATCCGGCGGTCGCCGGTGATGACCAGGTCGGCGGGAAATGACAGGGCCGTGCCGCTGCTTTCGGCTGCCTTGACGCCGGAGAGCGCATGGAACTCGGCCAGGCTGCCTGACACCTCCGAGCCGACCCACACGTTGTGGGCGCCCTCGAGCTCCACGAGATCGCCGATCCCATCGCCGTCGCAGTCCTGGCACGAGTCCAGAACGGCGTTGCGATCGATGTCAAGGGACATGTCGGCCTGGATCTCGACGTGGTCGGCCGTCCCGTTGGTGTTGCAGTCGGCCTCGCAGGCGTCGGGGACGTTGTTGCTGTTGAGATCCGCGGCCCCCAGCGCTACGTCCATGGCGTCGGGAATGGTGTTGGCGTTGCAATCGGCC
>JBFGEG010000050.1:0-25698 GCA_041580235.1 Phycisphaerales bacterium
CACCACCGGACGCCCGTCGGCCCTGGCCAGCAGGCAGGTCGTCTGCGGCGTGATGCTGTGGCAGTAGGACAGGCCCAGGACGGTGGTGCCCGCCGGCAACTCACCCAGCCGCAGCCCCTGGTCCAGGACCGAGCGAAACGACGCCGCGAACTCCCGTTCGTCGGCGCACACCCAGGCGGGGCGGAAGCCGTCGACGAGCCAGTCGCCATACACCTGATGAAGGCTCCGCCACGGCTGTCGCTGGTAGGTGCCGCCGGGCGACGCCGCGGGACGCAGTGCCTGGTAGAGCTGCCACCCGCCGCCGACGGCGAAAACCACGGCCGCCGCCACCGCCAGGCCGCGTCGACGCACGGACGGGCGCCGCCGGGTCGAGGCGACCTTGCGGACCGCGTCCTCGGCGATGGCGCGCAGGCGGTCCTCCGACGGCGGGCGGATCAGGCGACGCAGCGCCTCGTCGATGCGACGGTCGAGTACGGGCTGAACGCTCACGGGGCCACCTCCGCCGATGGCGTCGGCGTCGAGAGACGATCGCGCAGCAGACGTCGCGCCCGGTGCACGTGGCTCATGGCGGTGCCCTCGGGCAGGTCCAGGGCCCGTGCGATCTCGCGGTAGGGCATGTCGAGCACGACACGCAGCAGCAGGCACTCGCGGGCCGGCTGGTCGAGCTCGCTCAGCGCCGCCATCACGTCATCGTCGAAGTCGCCCTGGTCGCGGGCGAGCTGGCCGCGGCCCGTCAATCGCAGCGGACCGGCCACCGGCGGAGGGGCGGCGGTCTCGTCGAGCACGGTGGGGTCGACGCTCGTCGAGGTCCTCGCCCGCCGCCGGGCGTGGTTCAGCGCGGTGTACCGGACGATCTGTCCCATCCACGCCGTAAACGTCGTGGCGGGGTCGAACTGGTGGAGCTTGCCTAGAGCGGTCAAGGCCGCCTCCTGCAACACGTCCTCGGCCGGGTCGAGATCTCCGAGGATCGCAACCGCGATGCACCACAACGATCTCGAGCAGGCCGTGAAGCGGCGGGAAAATCCGTCCGGGCTGAGCTGGCTCACCGTTGCGGTCCGTCCTGGGCGATCCTCGACCGACGAGTCCGCTTACTTATCTAATGTTGACGGGAGGGTCGTTTCTTGCCCGACGCCCGTGAATCCGCCGTGTTTTTGCAATCCCGCCGGATGCCGGCGACATCAGGGTCGCGGGGACGCACGAAGGAGATCCACCATGTGCGATTCACGGCCCCGGCGGCACCGGCCTCGACGTCCGTCACTGGTTGCGGCGGCCGCCCTGTTTGTGTCGGGGACGCCGGCCGCGGCCGGCGTCATCGACTTCGTCATGACCATCGACGGCGACCAGGAGACACCGGCCGTGGACACCGCGGCCGCGGGCACGGGCACCGCGACGCTGGATCCCGACACCAACCTGCTGAGCTGGGCGATCACCTACGCGGGCCTTTCGGGTCCGCTGACCGTGAGCCACTTCCACGGGCCGGCGCCGCTCTGCGCAGCCGCCGCGCCCGCGGTGACCATCTCCGACGGGGGCGCCGCCTCCGGCGTGCTCACGGGCTCGGCCGTCGTCAGTGACCAGCAGGCCGACGACCTTCTGGCCGGACTGTGGTACGTGAACCTGCACACCGCCCTCAACCCGCCCGGCGAGATCCGCGGCCAGGTCGTGCCGGGGCCCCTGGTCGACCCGCTGCCCGACGTCCTCGGTGGTGACGTGCATCTCTTCCTGGAGACGGTGGCCACCGGCCTCACGGCGCCGAACTGGGCGACGTTTGCGCCGGGCGATTTCGAGAGGCTCTTTGTCTCGGACCAGAACGGGATCCTGTGGGCGATCGATCTCGCGACGGGTGTCAAGACGGTGTTCCTGGACGTGTCGCCGCTGCTGGTGGACCTGGGCGTCTTCGGGCCCGGCAGCTTCGACGAGCGCGGGCTGCTGGGGGTCGCCTTTCATCCGGACTACCAGGACAACGGACTGCTCTACACGTACACCTCCGAGCACGTGTTCAAGCCCGCCGACTTCTCGACGATGCCGCCGGGCGTGCTGCCGGATCACCGCAGCGTCATCCGCGAGTGGCAGGTCCCCGACCCGGCGGACCCCGGGTCAGTCGTCGACCCCACGACGGCGCGGGCGCTCATGCGGATTGACCAGCCCCAGTTCAACCACAACGCCGGAGCCGTCAACTTCGGGCCCGATGGCATGCGCTACGTCGCCCTGGGCGACGGGGGCGGGGCGGACGACAAGGACGGGCAGACCTTCATCGGCGGGCCGTTGATCGGCCACGGCTGCATCGGCAACGGGGCCGATCCGTCGACGATCCTCGGCAGCGTGATCCGCATCGATCCGGCCGGCAGCAACTCGGCCAACGGCGCCTACGGCATCCCCGCCGACAACCCGTTCGTGGGCATGGCCGGGTTCGTGCCGGAGATCTACGCCTACGGCTTCCGCAACCCCTTCCGGTTCTCCTTTGACACGCTCACCGGCGACCTGCTTCTGGCCGACGTCGGGCAGAACGACGTCGAGGAGGTCAACGTCGTGGTCGCCGGCGGCAACTATGGCTGGAACCACGCCGAGGGGTCGTTCGTCTTCGTGGCCAACGGCAACGACTCGGGCTACGTCACCGACGCCGCGCTGGACGTCCCCGCCGGGCTGATCGGGCCCATCGCCGAGTACGACCACGACGACGGCATCGCGATCATCGGCGGCTTCGTCTACCGGGGCGAGGCGATCCCCGCCCTGCAGGGCCGCTACGTCTTCGGCGAGTTCGCCCGGACCTACTCCACCGACGCCCGTCTCTTCTACCTGCACGAGAACGACCAGGTGGTCGAGCCCATCATCATCGGCCAGCAGATGATCGACGAGTTCTCGCTGCTGGGCATGGGCTCCGACGCCTCGGGGGAGCTGTACGCTCTGGTCAACACCACCGGCGTGCCCTCCGGCGACACGGGAGTGGTCCTTCGCATCAGCCCTCTGTTCGCCGACTTCGACGCCGACGGGCTGGTCGGTATCACGGACTTCGTGCTCCTGGTCGGGGCGTGGGGGCAGACCGGAGGGCCCGAGGATCTCGACCATGACGGAATCGTCGGCATCGGCGACTTCCTGCTGTTACTGGGGCACTGGGGATAACGCGTATGACGAGAGCACGCTTCGGTTGGCTGGTGTCCGGCGGTCTCGCGGCGGCGGTCGCGGGGCCCGTCCACGCGACTTTTCACTTCATGCAGATCGAGCGGGTGATCGGGGGCGTCGGCGGTGACGCCGGGGCCCAGGCGATCCAGCTGCGGATGCGGGCCAACCTCCAGAATCTCGTCAGCGGCGGCAAGCTGTGGGCGCACGACGCGGCGGGGCTGAACCCCGTCCTGCTCATCGACTTCACCAGCAACGTGCCCGACGGGTCGGCGGGCGCGCGGGTGCTGATCGCCAGCCCCGGCTTCCCGGCCGTGACGAGCCCCGCCGCCGCGCCGGACTTCGTGCTCACCAACGTGATTCCGGAGAGCTCTCTGCCGGCAGGAACCATCACCTTCGAGAACAACTCCGGGCTGGCGATCTACTGGCGGCTGAGCTGGGGCGGCGACGCCTACACGGGGTCCACCACCGGCAGCATCACCAACGACCCCGACGGCGAGTTCGGCCCGCCCTGGCCCGATCCGCTGCCTTCGGGCGGCGAGGCGGCCCTGGCCTTCCAGGGGCCGTTCAACGCCCCCAGCACGAGCAACGCCGACGACTACGACCTCACGACGGGGGCCGCGGTGTTCACGAACAACGCGGGGGCCAGCTTCACGGTTGTCGCCCCCTGCCCCTGGGACTGCATCAACGGCGACGGCGAGATCGGCATCGATGAGTTTCTGGCCGTGCTGGGATCCTGGGGGCAGACGGGCGTGCCGTGCGACGTCGACGGGGGCGGCGTGGGGATCACGGACTTCCTGAAGGTCCTGGGGCTGTGGGGGGCGTGTCCGTAGACGCCGGAAAGCGAGCAGCCAACCGCCAGCAGCGAGCATAATGGGGGGATGACGGAGCTCGTTGTCGAGGGACTGACCAAGGTGTATCCGGGTGGGGTGGCGGCGGTGAGCGGGCTGGACCTGCGGGTGGCCGACGGTGAGATCGTGGTCATCGTGGGGCCGTCGGGCTGCGGCAAGACGACGACCCTGCGGATGATCGCCGGGCTGGAGACGGTGACCGCGGGGACCGTCGCCATCGGCGGCCGATCGGTGACGGGGCGGCCGCCCCGTGATCGCGGGGTGGCCATGGTCTTCCAGGAGGACGCGGTCTACCCGCATCTCACCGTTTCGGGCAACCTGGCCTTCGCCGCGCGGCGACGCCCGCGGGATCGCGCCGAGACCGACCGACGGGTCCGGGACGCGGCGCGGCTGCTCGACCTGGAACACCTGCTGGACCGCCGGCCGGCCGCCCTGTCCGGGGGCGAGCGGAGGCGGCTCGCCGTGGGCCGGGCGGTGGTGGCCGACCCGGCGTGCTATCTGTTCGACGAGCCGCTGCGAAGCCTCGACGCCGGCCACCGCGGGCGTCTGCGGTCGCGGCTCAAGACACTGCTACGGTCGCTCAACGCGACGGTGCTCTACGTGACCCACGACCAGGCCGAGGCCATGAGCCTGGGCGATCGGATCGTCGTGATGCGAGACGGCCGCGTCGTCCAGACCGGCCCGCCCGGCGAGGTCTACCGCCACCCGGCCGACCGCTTCGTCGCAGGCTTTCTCGGCGACCCGCCGATGAGCTTTCTCCAGGGCCGCGTCGACAACGGCCCGGCCTTCGGTGATGGTCATGGAACCCGCCTCAGCCTCCCGCCGTGGGCAGCACCCCACGTCGGCCGTGACATCGTCCTCGGCATCCGCCCGGGCTCGCTGCACGCCGACCCCGGCGGACCCCTCACGATGACCGTCGAAACGGTCGAGACACTCGGCGACGCGACGTACGTCACCGGCCCCACCCCCGGCGGTGCCCGCCTCACGGCCCGGATCGACACCGCCGACGTCGGCGAGACGCTCGGTCTCGCCGTCGCCCCTGATGCGCTGCATCTGTTCGCCCCCGGCGACCCCGGCCCCGCCCTCCTGCCTCATGGCTAACCCCTGATCCCTCACCCCTGCTTCACAAGAAAACCCCCGGCTCCCATGAGCCGGGGGTGAAGCGATCTCGGACGTTCCGTGACGGTTCGGGTTACGGGCAGGTGCCCCAGGTGCCCAGGACCTTCAGGAACTCCTCGATGCCGACGGCACCGCTGCCGTCGTAGTCGCACGGACCGGGGCTGCCCCAGGTGCCGAGGATGGCCAGGAACTCGTCGATGCCGATGATGCCATCGTTGCCGACGCAGTCCCAGATGCAGGTGCCGGCCGCCTCGTCCTTGCAGATCGCGCTGCAGCCGTCGCCGCCGGTGTTGTTCCCGTCGTCGCAGTCCTCACCAGCCTCGACCAGGCTGTTGCCGCAGAAGCCGTCGCCCTGCGTGCCGCGGACCATGAGGTTCGCGCTGTGCAGGTCGGCCGGATCCGTGGGCGGATCGAGGTTCGGGTTGGTGGTCAGCGTCGTCGTGGGATCGAGGCTGTAGGACCCGAAGCCGTAGCCGTCCGGCAGCGGCGGCCAGTGACGGGCACGCCACATGTACGACACGGGCGGATACATCGGGTCGGCGTCATTGCAGCCGATGATCGACGGGTCGGCCTCGTCCTCCGGCGTCGGATCCGGCCAGGGCTCGGGCTGACACGTCAGATCGAGGGCCCGCTCCGCGTTGGTGAACCACGCGAAGTTCGAAGCCGTGGTCTGACCGCCTTCCTGCAGGTTGCTGGCATTGGTGGCCCAGACGGTGAGCCAGTAATCACCAGGCGGCAGGTTGAAGTCAGTATGGATCGAGTGCAGAGCGCCGCTCGAGCCGATGCCCGAACCGATGCCCTGGTGCTCGGGGTGAGACAGACCGGTGACCGCCGCCCCGTAGGGGATGCTCGCCGTGATCAGCGAGTCGGCCTCGGTCGGCCGGACCTGGCCGTTTCGCGCGAAGACCTCGTAGTGGAACTCCTCGTTGAGCACACCGTCCGGTGCGAAGCCGTCCACGAAGATCTGGCGGATCCGCAGGTCGTTGGTCGGACCCGGACCCTGGGGAATCGTGAAGGGCTGCGCCGTGCGGCGCTCGGGGAACTCGTCGTTCGGGCAGTCGGGCGAGCAGAGCATGCCGCTCGACCAGCCGAGGAAGAACGAGCCGAAGTTGCCGGCGTCGCCGGAGTCGAAGAACACGATCCGCTCCGGACCGGCATTCCAGTGCGAGTCGAGACCGCACGCCGGATCGGACAGCTCGATGTCCAGGCAGAACGCCAGGTCGGCACCGCCGATGAGCTCGTTGACGTCGTAGTCACCGCTCACGTTGCCGTTGGCGTCCGCCGCGTCATCGGCGAGACGTCCGTTGCCGGAGTAGTACGGCGCCGTCGAGCTGTTCTGGATGGCCGTGTGCCACAGCCAGCTCGCCGGATCGGCCGCCGTGCCGAAGCCGCCCTGGCCGTTCTCGATCGAGATCCAGTAGCAGTTCCCGGCGTCCACGGGGACACCGCCCTGAGCCGTCAGCGACAGGTCGCCGATGTCGTACTCGTTGATGGGGAAGACGCCGAAGTTGGTGTTGGTGAAGGTCTTGGTGACCGTCGCCGTATCGAGGTCGGCCTGGGTGTAGGTTCGCAGGACCGCGCCGGGCAGGCCGTCGTTGTCCTCGTAGAACACCACGGTGAAGTCATCGACCTCAGCGTTGGGGCCGATGCCGGAGTCGCCCGGATCGAAGTGGCCGTACCAGCACAGGCTGGTGATGGTGCCGGTGGCTGCCGGCGTGAAGTCGTCGGCGGGAACGAACTGGTCGCCGTTGACGCCGGAGGGGTCGGTCGCCGCAAAGAAGGCGAGACCCGCGGCGAACGCCTGGCAGTTCTCGGACGGCTGGCACAGGGGCACGGACGCGCACGCCTGGTCAAAGACCGCGATGTCGGCGCACGTCTGGTCCCAGCCGATCTGGCAGCACAGCGGGTTGGACTCGAGATCCGGGTTGGCGTCGTCGCCGTCACACACGAGCGTGCAGCACGCCGGGTCAAGACAGCCGGAATAGAGCTCGTCGGTGAACGGGTTGGTGTACGCCACCGAGTTGCAGTCGCGAAGACAGCTCGCGCCCTCGGTGAAATCGCCGCCCGCGTTGCTGCAGAAGGCCGCGGTGCCGACCGCGCAGACGTCGGGGAGCAGCGGGTCACCGGAGAGGATCACGCAGGATCCCTCACCGGGCGCAACGACCGGCGCGACGCACGCCGCGTTGATCTCCTGGAAGCAGCCGCCGTCGGTGATGTCGTCATCAACGAGCGAGGCCAGGTCCAGATCGATGCACCACGCCATGTCGAACGAGTTGGGGAAGTAGGCGGTCCCGCCGGCACCGTCGTCGACGCCGCCCTGGGAGAAGTCGTCGCCGTCGCCGTTGACGTCGTCGAGGATGATCTCGGGGGAGACCTCCCAGAAGAACGCGCAGTCGGGGTTGGCCGACGTCACCACGTTCTCGACGCGGATCCAGTAGCAGGTGCCGGCCACGAGGGTCGGGGCACCCGCCAGCGCGCCCACCGTGTTGAACTCGAACTCGGTGACGGGCTGGCTGCCGAAGCCGCCGAGCTGGAAGTCCACGCCGGTGGCCCGCTTGGCCAGCGTCCCGGCGCCGACCGAGACGTTGATGGTCGCGATCGGATCGGGATTGTTGTCGGCGTTGGTGTCGGCCGGGAACGGCGGGATGCTGCTCTCGTTGTCGTAGAACGTGATGGTCACGACGTCGTCGGTGACCTCGGCGTCACAGTCGATGCCGTTGAGGTTGCCGTCCGGGTCCGGAGCGATGTAGGCGCCCCAGAAGCAGATGGAGGCCACGGTGCCGGACTCGCCGGCGATGAAGTTGTCGTAGGTCTCGCCCGCGGTCAGGATCGTTCCGCCGGGGAACTCGCCGATGTTCGGCTCCTGGCACTCGGTGTCGAGCTTGAGGCAGTTGTTCTGCGAGCATTCGGAGCAGTCGGTGTCGTTGCCCTGGTAGACGCCGTCGCCGATGCCGAGGGTGAGGCAGTCGGCTGCGTCGGTGACCGTGCAGTCACCGAAGAGCGGGTTGTCGGGCTGGTTGGCGTCGTTGGTGAAGCAGCAGGCGCCGGTCATTACGGGACCGAGACCCGACGAGGGTCCTGTCATGATCACCGCAAGGCCGATCGACGCGAGCACAACCACACCGGCCCCGCCGGTACAGGTGCACAATCGGTTCATTGTTCCATTTCTCCTTTCAACGCGGACTGTCAGAGGGGAGCGCGACTGCGACAGGGTGGACGTGGCTGTACAGCGACCCTGTCGCGGGGCGTGCTTGACGTATCGTACAGGTTTTCGCGGCGTTGCCTAGGCGGGATCCCTATAAATCCGCAGCCCGCAAGAAGTCAGCCCGAATTAACATCCGGTCCGGCTAGGGGCACGGGCCCCAGCTGCCCAGGATCTGAAGGAACTCCTCGATCCCCACTCCGGGCAGTCCCAGGCCCATGTCGCAGGAGGTTCCGATCGAGCCCCACTGGCCGATCACGGCCAGGAAGTCGCCGATCCCCACCATGCCGTCGCCATCGCTGCAGTCGCCGGGGCAGGGGATCTCCTGCGAGATGGTCAGAACGTAATCGTTGGCGGGGCTCACGCCCTCGGCACACGGCACGCCGTCACCGATGGACGGGGCCGCGAAGGGCCACCACGTCCCCGGACCGAGGGTCGTGGTCAGCGAGGCCTGCTCGCAGGTCGCCCCGGCCACGGACGGCTCCACGAACCCGGTCGTGTCGGCGCAGTCGCCGGTGCCCGGCGGGATGGTCTCGGCGAGGCCGAGCACGAAGGGGAACTCCGCCTCCATGGTCAGGGTGACCTCGGTCGTCTTGGTCAGGACCAGCTCGTACCAGTCGGTGTCTCGGAATCCCCCGCTGGCCCACGCCGTCCCGTGCACGACGTCGCCCAGCCCGACGGGCACGAAGGCGGGCGGGGCGGGCTCGTTGTCGCAGCCCCCGTTGTCGTTGTCGCCGCACGCCTCGCCCTCGGCGATGGCCTCGGGCGGGATCGTGATCTCGCAGATGGGAGGCACCTCGGCCGAGAGGGTCAGCGTGCCGCTGCCGCTGGGGCTCACGAAGCTGCTGCCGACGCGGATCAGGTAGCAGTTGCCGGCCACGACCTCGGCCACCAGCAGCGACGACCCGTTGGGGCAGACGGCGCCGTCGTTGTTGCACGCCAGCGGCGGGTCGCTGAGGCTGCCGCAGTCACACCCCTCGTAGACGGCGAGCTGGCTGTCATAGTTGATCTGCCCGCAGGTCGAGACGAGAAGCTGCCCCGTGAAGTCGGCCGAGTAGGTGTACCAGATGTCCAGACCGAGCCCCGTGAGAAAGCCGTCGTTGCAGGTGGCGTGACTTGGACCGCCCGGCGACGCGCAGTCATTGTCGATGGGGGTGTCGCCGAGACCGATGGGAATGGCCTGCTGGCAGTTGTCGTTGGGCGGCTCCGACCCCGCCGCGCAGGTGCACAGCTGCTGGGCCTCGAAGGCGCAGAAGCCGTCCCAGCCGAACTGGTTCTCGCAGCACGCCGGGTCCACGTTGCACACCGTCTGGCAGCAGCCGATGCAGGGGGCGCCGCCGCAGGTGTCGTCGCAGTAGGGCTCGAAGTCGGCGGCGAAGCAGTCGCCGGTCCCCGGCTCCCCGCACAGGCCGCACTCCTCGACGGCGATGTCCACGCACTGCTGGTCCCACTCGACCAGACAGCAGAAGGGAAGCTGCAGGCACACCAGCGTGCAGCACTCGTCGTCGGCGCAGCCGGGGTCGGGGCTCGTCTCTGAGTCGCAGTCGTTGGTCGCCCCCGCGCAGCCGGGATCGATGGGGAAGTCGCACGACTCCGGGTCGCCCAGGGGCTGGTCCACGCAGAACGCCAGGTCGAAGTCATTCTCGAACTGGCCCTGCCAGGAGACAGCGTCGCCCACGCCGCCCTCGGCGAGGCTGGGGGCGGTGGACCACAGCCACACGCAGGTGGGGTCCGAGCCCGTGGAGTCGTTGGTGATCTCGACCCACAGGCACTGCCCGGCGTTGACGGGCACGGCGGGGTGGGTGGCCGTGTACTCGTACTCGGCCAGGTCGCCGAAGACGGTGGACACGACGTTGCCGGTGGCGGCCTTGGTCACGGTGGCCGTGACGTTGAAGGGGCCGGCCCGCAGCGTGTCGGGCGATCCGGGGAAGCCCAGGACGTTGTCGTAGTAGGTCACCGTGAAGGCGTCGGGAACGCCGCCCGGGCCGCAGTCGCCGTTGTCGAAGTCCAGGTAGAGGCCCCAGAAGCAGATCGACGAGATGACGCCGTCGGCGGTGGTGAAGAAGTTGCCCTGGGCGGCCAGGGGGCCCTGGGGCTGGTTCGGGTTGAGATCGCTGATGGCCCCGATGGCGTTGTTGGAGCCGTGGCCAAGCTGATCCGGGAGCTGGCAGTGGCCCGGGTCCTGAGCGCACGGGACAGCGGCCACGCTGCCGGCCAGCACGGTCAGAGCCGCCGCCCCCACCCAGGCATCCGCTTTCGTCATGGAGACCATCTTCCTCCGGAAGCGCGTTCGA
Organism: Phycisphaerales bacterium; assembly: GCA_041580235.1. Lineage (GTDB taxonomy): Bacteria > Planctomycetota > Phycisphaerae > Phycisphaerales > SM1A02 > JADFOJ01. The sequence continues at coordinate 10,581 of JBFGEG010000050.1, forward strand.
TCGTCCCGGACCTTGTGATACGACCGGCGGGGCCCCCAGGATCCCGCCCAACGAAAAACCCCCGGCTCCCATGAGCCGGGGGTGAAGCGATCTCAGACGTTCCGAGAAGGTCGGGTTACGGGCAGTTGCCCCAGGTGCCCAGGACCTTCAGGAACTCCTCGATGCCGACGGCACCGCTGCCGTCGTAGTCGCACGGACCGGGGCTGCCCCAGGTGCCGAGGATGGCCAGGAACTCGTCGATGCCGATGACGCCATCGTTGCCGACGCAGTCCCAGATGCACGTCTTGCCACCGCCGAGGGCGGCGCCGAGCGGCGTGCTGGCCCCGTAGGTCATCGTCCACGTCACCGTGCACGACGAGCTGGGTCCGGGACCCGGCGCCAGGTCGCACTCGGCGCTCATGCCGATCGAGGCGTCACACGGTGCCGTGCAGCCCGCGGGGGTGTCACCGCTGGTGCCGTTGGCGGGAGCGTAGCCGACGCCGGCGATGTAGTCCTCCCAGCCGGTCGGCACGCCGTACTCATCCCACTGCTGGAGGTCGCTGCCGAAGCCCATGGCCGGGCCCGGACCGGCCCCGTCGGGGTCGATGCCGTTCTTGGCCCCGTAGTAGACGAGACCGTTGGGGTTCGAAAGCGTGATGGCGGTCTTGGGATCGCCGACCTCCTGCTGGAACACGAAGTAGTCCAGCGACTCCCCGTTGGTGTTCGTGCCCACCGAGTCGTTGGCGAAATCGGCATTGGCATCGAACACCTGATCCGCATCGATGTGCCGCAGCAGGTCGAAGCGGGTCTGGGCGGCGCCGTTGTTCTGAATGTCGTATCGAACGGTCATGACGGCGATCGGATCACCGTTGTCCGCGAGCGCGGACAAGAGCGTCTGGGTGACCACGAAATTCAGATCGACGCCGGCGCCGGTGACGTTGAATTCGCTGGTGAGCGTGTCGTCGGTCCCGTTGCCGCTGGTGTCAGACAACGTGTTGATCTCGACGATCTCGCGATTCAGCGTACCGTCGGCACCCTGGCCCTGGACGATGAACTGCCACGCCAGGAGGTTGCTCAGCAGCTCGCGCTGCTGATTCTCCGGAATGAACATGAAGGTTCCGTTGGTGAACGAGACCTCGAGCGAGCCCCCGGCACCGCCGAAGGCGTTGAACTCGTCGCCCCACAGCGGGTCCATGGCCTTGGCCCCGCCCTGGGTGTCGCTTTCCCATGAGCCGTAGGGGTCCGAGCAGACCTTGCAGTAGCCGGCCACGTCGGGATCGGCACCGGTGGCGATGCACGTGGGCCCGCCGAGCTCCGGCGCGCAGCCGTTGTCGACGGCGGCGTCAACACAGGCCTGCTCCCAGTTGATCAGGCAGCAGAACTCGAGGCCCTTCTGCTCGCAGACGGCCTTGCAGCAGGCCGGATCGTCACAGCCGGGCGACTCTGCCGGCGAAGAAGCATGGGCCTGGTTGCAGGGCGTCGGGCAGACCTCGCCCTCGCTCCAGACGCCGTCGATGACGTCCACGCAGGTCGACTCGCCGGTGATGGCACATTGGATCTCACCGGCCGCCGTGATCCGCACGCAGGAGCCCAAGCCCGCACCCGGCGGGTCGTCGGGGGCGCCGCACGCCGTGAACTGCAGGGTCTCGAACGTCGCGTCGGCCTCGATGAGCAGGACGTAGTCGTTGTCCGAATCGCCGCCGGCGTCGTCGCAGCGGATGTCCTCGCGGATCGGGGTGCCGTCGCACTCACCGGTGCTGGCAAAGGCCACGATGCCGTTGGGGTAGTCGTCGATGATGACGACGGCCGTCGCGGCGATGGTCGTGCCGTTGGCCTGCTGGCAGTTGTTGGGGTCGTTGGTGGCATTATCGAAGATGTAGCCGCCCACCGTGCCGGGGAAGTCCACCGTCGAGCTGCCGCCGGCATCCTGGCAGACGTCCACGGCGCCGAGGCCGATGAAGAACGTCACCGCGTTGTAGTCGGCGCTGACGTACTCCGAGCGGAGCTGGATCACGCCGTTGCCGTCGGTGTCGGCCGCGGTCATGTCCGCGTGGGAGATGAGCCACCAGTCGGTGTCGCGGACCGCGACGCCCTGGCAGAAGCCGCCCAGGCACACATAGGGCTCGGTGGTCTGCGGATCGGTGGGGCAGTCGAAGTCGGGATCGCCGTCGATGCAGGAGTCGCAGACGCCGTCGCCATCGAGATCAGTGGCGACGTTGAACCAGTCAAAAGTGGATCCCTTGCCCGCGTGCGTGTCGCCGAGCACGGCGGCACCGAAGACGGGGTCCGGCACACCATCGCAATCGGTGTCGATGTTGCAGCCGGCGTTGGTCGAGTCCAAGAAGTCGTCGCCGGCGCACGCCTCGGGCTCAACCTGCTGCGCGAACGACGTGGACGCAAAGCCCAAACCAAGGGTCAACGATGCAAGCAGGGCCAGACCTACACCGCTGAGGGTACAGTGACAGCGTCGATACATGAGTCCAATCTCCTTTCGGGCGACCGCCGGCAATTCCAAAGAAGGGGCGTTGACGACGCGATTCCACGGCCGCCTCGATCACGTCATAATACACGAAGTCGATGGATCGCCAAGTGGCCAGCGGGGCAAACATAACTCGAAAACTTGAAAATCCCGGGATCGCTTCTTGCCTATTCTGCCGCCGGTTACGGTGGATGGACCGCTCTGTCTGGGGGTCGCCGCGGGCCCCGCAACGCAACTGGATCGCCCGGAATGGTCGATGAAGGCCCCAGCCCGGAAGACCTCGAGCGCTTCGGCGGCGAGACGGCCCACTGCCCCCGGTGCGGGGCCGAGATCTGGGACCAGGCCGAGTTCTGTCCCGACTGCGGCGACCAGGTGGGCGGGCAGACCACCAGCCGCCCGCCCCTGGAGGGCTGGCTGCGGCACCGCTGGCTGGCCCTGATCGGGCTGCTGGCCCTCGCCGCGTTTCTGCTGTGGATCCTCGGCCTCCGCTAGCCCCAGTTGCCAAGCACGATCAGGAAGTCGCCGATGCCCACCGTGCAGTCGCCGTCGAAGTCCGCCGGACAGTCGTCGGGCCACGCCGGGCAGTCGCCCCACGTGCCGAGCACGGTGAGAAAGTCGGCGATGCCGACCGTGCCGTCACCGTTCGCGTCACCGGCAACGGAGACGGCCCCCGCCACCAGCGTGATCATCTGGTCCGCGGCGATGGGCCCGCACATGACCTCGGTGCGGGACGCCGTCGAGCCGGTCCGGGGCCAGACGACCTCGATGCGGTCAGCGGTCGTGGCGGACCCCAGCCCGAAGTTGATCCGCGTGTCCTCGGTGGCGGTCGTGCTGGAGCCGCTGGCGACGTGACGCGTCAGGACGGTCCCGCCGGCGTGAAGGCGAACCACGGACCCCACGGCGTTGCGGTTGACCGCCGCGCCGTCGCCGGCCAGGGCCACCTTGATCCAGTGGTTGGCGGTCTCCGAGAGGTTCTCGTAGACGCTCAGCGACTCGTCCGGCGACGCCGTGTTGCACGTGACGATGTCCTGGCGGCCGTCGTTGTTGAAATCGATCTGCACGGCGTAGCGGCTCTCGGCGAAGATCCCGTTGAGCGCCGCAGAGACGTCGTCGAACCCGTCGAGCCCGTTGTTGCGGAACAGCACGTCGAAGTTGGGTCCCTGGCCGAGGCTGCCGCCCATGTACAGGTCCAGGTCGCCGTCGTTCTCGACGTCGATCCAGGTGACGCCCCAGGCCCAGATCGACGAGACAAGACCCACGGCCGTGAACGCCCCCCCGTCGTACAGGTAATAGGAGCCGACGTTGCCGTTGGACACCACCACGTCGAGATCGCCGTCGCCGTCCCAGTCGCCGGCCGCGATCCCCATCGGGGCCGGTCCCAGATTCGTATAGCCATAGGCCGCGGCGGCGTTGACGAACACCCGCTCGCCGGGCAGGCCGGGCGAGTTGAGCAGGAGCACCGTGTCGCCGGGCCGGGCGAGCGTGAGGCAGTCGTCGAAGCCGTCGGCGTTGACGTCGATCCACGTGTGCGAGTAGACGCTCGACGCCGAGGCGAGTGCGGGCAGACGCGCCGGGGCGAACGTGAACGTGCCGTCCCCGTCGTTTTCGAGGAACTCGAAGTCCGCTCCGGCCCCGGTGCAGCCGATGAGCAAGTCCAGGTCGCCGTCGAGGTCGTAGTCGCTCCAGGAGGCGGAGTCTGCGCTGCAGCCGGTGGTGGCGCGAACACCCGACGGGGACGAGACGTTGGTGAAGATCCCGCCGTCGTTGCGATACAGCAGGCCGAAGGACCCGTCGCCGTGGGCGCCCGCCATGAACACGTCGGTGTCGCCGTCGTTGTCGTAGTCGGCGGCGACGACGCCCCGCGAGAACCGCGACTGCCCGTCGACGTCGTCGAGACCGCTGCCGGTGGTCGCGTCGACGAACGTGCGATTGCCCGGCCGATTCGGATCGGGCACGTTGAGAAAAAGGTGGGCCGGCGCGCCGCCGCTGTCCCCGATGATCAGGTCGACAAAGCCGTCGCCGTCGGCGTCCAGGACCGCCAGACCGCCCCGCTGGTAGCCCAGGTCGATCACGCCCGCCGCCCCCTGGTCGGCGAACTCGATGCCGTCGATCACCACCTGGCCGGCGGCGCCGGGCACGCCCGGCATCACCAGGGCGAGCACGGATGAGATGAGGATCGGTCGGTGCATGACCATTGGTCGCGGGAGTCGTGCAGTCCTTTCAAAGAAGGACCGGAGAGTTCTAGTCGCCCCGGCCGCGCCCCCGCGACACGACCGTGAAGCGGATCTGCTGCTCGCTGGAGGGGTCGCCGCCGGGTCGGGGATCCCAGCCCCACACGGCCGGGTTCTGCGGCGTCTCCACCGAGGCGGGCGGTATGAAGTGGTAGGCCAGCGGGATCCGTCGGTTGAGATCCTTCATGGTGCCGAACTCGGGCCACGGCCGCCGCACGTCGAGGTTGCGCACGCCCTTGCCCCGCATGGCCACGGGATCGAAGGGCACCCAGCCGACATCGGGCAGGTAGAGCTCCGCCCAGCTGACGAACTCGGGTCGGCCCTTGGTGTCGCCCTTCCTGAGGCCGTCGCTCTCGGGGAGCTTCTCGACGCCGATGACCGGCCGGGCGGGGATGCCCGCCGCCCGCAGCATGGCGACGCACACGCACACGAGGTCGTGGGGGCTGCCCGCGGTCAGGGGCGACGACACCGTCGCCAGCGCCCCGGACATCTCCAGGCCCCGCAGCGTGCCGGCGTTGCCGCGGTTGACCCCGTCGCCGCTGACACGGACCTCGTTGACGCAGTACCGCACGAGGTCCTTGGCGGCGAGGTATGGCGGCACCATGCGCAATTGCCCTTGGCTGACCCGCTGCACGGTTTCGGCGAACAGGCCGTTGTCGCTCTCGATGAACAACTGCGGCTGCAGCCCGTCGCGGACCTCGGCCGGCCACTCCCGCGGCCAGGGGACTGACGCGGCGGCCGCCTCGTTGGTCATGCGGCTCGACCACACCTGCACCCGGTAGCCAAGCTGCCACCGCAGGGTCTTGCCGGTGAAGGCCCCGACCGGCAGCACCGCCAGCTGCGTGTGGAAGGGATAGCCGGCGTCGAGACGCGTGCGCCGGGACAGGGTCGTGTCCTCGCCGGGGCCCAGCCACAGCCGCGCCCGCAGCGAGTCGGCCGCCACCGCGCTGTAGCTGCCCTGGAAGATCACCGGCATGACGATCGGTGCGTCGGCAAGCTGGTAGCTGCGCTGGTCCCGCGCGTCGTACTGGAACAGCGTGGTGAGCGTCACGTCGAAGGTGAAGTCGTAGACACGCGGCTCGGTCCGCTGCAGCGGACCCACCGGCGGCCGTCCCGACGGGGGAGTGAGCGCCGTGAGGCCGGCCAGGATGGCGATCGCCGACACCCGGATCATGCCGACTATCCTAGGACCGGCTGCTCGATGAACATGGCGTCGACGGAGTTGAGCACCTTGGCCAGGATCAGGTTGAGCACGATGATCGCCAGGAAGCTCTGCACGAAGGCCAGGGTGGCGGCCCGCCCCACGCCCGCGGCCCCCGCCCGCGAGTTGAAACCGTTGTAACAGGCGATCAGCCCGATGCTGGCGCCGAAGAACACGCTCTTGACAAGGCCGGAGAACGGCTCCCACCAGCCCACGAAGGAGCGTGTGAAGGCCCAGTAGTCGTACGCCGACACCCCGTAGATCTGGACGGTCACGAACCAGCCGCCCCACACGCCGAGCAGGTCGGAGTAGATGGTCAGCAGGGGGGTCATGACCACGCACGCCACGAACCGCGGCACCACCAGGTGGGCGATGGGGTCGGTGGCCATCGCCCTCAGGGCGTCGAGCTGCTCGGTGACCCGCATCGTCCCCAGCTCCGCCGACAATGCCCCGCCGACCCGCCCCGCGACCATCACCGCGGCGAGAACGGGGCCGATCTGCTTGGTGACCGACACATTAATGATGCCGCCCAGACGCCCTTCCTGGCCCAGCGCCTGGAACTCCGGAAAGCCCTCGAGGGCCAGCACCATCCCGATGAAGGCGCCGGTGACCGCGACCACGGGGATCGACGCCACGCCCACCGTGTAGAGCTGCGGCCCCAGCAGCCGCCACCGGATCCACACGTCCGGCCGCAGCAGCAGCCACCGGGCGGTGGCCGCCGTGAAGCGCACGAAGCGACCGAAGCCGACCACCCGCATCGCGGTGGCCCGGCCGATCGTTCCCACGGCGCCGATCGAGGAGGGCATGGCCGCGGCAGGATAGAGCAAAAGAGGACCCGGGGTCCTGCCTGACTCAGCCGCTCACTTCATCGGCTCGGGCATCGCCGTCGGCTGCTGCACGATCGGGGCCGCCGACCGCTGCGGCACCAGCACCAGCTCGACCCGCCGGTTCTCCGCCGCGCCCTTGGCGCCGTTGGGAACGATGGGTCGGAACTCGCCGTAGCCGGCCACCTGGATACGGGCCGGCTCGACGCCCGCCTGCACCATCGCGTCTCGCACGGCGATGGCCCGGTGCACCGACAGATGCACGTTGGACGGGTGCAGGCGAAGCGTGCTCGGCTTCTCCACGGGCACGTTGTCGGTGTGCCCGATGACCCGCAGCTCGAACGACGCGGCGTCGTTGGTGCCGAGGATGTCGGCCAGCATCGCGATGGTGTCGGCGGCCTCCGGCTTGAGGGCGGCCGACCCGAGATCGAACGTGAAGTCGCTGGAGAACCGCAGCATTCCGTGATCGGGGTCGAAGGAGATGAGCTCCGGATACCCCGCCGCCAGGTTGGCCAGCGCGTCCTCCAGGTCGGCCGGCAACGGGCCGAACTCGAGCTGGCTGACCCGCCGCAGAAGATCGTCGTACTGCCGCGCCTGGGTCTGCAGGTCGCCGTCCACGGCGTTCACCTGGCCCTGCAGCGCGTCGTTGGTGGACCGGGCCTGGGCGAGCTGACGGCGCACCTCCTCGAGATTGGCCTGGGCGGTGTCGCGATCCTGCTCGGCGGCGACAAGCTGCTCCTGGAGGCTCCGAGAGCTCCGCACCGTGTTGTCGTACTTGTCCTGCTGGACGCAGCCGCCGCCGGCAAGCAGCAGCGCAACGCTGGTGATCGATGCGGCACGTCGCATGGGGTGTACTCCTTTACACAATCAGTTGTTGGTCGGTCCGTGACGACCACAGGCGGTCGTGTTCTCGATCGGGGCGTATGCTACCGCGCATCGGGGGGGTGTGCACGGGAGTCGCCTCGTGGTGGACAGGCTGCTGATACGGGCGGGGCGGGTGATCGACGCCGAGGGGCGGGGCGGTGGTCCACGCGGGCCGGGGGCCCTGCTCGTCGAGGGCGACCGGGTGCTGGCCGCGGGAACGCCCCAGGCGGTGGGCATTCCGGGCGAGGCGACCGTCGTGGATCGCCCCCACGCCGTCGTCATGCCCGGCCTGGTCAACGCCCACTGTCACCTCGATCTCAGCCATCTGCCGCCGGAGCCCTACGCGGGTGACTTCGCGGCCTGGATCGATGGCGTTCGCCTGGGTCGCGTCACCAGCGGCGACGCCATCGCCGCCGCCGTGCGACGCGGCCTCGATCTGTCGCGGGCGGGCGGGACGGCCGCGGTGGGGGACGTGGCCGGCGGGTGCTCGCCGGTGCCCTATCGCGAGCTGGCCGCCGACGGCATGGCGGGGGTGAGCTTCGTGGAGGTCATCGGTTTCGGGGCCCGCGAGCCCGACGCGGTGGCGGCCGTGGAGACGCTCGTGCCCCGCCCGCAGATCGGGCACCTGCGGCTCGGCGTGTCGCCCCACGCCCCCTACACCTGCGGGCCGGATGTCTTCCGGGCCGCGGCGGCCTCGGGCCTGCCGGTGGCGACGCACCTGGCCGAGACGCCCCAGGAGATCGACCTGCTGCGGTCGGGCACCGGACCGCTGGCGGCGCTGTTCGGGCGGCTGGGCCTCTGGGACCCGGCGCCCGAGCCCCCCGGCGTCCATCCGATCGATCACCTCGCGGCCGTGCTCGCCGCGGTGCCGGTCCTGGCCGCCCACGTCAACTACGTGGAGCCGCGTCACCTGGCGCTTCTGGCGTCGGCGAAGACCACCGTCGTCTACTGCCCGCGGGCGGCGGCGTACTTCGGGCACACGATGCACCGCTATCGGGAGATGCTCGCCGCCGGCGTCAACGTCGCGCTGGGCACGGACGGGCTGGCCTGCCTCGACACGCCCGATCGCATCAGCGTGCTTGACGAGATGCGTCTGCTTCACCGTCGCGACGCGACCGACCCCATGACCCTGCTGGCCATGGCGACGACGCGGGGCGCGGCGGGCCTCGGGCTTGATCCCCGGCTGGTCACGTTCGCGTCCGGGCCCATCGCGGGCGTGATCGCCGTCGGGTTCGATCCCGGCGATCCGCGTGACGCCCTGGTGCAGGTGCTCCAGCGAGACGACCTACCGGAGTGGATCAGTGCCGCGGCGCTTTCTTGCGTACCACGATGACCCGGTGACGGTGGCCCGCAACCTGCTGGGGCAGCGTCTCGTGCGTGTGCTCGACGGCCGGCGTCTGTCGGGCATCATCGTCGAGGTCGAGGCGTACCTGGGGGCGCGGGACCGCGCCGCACACACGTTCAACGGCCGCCGGACGGATCGCAACGAGTCGATGTATCTCGGCGGCGGCTTCACATACGTGTACTTCACCTACGGAATGCACCACTGCCTCAACGTGGTGTCCGGCCGCCCCGGCGACGGCACCGCGGTCCTGCTGCGGGCCCTGGAGCCCGTGGAGGGGCGCGACGCGATGTACGCCCGCCGTCCCGCGGCGCGTCGTGATCACGACCTCTGTTCGGGCCCCGGAAAGCTCACCCAGGCCCTGGCCCTGGACCGGACCGCCGACCGCCTGAACCTGCGGACAAGCAGGGAGCTGTTCGTGGAGCGTGTGCGGTGGGGGCCGCCGCCGCGGCGGCTCGTCGCCCGCACGCCACGAATCGGCGTGGATTATTCGGGCCCCTGGGCCAAACGGCTGCTTCGTTTCATTTTGAGAGAAAATCCGCACGTGTCGCGTCGGTGAACGTTGAGCGGCGTTTTTTGGGTGACCTCACGGCCCCGGTGCCGATATCATCACGCATCGCCGGGGAAGTTGCATGAGCCAGTCACAGCAGGAAGTCGACTGGAACGAGATTCTCGGATCCGTTCCCTACCCGATCGAGGCGTTCGCCTTCGTGCGCGAGGGGCTCAACTTCGCGGTCGAGCGCGTGCACGAGGATCCGGAGTCGATGCCCGAGGATGAGCGGCACATCAGCGGCCAGCAGCTGTGCCTGGGGCTCCGCGAGCTGGCGATCTCGCGCTGGGGGCTTCTGGCGCCGCTGGTGCTCGAGCACTGGCGCGTCCGGCGGACCTACGACTTCGGCCGGATCGTCTTCGCGATGATCGACGCCGGCCTGATGACCAAGACCCGCCGCGACTCGCTCGAGGACTTTCAAGCGGTCTACGACTTCGACGAGGCGTTCAGCCGCGAATCGCTGGTCGCGCAGCTTGGCGCCGGCGGGGCGGGTGCGATCGCCTGACGTTGTGGCACGTGGAGACGGCTGCGGGTAGGCTGACCTCTCATGGCGCGTCGGACCGAGCCCCGATCGGCAAAGAGCTCGCTTCAGCATCTGCATCTCTGGCAGTTCCAGGCGATCCGTGATCTGCTGCTGGTGGCGGCGGCGGCCGGGCTCGTGTGGCTCGGCTACGCCTTGCGGGCGGTGACGGTGCCGCTTCTGGTGGCGCTTCTGCTGGCGTACCTGTTCGAGCCGCTGGTGGCGCGGGCGTCCCGTCACCCCAAGCTCAGCCGGCCCGTGGTGGTGGGGGGGCTGCTCACCACGGTCGGAGTGGTCGTGATCGGATCGCTTGCCGTGCTTATCCCGGTCATGGTCGCACAGACCGCCGGGCTCGTGCGCGACTACCAGGGCGGAGGCTTCCGGAACAAGGCGATCGCGCTCAGCGAGTATCTCCCGGAGGCCTGGCAGCCGCGAGCCGACGTGCTCATCGAGTATCTGCCGGAGGCGGTGTCACCCGAGACGCCCGCGCCGCCGTCCGGCACGCCCGAGTCGCGGCGGGGCGGCTTCGTGACCGGCGGCACCCCGGCTGCCCGCGAGGACCGCATCCGGGCCATCGTTCGTGAGGAGATCGAGCGCTCCGGGGCGGCCCGCGAGGCCGGCTCGCAACGGTGGCTGGGCGTCGCCAAGGGCGGGGCCCGGGCCGCCGTGGCGGTCATCGGGGGCATCGTCGAGCTGGGGTTCGTGGCCTTCCTGATCCCGTTTTATTTCTTCTTCTTCAGCGTGTGGTATCCGACCGTCGTCGGGTTCGGGCGCAATCTGATCCCCGACTCCAATCGCGAACGCGCGCTGGATCTGCTGGCCAAGATGGACGGCGTGGTCGCGGGCTTCGTCCGCGGCCGCATCGTGATCAGCCTGGTCATGGGGGTCATGTTCGCCATCGGCTGGAAGATCTGCGGCGTGCCCTACTCCAGTGTGCTGGGGCTGGTGACCGGGCTGTTCTGCGCCGTGCCGTATCTCGGGATCGTGGGCCTGCCGGTGGCGGTGAGTCTGCTGGCGTTCAGGGAGCTGGCCGCGCCGGAGGGTCAGGCCATGGCGTGGTGGCTGATCATTCTGGGGCCCAGCCTGGTGTACGGGATCGTGCAGACGATCGAGGGCTACGTGCTGATCCCCATGATCGCGGGCAAGGCGACAAACCTCGACCCGGTGACCATTCTCGTGGCCGTGCTCGCCGGCGGCTCGATCATGGGCGTCTACGGCATGTTGCTGGCCATCCCCGTCGCGGCCTGCATCAAGATCCTGTGCACCGAAGTGCTCCTGCCAAAGGTGCGCGCCTGGACCAGCGGCGAAGCGGCGGATCCGTTGCCGATTGAGAGAGAGTGAGGCGGAGCCATTTGGCCATTCGCCATTCGGGAAGACCGGGGCAAGCCTGTTTCAGGGACGCAGGCTATCCCGAGCGAAGCGAGGGCTCGATTGAGAGGCAGGATGCCGAACAATTGACACAACCAGTCCGCGGCATGGATGCCGCGGGTTGGACCGGCAGGACGCCGACGTCAGTACAAGAAAACACCCGCCGCGCAACCCCGGTTCCAGGGATGCCGGGGTCCCGAGCGAAGCGAGGGCTCAATTGTGAGGCAGGATGCCGAACAATTGACATAACCAGTCCGCGGCATGGATGCCGCGGGTTGGACCGGCAGGACGCCGACGGCAGTACGAAGAAGCACCCGCCGCGCAGCCCTCACCCCTACTTCCCTTTCTTCCTCTGTTTGAACCGCTTCTTGATGCTGGCGGTCTTTGTCGAGCCGCGTCGGCCGAGTGACGGCATGTTGGCGACCCCCGGAACCATCGACGGGTCGGCCTTGGAAAGCTCCTTGATCGCCTTGAGCCGGCCGCCGATACCGCCCCCGCTCATCTGCCGCGTCATCTTCTGGATCATCTCGAACTGACGGGTGAGCTTGTTCACCTCGCCCTGGCTCGTGCCCGACCCCCTCGCGATACGCTTGATCCGCGACTTGTTGAGGAGCTTGATGTTGTCGCGCTCCTGCGGGGTCATGGAGTGGACGATCCCCTCCAGGCGGTCGAGCTGCTTGTCGTCCACCTCGATGTCCTTGAGCGCCGAGCCCACTCCGGGCAGCATGCCCATCAGCTGCTTCATCGGGCCCATACGCCGGATCGAGCGGAGCTGCTTGAGGAAGTCGTCCATGGTCAGACGCCCCTCGGCCATCTTCTCGGCCATCCGCTGCGCGTCGGCTTCGCTGACCTCCTGCTGCGCCTTTTCCACCAGCGAGACCACATCGCCCATGCCGAGAATGCGTCCCGCCATCCGCTGCGGGTGAAACTCCTCCAGGTCCTCGAACCGCTCCCCGACGCCGACGAACTTGATCGGGGCGCCGGTGACCCGCTTGACCGACAGCGCCGCTCCGCCCCTCGTGTCGGAGTCGAACTTGCTGAGGATCACGCCGTCCACCGCGAGCCGCTCGTGGAAGGCGCGGGCGGAGTTGACCGCGTCCTGGCCGACCATGGCGTCCACCACGAGGTAGATCTGGTGCGGGGTGACGGCGCGGTTCACCGAGTCGAGCTCCTTCATGAGGGCCTCGTCGATGTGCAGGCGACCCGCGGTGTCCAGGATCACCACGTCGAGCTTGTCTTTTCGGGCGGCCGCCACCGCCCGCCGGCAGACGCCGACCGCCACGCCGGTCGCAGTGCCGTACTCGGCGCACTTGTCCGGCTCGGCGTAGAAGCGGACCGGGGCCTTGCCCTTGGCCTCGCGGTCCACCTGCTCGGTGACGATGCCCAGCTGCTCCACGGCGGCCGGCCGCTGCAGGTCGGCGGCCGCGACCAGCACGCTTCGGCCCTGCTGCCTGAGATAGGCCGCGAGCTTGGCGCAGGTGGTCGTCTTGCCGGAGCCCTGCAGGCCGCACATCATGACCACGGTCGGGCCGGGCTCGACGAGCATGAGGTGGCTGTCCACCGGCCCCATCAGCTCGACGAGGCGGTCGTGGACGATGCCGATCATCTCCTCGCCGGGCTTGAGGCTCGCGGTGACCTCGCGGCCGACGGCTTCGGTGACCACCTCGTTGCAGAACTCGGTCACGACGTCGAGGTGGACGTCCGCCTCCAGCAGCGCAGTGCGCACCTCCTGCATCGCCTCGCGGACGTTGTCCTCGGTGATCCGCCCGCGTCCCGACAGCTTGCGGAGGGCGTCGCCGAACCGGTCTGACAGGGTTTCGAACATGGGCCTCTAGTCTATCGCTTGGCCTTGAGCCATCTGGCCAGTTTCGACTTTCCCCACGTGTTGATGCACCGCGGAGCCGTCAGCCAGCCGCGGCGGGCGGTCATGACGCCGTATCGCAGGTAGTCGAAGTGCTCGGGTCGGTGGGCGTCCGTGTTGACGGCGATCAGGGCTCCGGCCTTGACCGCGGCCCGCACCTGCACGTCGCGCAGATCGAGCCGCATGGGGTTGGCGTTGAGCTCCAACGCCGTGTCGTGCTCGGCGGCGGCCTCGACCAGCGCCGTGATGTCCGGGTGCAGGCCCTCGCGGCGGTTGATCATCCGGCCCGTGGGGTGTCCCAGGACGTGAACCAGCGGATGCCTGATCGCGGCCAGGAGACGCTTGGTGGCGACCTTGGGCTCCTGCCGCAGCGAGGCGTGCGGCGAGACGACGATGACGTCGAGCTGCGCCAGCAGGTCGTCGTCGTAGTCGAGGCTCCCGTCGGCGTGGACGTCAACCTCGCTGCCGGCGAGGACCGAGATCCCCGCGATCCGGCCGTCGGCCTCGCGCACCGCCTCAAGGTGCTCACGCAGCCGGTCGGGCGAGAGCCCGCCGGCCTGGGCACTGGACTGCGAGTGGTCGGTCACGGCGACGGTGTGGTAGCCGCGGGTCTTTGCGGCCTCCGCGAGCTGGTCGATCGTCATCCGGCCGTCGGAGGCGACGGTGTGGCAGTGCAGGTCGGATCTGATGTCGCCGACCTCGATGAGCTCGGGCAGCGCCGCGTCGAGCTCACCGCGGTCCTCACGCAGCTCGGGCGGAATCCACGGCAGGTCAAGACGAACGTACACGGCCTGCTCGGTCGCCGCGGCCACGGGCGCGACGCCCCGCTGCTGGGGCGGTGTGTCGTCATCGCCCTTGGCGGGGAACAGGCCGTACTCGTTGAGACGCATGCCCCTGGCGATCGCCCGCTCCCGCAGGATGACGTTGTGCGGCTTGGAGCCCGTGAAGTACAGCAGGGCGGCCCCGAAGCAGCCCTCGTCGATCACCCTCAGGTCCACCTGGATCCCCGGCTGCAGACGCACGGAGCACTTGGTCGAGCCCGCCGCCAGCACCTTGGTCACTCCGGGCAGCGTCGTGAACGCCTCCCGCAGGGCTTCGGGCCTGGAGGTGGCGGCGATCACGTCGATGTCGCCGATCGTCTCCCGCCCCCGGCGCAGGGAGCCGGCGTACTCCACCTGTTGGACGCCGTCGACGCCGCGGAGCTGCTCGACGATCCCCTCGGCCAGGGGCAGGGCCTCGCCGAGACGCATGCGGTCGCCCGCACGCGCGGCGAAAGCGATGGACTCCCGGATGTTCGCGATGGTCTTGGCCCCCATCCGCGGGAGCGTCTCGAGCTCACCGGTGGCGATCTTCTGCTTCAGGGACTCCAGGTCCGTCACGCCGCCCTGGGCCCACAGCATCTTGACGGTCTTGGGGCCGAGGCCGGGGATCTCCATGACCTCCAGCAGCCCCCGCGGGATGGTCTTGAGCAGATCGTCGTGCGCCTTGACGCGGCCCGTGCCGAGATACTCCACGATCTTGCCGGCCGTGCCCTCGCCGATCCCCTCGATGGCCTTCAGCGTGGCCGCGTCGCCGATGTCGGCGACGTCGGTGGTCAGGTCCCGCAGCACGCGAGCCGCCCGCGCATAGGAGGTGATGCGAAAGGGGTTCGCGCCGGTGAGCTCGAGCACCGCCGCCATCTCCCCGAAGATCTCCGCGATCTCCACGTTCGTCGACATGCGGCGTAGTGTATCGGCCGCCGTCAGCCGACGTCGCCGAGGCCGAGGGACTCGCCGTAGGTCTTGAGGAGGCGCTTGCGCAGCAGCGCGTCGCGGTCGCCGGCGAGCGTCGGGTTGTCCGCGATCCACGCGATCGCGTCGCGGCGGGCGAGCCGCAGCAGCTCCATGTCCTGCGGGAGCG
>JBFGEG010000051.1:0-24788 GCA_041580235.1 Phycisphaerales bacterium
GACGTGAACGGCGACGGGCTTCTCGACATCTACTTCGTGACCCAGCTCGGGGCCAATCAGCTCGTGCTCAACACCGGGGAGGGGCAGTTCGAGGACTTTACGGAGCAGGCCGGGGTGGCCGTGGCGGACCGCATCGGCGTGACGGCGTCGTTCGCCGACACCGACAACGACGGTGACCAGGATCTTTACGTGACGACGGTCCGCGGCGGCAACCTGCTGTTCGAAAACGACGGGACGGGCCGCTTCACGGACATCTCCGCGACATCGGGCCTCGATTACAACGGCCACTCCTCTTCGGCGGTCTTTTTCGACTACGACCGCGACGGGCTGGTCGATCTCTTTCTGACCAACGTCGGGGACTACACCTCGGACACGATCGGGCCGGGCGGCTACTACGTCGGGTACAACGACGGCTTCTTCGGCCACCTCTTCCCGGAGCGCGCCGAGCAGAGCATTCTCTACCGCAACACGGGCGACAACGTCTTCACGGACGTCTCGCGGGAGACCGGCCTCGTCGACATGAGCTGGACCGGCGCCGCCACCCCCTTCGACGCCAACGCCGACGGCTGGCCCGACCTGTACGTGCTGAGCATGCAGGGGCACGACGAGTACTACGAGAACGTCGAGGGAAAACGGTTCGTCCGAAGGAGCCGCGACCTGTTTCCGATGACCTCGTGGGGATCGATGGGCGTCAAGACGTTCGACTACGACAACGACGGCGACCTGGATGTCTTTGTCACCGACATGCACACGGACATGCTCGACGAGATCCTGTCGATGAGACGCTACTGGTACGGCGAGAAGCTCCGCATCCCCAGGATGTTCCCCCGCGGCTTCTTGAACACCGACCTGAATCACGTCATGGGCAACGCCTTCTTCCGCAACGACGGCGGCCGGTTCACCGAGGTCGCCGAGGAGATCGGGGCGGAGAATTACTGGCCGTGGGGCCTGAGCGTCGGGGATCTGAACGCGGACGGCTACGAGGACGTCTTCGTCACGGCCTGCATGAACTTCCCCTTCCGCTACGGTGTCAACAGCATTCTCCTGAACAACCGCGGCGAGACGTTCCTCGACAGCGAGTTCATTCTCGGGGCCGAGCCCCGCCGCAACGGCCGGTACGCCACGCCGTGGTTCGAGCTCGACTGCGACCGCGTGCATCTGGAGCAGACCGCCACGCAGACCGTCTCAAGTGTCTTGTGCGAAGGGCGGACCGGCACGATGTCCGTCTGGGGGGCCCTGGGCTCGCGATCCTCGGTGCTGTTCGACCTGGACAACGACGGGGACCTCGACATCGTCACCAACGACTTCAACTCCCCGCCCATGGTGCTGATCAGCGATCTCGCCGCCATGAACTCGGGACTTCGCTATCTCAAGGTTCAGCTGGAGGGGACGGCGTCCAACCGCAACGGCCTGGGCGCCACCGTCAGGGTGACCGCCGGCGACCAGGTGTACACCAAGGTGCACGACGGCCAGTCGGGCTACCTCTCGCAGAGCGTCTGCCCGCTCTATTTCGGCCTGGGCGAAGCCGAGGAGGCAGACGCGCTGGAGATCACCTGGCCCTCCGGCACCGTCCAGCTCGTCGAGGGACCGATCCGCTCGAACCAGCTGCTGACGATCGTGGAGAAGTAGCCTCGTTCGGTGTGTCACGCGCTCGAAAAGCCGTCTCTCGTCGTGCTCGTGCTCGTCCTCCTCGCGGCGGGGTGCGGTCGTGAGGCACCTTCCGGGGCGTCACGGGGGACGGCCTCCCCGCCCGACATGCCGGCGGAGCCTCTCCCCGTGCGGATCACGGGCCGTGACTTCCGCTGGCACATCCGTTACCCCGGCCCGGACCAAAGCCTCGACACCGCCGACGACGTCGTCACGCAGCGGCACCTGCACCTGCCCGCAGGCCGCGATATCCAGCTCGAGCTGCGCAGCGACGACTTCGTCTACTCCCTGTACCTGCCCGAGTACGAGCTGGTGGAGATGGCCTTCCCGAACCGCCCCTTCGTGGTGGAGTTCCGCACGGCGTCGATCAAGACCTCGAAGCTCATGGGCACCCAGATGTGCGGCTTCACCCACGAGCAGCTGCTGGGCGATCTGGTCGTGGAAAGTCCCGACGACTGGCGCGATCACCTGCCGACGGGCCGGTAGCCCGCGTTCTCGTACACGGCCGACCGGGGACGAAAGTCGGCGTCGAACTCCGGATCCGGCGTGTCGAACCGGTTGCGACTCCGCGAGACGTTGCCTCGCAGGTCGGCGATCTCCCCGTTGAGAAAGCAGTCGGCCACCGACATGCCGTCGAACATGGCGACCTCGTAGCGGTCGCCCGGGGCGATTCCGCCGGTCGCGGTGTTACGCCAGAAGATCGACCCCGTGTAGCTGTTGCCGGCGCTCATGTCGTCGACGCCGTTGTAGTTCCCCGTGAAGGTGCAGCGGCGGACCCGGACGCGAGCGCCCTGGAACACGGTCAGCGCTCCGCAGCCGTGCTCGCTGTCGTACACCGTCTGCTTGCCGGCTGGAACCGTGAAGTCCGTTCCCGTGTTGGAGACGTTGCCCACGAACAGGCAGTTCTCGATGATGGCCGAACTGTCCCACAGCAGGTCGACGCCGGAGCCCGTGACCCGCGCGCGGTTGTTCCGGATGATGCAGTCCCTGATGATCACCGACGCGGTCTCGTCAAACGGCGCCGTGTCGCGATCGGACTTCGGGTGCTGCACCGAGATCCCGCCGGCGCACGGGCTCGCGTAGTTGTCGTGGATCTCGAGCCTCTCCAGCGTCGGGTAGGACTGCCCGAAGATCTTGATGCCGCCGCCGTCGGCGTAAAAGAACAGGTTCCGCTCGTACCGGGTGCTCGGCTCCAGGGGCGACGGGCCGTTGAACCGGGTCACGAAGTTGTTGGCGCCGGTGATCTTGAAACCACGCAGCGTCGTCTGCTGGCTGACGCCGTCACCGAAGTACACCACATGGTTGACGACGGCCGGAAAGCTCGGCTCCGATGGATCGGCGATCTCGGGGTTGGCCGCCGTCAGGGTGACATCACCGACCGCTTCCAGCGAGATGCCGTCATGCCGGGCGTTAAGCCAGATCAGGGCCTGCCGTCGCGTCTGCGGGCGATACGTGCCCGCGTGCACCTTCACGCACTTGCGGACCGGGTCCGCCGCCGCCCGCTCCAGCGCCTCCTGGATGCTCGACCCCGGATACACGTGGTGACACCCATCGTCGTCGATGGCGCCGCCGCAGCCGGCGAGGCACCCGACCCCGATGATCAGACCGCCGATGCGCATCGCGACACGCCGAGTCTCTGAAAGCTGCCTCATCGTGCGGTCGAATTGTAGGATCCCGCGCGATACGATGCCCCCGTGTGACCAGCGTCAGTGGATCGCCTGCTCGCTGCTGCTCGCGGTGCTCGCCGCGGGCGGCTGTCGTGAGACGGAAGCCGATGCGCCGGCGCGCGCCGCGCCCCGCCCTGCCGCGGCCCGCGCGTCGATCGGAGATCCTGCGGGATCTCTGCGCTTCATCGAGGTGACCGAGGCCGCCGGTCTGGAGTTCACCCACGAGCCGGCGTTCGAGGGTGAGTACCGTTTCGAGGAAATCATGGGACCCGGCTGCGCCCTGGCGGACTTCAACGGCGATGACCTTCTCGACATCTATCTCGTGAACGGGCAGCGAGAGAGGGCGAGCGATCGGCTCTACCTGCAGTCGGCGGACGGGGGGTTCGTGGATGCGACCACGGCGTCGGGACTGAGCCCCAGCGGCTACGGCATGGGCTGCGCGGTGGGCGACTACGACAACGACGGAGACCTGGACCTGTACCTGACCAACCTGGCGGCCGATGAACTGTGGCGCAACGAGGGCGACGCCACCTTCACCGACGTGACCGCCGCGGCCGGTCTCGACAATCGCCTCTGGTCCGTCTCGGCCGGCTTTTTCGACTACGACCGCGACGGACGGCTCGACCTCTACGTCGCCAACTACGTGCTCGACCCTGACTCCGCCCGCTGCTACGACCTGGCCGGGCGGCCCGATTACTGCGGGCCGGATCGGCTGCCGCCGGCGCCGGACAAGCTGTATCGCAACCTGGGCGGCGGCCGATTCCGCGACGTCTCGGCGGAGTCGGGGATCGCCGCCATCGCCGGCCCCGGCCTGGGCGTGCTCTGCGCCGACCTGGACAATGACGGCTGGCAGGACGTGTACGTCGCCAACGACATGGCGCGGAACTTCCTGTGGATCAACCGGGGTGACGGGAGCTTCGAGGAGACCGCGGTGCTGGCGGGCTGTGCCTTCAACCGTGACGGCGCGGCGGAGGCGGGGATGGGCATCGCCCTGGGCGACGTCGACCTCGACGGGCTCCAGGATCTGCTGGTGACGCACCTGCGGGGCGAGACCAACACGCTGTACCGGACCCGCGGCCCCGGTGCCTTCGACGACGCCACCGACGCCAGCGGGCTCGGCATGTCGAGCACGCCGTACACGGGGTTCGGAACGGTGCTGGCGGACTTCGACCTTGATGGAGACCTCGACGCCTTTGTCGTCAACGGCGCGGTGAAGCGGCGCACACTCATTTCGCCGCACGCGGCCACCGACGAGCACTGGACGCGGTACGCCGAGCCGAACCTCGCGTACCGCAACGACGGGACGGGGCGCTTCGAGAACGTCTCGGCGACAGCCGGTGTCATCTGCACGCGAGCCGAGGTGTCAAGGGGGCTGGCCGCCGGCGACTACGACAACGACGGCGACCTTGACCTGCTGATGACGCACACCGGCGGGCCCGCCCGACTGTTCCGCAACGACGGCCCGCGGGTCGGCCGGTGGCTGATCGTCCGCGCCGTCGAGCCCGCGGCCCGCCGCGACGCGATCGGGGCCGTGGTCAGCGTGACCGCCGGGGGTCGAACCCACCGGCGGGTCGTGCTCGCCGCCGACAGCTACGCCAGCACGCGGCAGCCGTCGGTTCACTTCGGGCTCGGCGACGTGGACCGCATCGACGACGTGACCGTGCGCTGGCCGGACGGCTCCTTGGAGCAGTTCGCAGGCGTCGGGCTGGACATGGTCATCGAGCTGCGACGCTCAATGGGCGAGCCTTGATGATCCTGACGACGCTGATTCTGGTCGCCCTGGCGGACCCCCCGCCCCTGCCGGACCTGGCGGGCGCGGAGCCGCAGGTGCGGGCCGCGATCGAGGAGGACCACGACGCCCTCGCCCGCGACCCGGATGCGGCCGAGGCCTGGGGCCGATACGCCTGCCGGCTGGCCGTGCACGAGTATCTCTTCGAGGCCGTGTCCGCGTGGGGCGAAGCGCAGCGTCTGGACCCGCAGGACTTCCGCTGGCCGTACCTGACCGGTGTCTACCTGTCGCAGGACGATCCACAGGCGGCGCTGGCGGCGTTCGAGAAGGCGCTGGAGCTCAACGACGCCTACGCGCCGCTGCACGTGCGTTATGCGCAGATGATGGAGCGCCAGGGCAGACCCGCCGACGCGCTGAGCGCGTATCGACGGGCCGTCGAGCTCGAGCCCCGCAACCCCTACGCCCATGCGGGCCTCGGCGGGCGTCTCCTGGACGACGGCAACCGTGACGAGGCTCGGCGGCACCTGAGGCGAGCCCTGCGGCTGGATCCCTCGTGCCGGCCGGCCCTGACACATATGGTGGCGTGGCACCGCCTCGACGGCGATCTGGCGGAGGCCGAGGTCGTGGCGCAGCGGGCCGCGGTCGCGCCCAAGGCCCGGCCACCGGACGCGGTGCTGTACGCTGTCGAGCAGCTGGCGGTCAGCACGAGCGCGGTGCTGCTCCGCGCGGCGCAGCTCACGGCGGCCGGTCGTGATGCCCAGGCCACCGAGGCATTGCGGGCCCTGGTGGCGGCCAACCCCCAAAGCGCGCGCGGCCGCTCCGAGCTGGGCGACCGACTGCAGGAGCAGGGCCAGATCGATCTGGCGCAGGAGCAGTACCGGGCGGCGCTGGAGCTCATCCCGACACTGCTTCCCGCCCGTCTCGGGCTGGCCAAGGGGCTCGTTCGCGCCGGTCGTCACGACGAGGCGCGTCAACAATACGAGAGCCTGATCGCCGATCACCCCACCTCCGACGCGGCCCACAGCGGCCTCGCCGTGTGCCTGGCCGCCATGGGCCGGATGGACCTGGCCGTTGAGCGCTTTCGCACGGCTGTGGAGCTCGCGCCAGAGAGTCGCCGGTCGCGTGTCGGGTACGGCCGCGCCCTCGCCTACTCCGGTGAGCCGGGCGCCGCCGTCGAGGTGCTGCGACCCGTGGTGGAGACGGCTCCGGTGCCGCTGGACGAGGTGTCCCTTGAAGCCATGGAAGTGGCGGGGACCGCCCTGGCGAGAACCGGGCACCCGGAGCCGGCCATCGATCTCCTGCGGCGTGTGCTCGCCGAGAGGCCACAGCGTGCTGACATCCGCCGCCAGCTGGCGGGCGTCCTCGGCCGGGCCGGGCGCGACCGGGAGGCCGTCGAGCTGCTGCGCGAGGGAATGCTGCTGCAGCCGCGGGGCGGCCGCACCGCGTTGGCGCTGGCGTGGATCCTCGCCACCAGCCCCGACGACTCGGTGCGCAACGGCGCCGCCGCCGTGCAGCTGGCGCAGCGCTGGCTGACGATGCCCGGCCAGCAGCGCGACGGCCGGCGTCTGGACATCCTGGCGTGCGCCTACGCCGAGGCGGGCCGGTTCGACGACGCCGTTATGACGGCCGAGCGTGCCATCGTCATGGCAAGACAGGCCAACAAGCCCGCGCTGGTCGAGGCCGTGTCGGCGCGGCTGGAGCTGTTCAAACAGGGCAAGCCGTACCGGGCCCGGTAGGCTCTACTCCCGGCCGACGGTGTCGCGGCCGCGGACGCCCTCGGTCGTGAGGATGTGATAGCTGCTCGCGGCGAAGTCGTAGCCGTCAGAGATGAAGTAGCCGTCGGTCCCGAAGGGTGTGTCGCGGGTCCAGAGGCCGACGCCCGCCTGGCGGAAGTTGCGGCGGTCCGACGACATCGCCTCGAAGACGCTCATCAACCGGGTGGACCCGTCGTAGAAGAGCGTCACCGGCGCCGACTGGAAGCTCTGGTTGAAGTAGTACGGCTCACAGCCGGTGAAGGAGCCGTTGCAGGGCACCTTGTTGTTCTGGAGCCAGCTGTGCTCCAACATGTGCGTCTTGAGGGTCGGGTACTTGACCTGCCCGAATGAAGGGACCCTGTAGCCGCTGGGCATCTCCCAGGCCGCGGTCCAGAAGACGCCTTCGCCGTTGTCGGAGAACACGACCGGGTTGAACAGGCCTGCCGGCGAGAGACAGTAGCTGCCGATGCCGGGGTTGCACGCCCCCGGCCCCAGTCCGCCCCAGGGCTCGCCGCCGACGACCTCGCCGGGGATCTCGAAGCATGGCTCGATCGGATCCAGAATCACACGGTCCTTGGGTGCGAAAGAAACTGGATCGAGCCACTTGCCGTTGAGGTAGTCGCTCATCGGCTTGGGCTGCATGCCGAAGCGGAACCACCCCCAGCCGTCGCAGGAGCCGCAATCGTCCGGCCCGCCGGCGCCGCCGTCGTTGGGCGGGCCCGGGAAGTTGATCGGCTGGAAGTACACGTTGTTGGACTGATTCGTCCAGTAGGCCCACGCGACGTAGCTCCCGCCGCTGGTGTAGCCCCAGCCGGCGACGATCGGCGGGTGGATCTCGAAGCCGTTGCCGCCGCCGCCATAGATCATCTGGTTGTAGATGCTGACGTCCCCGTCATAGAGCCCGAGGTTGTCGCGCACGTAGGTGACGTGGCGGTCAGCCCAGTCGGCCGCGTATATCTTGTGGGCCACGCCCAGCTGCCGCAAGTTGTTCTTGGAGACGTTCACCCTCGCGTTGTCCCGAGCCTTGCCGATCGCCGGCAGCAGCATGCCGACGAGCAGCGCGATGATCGAGACGACCACGAGCAGCTCGATGATGGTGAAGCCCTTTCGGCTGGGTTCGATCATGGCCAGTTTCCGTCGCTCCATGTTCAGGTCGGGCGTGATCACGGACAGGGCCCCCAGTTCCCAAGCACCGCCAGAAAGTCGAGAATGTCGGTCGTGCCGTCGTCGTTGGTATCGCCTTCGGGTCCCCCCCAGGAGCCCAGGACGGTGAGGAAATCCCCGATGCCCACCGTGTCATCGCCGTCAAGGTCGGCCGGGCACGGCGAGCCATCCTGCATGAATACAGACTGACCGTTGCACCAGCCGATGAGCATGTCAAGGTCGCCGTCTTCGTCAAGATCGATCATCGCGACATCCGACGTCCCGTTCGGCGTCCACGCCACAGGGCTCGTGTAGCCCTCAACCAGGTACGGCTCGACACCGCTGTTGAAGTAGATGTTGAGGCGGCGTGTGCAGTTTTCCGGAAACTCCTGGTCAAGGTCGCACACGAGAAAGTCGTCGGTGCCGTCAGAGTTCAGATCGCCAACCCGCACGATCGAGCCAAAGCCGTTGCTGCCCGGGAGGTCGATGAGGGATCCCCAGCCGACAACGTCACCCTGCGGTCCGGTGTTCACGCGGATCTGGTCGAGCGCGTTCTTGACCCCGAGGATGTCAAGATTGCCGTCGCCGTCGAGATGACCGAGGGCAAAGTTGTAGGCTTGCCCCGTAAAGATGTTTTGCGGGACGCCGTCCAGGTTGCCCTCACCATCGTTGGGAATCAGCCGCACGATGCCGTCGCAGCAGGTCTGCCCCTCGATGAGATCCATGTCGCCGTCGCCGTTGATGTCGACGATGACGGAAGAGCGTACGGCCGTGGTGCTGGCATTGCCTCCGAGGCGACTGGATTCGTCGGCGAAGCCGAGCCAGCCGCCCCCCTTGTCGTGTCCGAGGTTGACGAGCAGACGGTCATCGCCGAGCCGCACACCGATAAAGGCATCGTCGAAGCCGTCGCCGGTGATGTCGCCGGTGCTGACGTTCCAGGCATCCACCGCGAATCCCACGGGCAGCAGATCCGCCCGTTCCTCGAAGCCGAGCCACGCACCGCCCTTGCCGCACAGATTCACGAGCAGGGTCGGCACCGTCGATGGACCGTGCACGATGAGGGCGTCGAGCCAGCCGTCTTCATTGAAATCCGCCACGGCGACGTCGCGTGAGCGCGTCGACGTCAGCAGCGCTGGGGCAAAATCAGCGGTGCGATTGGTCAGCACCCCCGACTCGTTCATGAACAGTGTGTTCCGCAGTGGCTGGCCGGTGTTGACCTTCAGCGCGATACGACGTGCGGAGATGATGTCCACATCGCCATCGTTGTCGAAGTCGCCGAGCCCGTAGTCCTTTTCGGAGATATCCGCTTCCCCGACCGACGCAATGGCACTCAGACGCGTAGACGTCTCATCGGTGAATGTCGGAATGGGCACGTCACCGGCGAGCGTCGATCCGCCGACCACCGCGATGGACGCACCAAGGACCGCGACATTCTCCAACGCCATGACATTCTCCTCCGCAGGCACGGCGTTATTCATCGATTCAGACCGGCGTGTACAGCGAGGCCCGTCGGCCTCAACCCGAGCACTGATACTACGAGGGCCGGTAAGCGTTTGCAAGCGTTTGCGGTGTCTGCAGGACGGGCGCCGCCGCCGTATCACGTGAGACGTTCACTCGAAACTCATGTCCTGCCCAACGTTCCGCCGGAACGGGTACTCTAACGTACTGTCGCCCCTACGAGATCACGGTCTTCGGAGTAAGCAAGCCACCGGGCGGACTCGAACCGCCAACCTGCGGTTTACAAAACCGCTGCTCTGCCAATTGAGCTACGGTGGCAGGCGTCATGATCTTATCGTCAGGGTGGTGGGTGCGGCTCGAAACCGTCCGGGGCGGGACGCCGTCGTCAAGCGACGGTCGTCCCGGTGTCGGCTCTCTTTCCCGTGACCAGCGCGAAAAAAGCGAAACGGCCCTCGGACGGTGTGTAAGGACTTACAGGGGCGGCAGGATTTCCTTGCCGATGCAGTAGTGATCGGTGCCCGACGTCAGCTCCTGCGGCGTGAGCCGGTGGTGGCGTGCGTGCCAGTGATCGAGCATGGCGGCGACGCCGCGGACCGGCAGCCAGAACAGCGTGGAGTAGAAGAGCGCGTAGATGATCGTCCGCTCCATGGGCATGGAGAGGCCCGAAAGTTCGTTCAGCAGCTCTGAGATGCCCGTCATGCCAGCACTCCTGTCATCTCCCAGCACCAACGGTACGATTCTTCCGCTGCCTGCCCAAACTGCCAGGACTCGCAAGACGGCCACCTTTGGGAACCTGTGACGGTTGTGCTGCCCGGGGATCAGGCCGGCGCGGGCGCGGTTCGGGGGCCCCGGCGGATGGCGACCGCCAGCAGCGTCAGATCCGCGGGGTTGACGCCCGCCAGGCGGCCCGCCTGGCCCATGGTCGCCGGCAGGAAGCGGCCCAGGACCTCCCGCGCTTCGGCGCGGAGCCCATCCACGGCGTGGTAGTCGAGCCATCCGGGAATCGACTGCCGGTCCGACACCGTCTGCCGCCTGATCTCCGCCCGCTGGCGGGAGACGTAGCCCTCGTACCGCGACTCGGTCATCACCCGCTCGATGAGCCGCCGGTCGAACCACTCGTCCAGACGACCAATCACGTCGGCGACGGAGACCTCCGGCCGCCGGACGTGCTCGCGCAGGGAGCGACCGTTCGTGACCACGCGGTTGAATCGGTCACGGACCACCGCCAGCCGCTCGGTCCGGTGGCAAAAGGCCCGCCAGCGACGCTCGTCCACGAGCCCCAGCTCGCGGCCCAGCGGCGTGAGCCGCTCGTCGGCGTTGTCCGCGCGCAGCATGAGCCGGTGCTCGGCCCGACTCGTGAACATGCGATACGGCTCGCGCGGCGTCTTGGTCACGAGGTCGTCGAGCATGACGCCGATGTATGCCTGGTCGCGGCCGAGACGGACCGGCTCCTGTCCCGTGGCCGCGCGCGCTGCGTTCAGCCCGGCCACCAGCCCCTGCCCCGCCGCCTCCTCGTAGCCGGTGGTGCAGTTGATCTGGCCGGCCGGGAACAGCCCCCGCACCGACTTGGCCATACACGTCGCATCGATCTGGTGCGGCCAGATCATGTCGTACTCGACGGCGTAGCCCCAGCGGAGAACCCTCGCCCGCTCGCAGCCCGCCATGAGTCGCACGACCTGCTCCTGCACGTCAACGGGAAGCGACGTGCTGATCCCGTTGCAGTAGATCTCGTTGGTGTGCAGCGACTCCGGCTCGAGAAAGACGTGGTGTGACTCGCGGTCGGCGAACCGCACGACCTTGTCCTCGATGGACGGGCAGTACCGCGGCCCGCACTCGGCCTCGATCTGGCCGCTGAAGATGGGGGCGCGGTGCAGGTTGGCCCGGATGAGCTCGTGCGCCTCGGCCGTGGTCGCCGTCAGCCAGCAGCCGGCCTGCGGGAGGTTCGGGAACCGCCGCGACGGAAGCAGCTGCGGGCTCAGATCCGAAAACGGCACGGGCTGCTCGTCGCCGACCTGCGGCCGCAGGCGTTCCAGGTCGATGGATTCGGCGGCCAGCCGCGGCGGGGTGCCCGTCTTGAGCCGGCCCAGCTCGAAGCCGAGACGCCGCAGCGTCGCCGACATCCCCACGGCGGCCTGCTCCCCCACCCGGCCGCCCTCTGTCCTGTCCTCGCCGGTGTGCATCAGCCCGCGCATGAACGTGCCGGTGGTGAGAACCAGCGATGCCGTCTCGATCAGTCTCGGCTCGTCCGTTGTCCGATCGTCGGTGGGCCGGCTCGGGTAGACGGGCACCGGTCGCCGGTCGTGGGAGAGGTTGGCCTCGATGGCGCGGGGATCGGCCGCAACGACGCCCGCGCCGCCACGCACGATGACGCCGGTCACCCGTCCCCGGTCGACCGCGATGTCCTCGACGCTGCCGGCGATGACGTCGATCGCCGGGCGGGTCGCCAGGAGACGCTGCACCTCCGCCGCATAGGCGTACTTGTCGGCCTGCGCCCGCGGCCCGCGCACCGCGGCCCCCTTGGACGTGTTGAGCATCCGGAACATGATGCCGGTGGCGTCGATGGCGAGGCCCATGAGCCCGCCGAGAGCGTCTACCTCGCGCACCATCTGGCCCTTGGCGAGCCCCCCGATGGCCGGATTGCACGACATCTGGCCGATCCGCGCCGGGTCCATCGTGATCAGGGCGACGCGGCCCCCGTCGTGGTGATCCAGCACCGACGCCGCCGCCCACGCGGCCTCCAGGCCGGCGTGTCCGCCCCCCACCACGATGACGTCGTACCGGTCGTGCATATGGCTGACAGCATAGACCCGGAAAAAAGCCCGCCGGAAAAAACGCAGTTCCCGAACTGTAATGGTTTGGCGTTTGTTAGGATATCGGCGCCACGGGATCGATGAGCCTCGCAATGCGCCCGGGAGATACAAGGATGATCGCCACAGCATCGGACACCGAAGCCACGGGCCTGGAACGATTGCAGGTCATATTGACATGTGCCAATACGTCTCACGCGGAGGCGACAATCTCACTGGAGCTCTGTGCCGGGCTGCACCCCGGTGAGGCGGAGCGGCGGCTTGCCCAGGCCAATCGTGCCGGCGACATGGGGGCCAGGGCCGTCTCCTTTTATCTGGTCGACCTGGCCGACCGCGGCGCCCACCAGGAGCTGGGCTTTCACTGCGTGGTCCAGTACGCCGAGACCCGCTTCGGCATCCAGCCCCGGACCACGCGTGAGTACCTGGCGATCGGCCGGGCCCTCGACGAGCTGCCGCAGATCGACCGCGCCCTCCGTGAAGGGCGTCTCTTCTGGTCACAGACGCGGCTTCTCGCCCGCATCGCCACGCCCGAGACGGAAGCCGCCTGGCTGGAGTGGGCCGGGCACCGAACCGTCAGGCAGATCGCGGCGCACGTGCGCCAGCGCGAGAAGGGCGACCTGCCCGCCGATCCGGCCCGACGACGGATCCACGCCACGACGTACAAGGTCGAGGGCCGCCTCAATGCCATCCAGTGGGAGATCTGGAACAACGCGCGGGCCAAGATCGAGGCCGAGACCAGCCAGCCCGTAAGCGACACCGAGATGATCATGCAGGCGGCGATGCAGCTGCTGGAGACCCGGCCCGACGGCAGCGTGCCGGGACGGACGCCCGTCAACGATGCCCACTATCGGGTGGTCGTTCAGGTCCCCGCCGACGGCGGACCCGCGGCGGTCCGCACCGCAGACGGCCCCGTGGAGCTGGATTCCGACACGCGGACAGCGAGCCTCGGCGATGACGAGCCCGTGCCACTCGACCAGCGCGACAAGCCTACGCCGCCAAAGGTCCGTCGAAAGATCCTGAAGCGTGACGGATTCCGATGTGTCTGCTGCGGTGCCAAAAAGAACCTGACGATCCATCACAAGGTCTGGCGCCGGTTCGGCGGCCCGACGGCCCCCGGCAACCTGATGACCCTGTGCGAGGATTGCCACTCGCTGGTCCACGACCGCAAGCTCGTCATCCGGGGCGTGGTGCCCGACGACCTGCGGTTCCTGGACGGCGACGGTCGTCCCATCGCCAGTCTCGGAAAGGAGGTCCTCCGGGAGATGAAGGTTGGCGCACGTGCGCCAAGGCCCCGACCGGTGTCCTTCCAAGACATTCCGAGCGACGCGGACATCCGCTGGTGGGCGGGCCACCAACATCTGCTCCGCTGGGCCGATCGCGGCGGCGAGCTGGAGTTCACACCGGGCTTCCCGCTCGAGGAGCTACCCGGTGATGACGCCGGCGCACGTGCGCCGCGCCATGACAAGGTTGCCAAGCTTGATGATCTCGTGGGCCAGGAGCAGGTCGTGGCCAATCTCCGCCGTGCAGTCCGGGCCGCGCGGCCCCTGGGGGAGCCCCCGCCGCACATTCTGCTCTACGGTCCGCCCGGCCTGGGCAAGACGACTCTCGCTCACGCCGTGGCCAACGAGTTGGGCTCACGCTTTCATGGCACCAGCGCCCCGCTGCTCAAGGAGCCCGGCGTCCTGCTTCGCCTGCTGACCTCGCTCGGCGCGAATGATGTCGTGTTCCTGGACGAGGTCCACGGGCTCCCCGACCGTGTCGCGGAGGTGCTCTATGAGGCAATGGAGAACGGCTGCCTGAGCCTGCCGATCCGGTGCGGCATGCATCAGAAGACCCTGCGGCTCCGGCTGCCCCCGTTCACATTGATCGGGGCCACGACCCAGGAGGAGCGTCTGCCGGCGCCGCTGCGGTCCCGCTTCAAGGTCCGCCAGCGTCTGGAGTTCGGCGTGCCGACGCCGACACCGGGCTCGTGACCCGTGTGCTGTCGTCGCTGGGTATCGACGGGCGGGGGCTGGTCGCCGTGGAGCGCGAGTATCTCCAGCTCCTGCTGGAGGCGAACCGGCCGATCAGCCTGGCCAACCTGGCGTCGTGTCTGGGGATGTCCAAGGAGACGCTGCGCGAGGCCCACGAGCCCTATCTCGTCCGTCTGGGTCTCGTGACCACGACGCGGGAGGGCCGGATCGCCTGCGCGACGTGATCAATCGACCTGCCAGGTCTCGCCTTCGTGAAGCAGGGCGTGCAGATCGCCCTCGCCGCTGGTCTCGATCTCGTGACGGATCTGCTCGTGCACGACGTGCTCGTAGGTGTCGTGCTCGTCGTTGGCGTAGATCACGCCCACCGGCTCCGGGAACGCCGGGTGCTCGAGCTGGCTCAGCAGGAAGGCCAGGCACCGGTCCTTCTCGTCGTGCACGAGGATGTCGTCCTCGGTGACGCCGTCGCCCAGCGTGACGACCTCGAGATGCGTGCCGTGCATACGCAGCCCCTTGTTCCGCTGGGCGCCGAAGATCAGGGGCTTGCCGTGCTCGCAGAGCACCGTCTGCTCGGGCCTCGTCTCCTTCTGCGAGGCGTAGAACCAGGCCTTGTGGTTGTAGATGTTGCAGTCCTGGTAGACCTCGACGAACGAGCATCCCTTGTGGCCGGCGGCGATGGTCATCACATGCTCGAGGTGCTTGACGTCGATGTCGATGGCGCGGGCCACGAACGTGCAGCCGACGCCCACGGCGAGCATGAGCGGGTTGACCGGATAGTCGGGTGATCCCACGGGCGTCGACTTGGTCTTCTTGCCGAACTCGCTGGTGGGCGAGTACTGCCCCTTGGTCAGCCCGTAGATCCGGTTGTTGAGCAGCAGGATGTTGATGTCCACGTTGCGGCGCATGGCGTGGATCGTGTGATTGCCGCCGATCGACAGGAGGTCGCCGTCACCGGAGACGAGCCAGACTTCCAGCTGCGGGTTGGCCAGCTTGATACCGGTGGCGAAGGCGGGCGCGCGGCCGTGGATCGAGTGCAGGCCGTAGGTCTCCATGTAATACGGAAACCGCGCGGCACAGCCGATCCCCGAAACGAAGACATAGTCCTCCTTGCGGGCCTTGAGGTTGGGTAGTGTCTTGCGGACCGCGGTCAGGATGGCGTAGTCCCCGCAGCCGGGGCACCAGCGCACGTCCTGGTCCGTCGTGAAGTCCTTCGGCTTGTAGGTGGGCAGCGGGGTGTCGGATTTCTTGATCATCGATCGAGAATCTCCAGCGTCTTGTGCACGAGCGACTCGACGAGGAACATCTTGCCGCGCACCTCGTTGATGCCGATCACGTCGATCAGGAACTTGGCCCGGATCAGCGCCCGAAGCTGGCCCAGGTTGATCTCGGGAATCACGATGGTCTTGAAGCGGCCCAGCACGTCTTGAAGGTTGGCGGGGAACGGGTTGAGGTACCGCAGGTGGGCCGTGCTTACGCTGCGTCCCTGGTCGCGGAGCTGGTCACCGGCGGTGGTAATCGCGCCGTAGGTGCCGCCCCAGCCCAGCAGCAGCAGGTCACCGGATTCGGGCCCGCGAACCTCCAGGTCGGGGATGATTGCGGTCGCCTTCTGCACCTTGGCCTCCCGCGTGCGCACCATGTGCTCATGGTTGTCCGGGTCGTAGGAGACGTTGCCTGTCAGGTCCTGCTTCTCGAGGCCGCCCACGCGGTGCTCGAGACCGGGCGTCCCCGGCACGGCCCAGGGTCTGGCCAGCGTCTGCGGGTCACGCTGATACGGCAGGAACCGGCCGTCGGGGCCGTTGGGCTCGGTCGGGTGCACCACGTCGATCGGCGGGATCGAGTCCAGGTCGGGAAGCCGCCACGGCTCGGCGCCGTTGGCGATGTAGCCGTCGGTCAGGAACAGCACCGGGCACATGCAGTGCACGGCCATCCGGAACGCTTCGATCGCCATGTTGAAGCAGTCGGAGGGGCTGCGCGGCGCCACGATCACACACGGCGACTCGCTGGGCCGGCCGTACATGGCCTGCAGGAGATCCGCCTGCTCGGTCTTGGTGGGCATGCCGGTGGCCGGTCCGGCGCGCTGGACGTCGATGACCACCAGCGGCAGCTCGAGCATGACGGCGAGGCCGATGCCCTCGCTCTTGAGCGCCAGGCCCGGACCCGACGTCCCGCACAGTCCGAAGTCGCCGGCGAACGATGCACCGATGGCGGCGCAGACCGCGCTGATCTCGTCCTCGGCCTGGAAGGTCTTCACGCCGTACTGCTTGAGACGTGACAGGCCGTGGATGATGTCGGAGGCCGGCGTGATGGGGTAGCTGGCGTACAGCAGCGTCTTGCCGGCCTTCCGGGCCGCGGTGACGAACCCCAGCACGGTCGCCTCGTTGCCGCTGATCTGCCTGTACTTGCCGGGCTCGAGCTTCGCGGGCGAGACGTGGTATCGGGCGGGAAAGAGCTCGGCCGTCTCGCCGAAGTAATAGCCCGCCTTGAGGGCCTTCGTGTTAATCTCGGCGATCTCCGGCCGGTTCTTCTGCGCGCCGAAGTACTGGTTCAGGAATTGAACGGTCGTGTCGATGGGCCGCTCGTAGAGCCAGTAGACGAGACCCAGCGCGTACATGTTGCGGCAGCGGTCCATCTCCTTGGCACCCACGCCGGAGTCGGCCAGCGACTCCCGCGTGAGCCGGCTCATCGGGATCTTGTAGATCTGGTACCGCCGGTTGAGCTCGTCGTCCTCGAGAGGGTTGTAGCCCTCCTCGTAGCCGCACTTCCTGAAGTTGACCTTGTCGAACTCGTCCTCGTTGACGATGACGATGCCGCCGGGCTCGACGTCGCCGATGTTGGTCTTGAACCCCGCCGGGTTCATGGCCACCAGGGCGTTGACCCGGTCGCCGGGCGTGTAGATGTCGGTGGAGGCGAAGCGGACCTGGAACCCCGACACGCCGTAGGTCGTGCCCCGCGGGGCGCGGATCTCGGCCGGGAAGTCGGGGAACGTGGCGATGTCGTTGCCGAAGATCGCCGAGGCGGCGGTGAACTGGCCGCCGGTGAGCTGCATGCCGTCACCGGAGTCCCCGCAGAACCGGATGACCACCGAATCCAGCGGCTTCGTCTCCGGACGTTGGCTTGTCGGCGTCTTGGGGTTCACAAGACAATTGTAGGGCTAGGCGGCTTCCTTGATCGCCTGGATCAGCTCCACGATGGCCTTCTTGCCGTCCCCGAACATCATGAGGGTGTTCTCGCCCGCGAACAGCGGGTTAGGGATCCCCGCGAAGCCGGGGCTGAGGCTCCGCTTGACCACGACCACCGTCCTGGCCTTGTCCACGTCGATGATCGGCATGCCGGCGATGGGGCTCGCGGGGTCGGTGCGGGCGCTGGGGTTCACCGTGTCATTGGCCCCGATCACGAGGGCAACGTCCACCTGCTCGATGGTGGTGTTGACGTCAGCCATCTCCTTGAGCTGGTCGTAGGGCACGTCCGCCTCGGCGAGCAGCACGTTCATGTGGCCCGGCATTCGACCGGCCACGGGGTGGATCCCGTACTCCACGTCCACGTTCATGGAGTCGAGCACGTCTGCGAGGTCGCTCACGACGTGCTGGGCCTGGGCCGTGGCCATCCCGTACCCCGGCACGATGAGAACCCGGCGGGCCCCGTCGAACAGCAGCGCGACCTCGTCCGGCGTGGCCGCCTTGACCTTGCCGGCGTAGACCTCGTCGGCCGAGGGGCCCTCCCCCACCTCGGCCATGACCCCGAACAGGACGTTGGGCAGCGACCGGTTCATGGCCACGCACATGATCTTGGTCAGGATGAGCCCGGACGCCCCCACCAGCGAGCCCGCGATGATCAGGACCGTGTTGTTGATCACGAATCCCGTGGCCGCCGCGGCCAGGCCCGAATACGAGTTGAGCAGGGCGATCACCACCGGCATGTCCGCCCCGCCGATCGGCATGACGAAGAAAACCCCCACCGCCAGGGCGACGAGGACCAGCAGCCAGTAGATCCACGCGGACCCGGGCGACATGACCAGACCCACGCCCAGGGCCACCGCGATGACCGTTCCCAGGAGGTTGCCGACCTTCAGCAGGGGGTTCGTGTTGGGGGAACCCGACATGAGCTCCTGGAGCTTGGCGAACGCGAGGACGCTGCCGGAGAACGTCACGGCCCCGATCAGGCCCGAGAGCGCGGTGGCGATGAGCGCCTGCGTCGGGTCCTGGCCGTTGGCCAGAATTGACTCGGTCACCGACGCCGTCTCGCCCGCCCCGTGGATCCACTCGTGCAGCACGGAGCCCGCGACGAACGCGGAGGCGATGCCGCCGAAGCCGTTGTACAGCGCCACGAGCTGGGGCATCGCCGTCATGTGGATCCTCACCGCGAGCACCGCCCCCACGACGCTGCCGATGGCGATGCCCGTGATGATCCACCCCCAGCCGATCATGTTCCTGTCGATGAGCGTGACCACGATGGCCACGAGCATGCCCAGCGCGCCAAACATGTTGCCGCGGACGGCGGTGCGCGGATGCGTCAGTCCCTTGATCCCGAAAATGAACAGGATCGCGGCCAGGATGTAAAACAGGTTCCGAATGACAAGCGGGTCCACGCGTCAGCCCTTCTTCTTGAACATGCCGAGCATGCGGTGGGTGACCATGAACCCGCCTACGACGTTGACCGTGGCAAAGATGATCGCCAGGCACCCGAGGATCGCCGTCAGCGTCGTCTCCTGATACCCGGCGGCCACGAGCGCGCCGATGATCGTGATTCCCGAGATCGCGTTCGATCCGGACATCAGCGGGGTGTGCAGCGTCGGCGGCACCTTCGTGATGATCTCGAAGCCCACGAAGATCGCCAGGACGAAGATCGTCAGCAGGCTCACGAAGAGGATCATCTACTCCGCGCTCCCCTCGGCCGGCACCTCAGCCGACACCTCGGCCGGCTCCGGCGGCGGCGATCCGACGCCGAAGATCTCGCAGACCCGGCGGTGCACGACCGCGCCGTCTCGGGTGAGCATCGTCTGCTCCGTGATCTCGTCGGCCATGTCAATCTGGAGCTCGCCGTCCTTGACGAGGTGCAGCAGGAACGTCTGGATGTTGCGGGCGTACATCTGGCTGGCGTGGTACGGCACCTCCGCCGGCAGGTTCGTGGGGCCGAGGATCGTCACTCCGTGCTCGACCACCGTCTCGTCGGCCCGGGTGAGCTCGCAGTTGCCGCCCCGTTCGGCCGCGAGATCGACGATGACCGAGCCCGGAGACATCGCATGGACCATCTCGGCCGTGACGAGCACCGGGGACTTCTTGCCGGGCACGGCGGCCGTCGTGATGACCACCTCGGAGCTTCCGACCGCCTTGGTCATCATCTCCCGCTGCCTGCGGTAGAACTCATCGTCCATCGCCTTGGCGTAGCCGCCCTTGTCCTCCGCCCCGCCCGTCTCCAGCTCGAGCTCGAGGAACTTCGCGCCCAGCGACTGCACCTCCTCCTTGACCGCGGGCCGGATGTCGTACGCCGTCACGACCCCGCCGAGCCGACGGGCGGTCGCGATCGCCTGGAGGCCGGCCACGCCGGCGCCGATGATCAGAACGTGGGCCGCGGAGATGGTGCCCGCGGCGGTCATCATCATCATGAACATCTTCGGCAGGTGGTCGGCCGCCATGAGCACGGCCTTGTAGCCCTGGACGGTCGCCTGCGAGGAGAGCACGTCCATGGACTGGGCCCGGGTGATCCGCGGCATCAGCTCCATCGCGAAGAGCATCACCTTGCGTTCGGCGACCGCCTCGGTGGGGGCCGCGTCGGTGAGCGGCTCGGCGAGGCCGATCACGACCTGCCCTTCCCGCATCAGCTCCAGGTCGGCGCGGCCCTCGGTGGGGTTGGCCCCCAGCGTCCGAACCTGGCACACCACGTCAGCGGCCCCGAAGACGTCGGCCCGCCCGGAGACGATCTTGGCCCCCTTCTGCTCGTACTCGGCATCGGGGAAACCCGCCTGCTCGCCCGCCCCGGACTCGACGAGGACCTTGAGCCCGGCCGCGGTCAGGGCGGCCACGGCCGCGGGGACGAGCGCCACCCGCCGCTCTCCGGGACAGGTCTCCTTGACGACACCGGCGATCATGGGGGTCACTAGCCTAGCGACTGCGGCCCGTTTGTCATCCCTAGAATCTGCGATCACATGGCCCATCTCGAGATCAAGACGAAGCGGGGACTCCGGCAGGTTAAGCTCGGCAACGGCTCGGTGACGGTCGGCCGCCAGCCCGACAACGTCCTGGTGCTTCCGGATGACCTGACCAGCCGCCACCATTGCGTCATCGAGCCGTGGCAGGGCGGGTTCCGTGTCCGGGACCTCGGCTCAAGCAACGGGACCAGGCTCAACAGGGAACGGATCACCTCCGGGGAGCTCGGCCACGGCGACGTCATCCAGGTGGGCAAGGTCGAGCTGAAATTCGTCGACGACGTGCCCGAATTCACTGCCCTTGAGGACGACGTGCCCGCCCCCCGCCACGAGCCCACGCTGGACGCCGACGCGTTCACCGAGGTCGTGGACGCCCAGACGGCCTACGAGCGAAAGCTGCAGGCGATCATCGACGCCGCCCCGGAGAAGCCCTTCGACGTGTCGGACATCAGCCTCGTCGACTGCCGCGGGGTCACCGTCCACCAGGCCACCGCCACCGGTCTGGAAAGCGGCGGCGACGAGGAGGGCACCGAGGGGCTGCGGGTGTTCCGCCTCCTGCTGCTGGCGTGCTTCCGCGCCCGGGCCACCGACCTGCATCTGGAGCCGCGGGTGGGAGACGCCTGCGCCCGCATGCGCGTAGACGGCTACATGGTCACCGCCGTCGAGCTGAGCATGGCGATCCATCAGCGGGTGCTGGGCATGGTCAAGATCCTGTGCCAGATCGACACCAGCCGCAAGAACGTCGTGCAGGACGGGCACTTCTCGGTCGCGGTCAAGGGGCGGCGGGTCGACTATCGCGTCAGCCTCACCCCCGCCATGCACGGCCAGAAGCTGGTGATCCGCGTGCTCGACTCTGCCCACGCGCCCAGCCGGCTGCACGAGCTGGGGCTCGTGCCATGGATGTACGAGAAGCTGCGTCAGGTGGCCGTGCGCGACGCGGGGCTGCTGCTCGCCTGCGGGCCGACGGGCAGCGGCAAGACCACGACCCTCTATTCATGCATCCGCGAGATCGACGTCAACAAGCGCAACGCGGTGACGATCGAGGACCCCGTCGAGTACTACCTGGAGGGATGCACCCAGATCCCCATCTCCCAGCGCGAGGAGCACACGTTCGGGTCGATCCTGCGGTCGGTCCTGCGTCAGGATCCGGACGTGATCTTCGTCGGGGAGATTCGCGACACGGAGACCGCCGTCGTCGTCATGCAGGCGGCGATGACCGGCCACCTGGTGTACTCTACCGTCCACGCCAAGGACTCGATCGGCGCGATCTTCCGGCTGCTGGACCTGGGCGTCGAGTCGTACCTGGTCGCCAACGCCCTGGACATCATCCTCGCCCAGCGTCTCGTGCGAGTGCTGTGCGAGCGGTGCAAGAAGGCCATCGCCCCGACTCCCACCCAGAACATGAGAATGGGTAAGGCGCTGAGCGGCGTGCCGAAGATCTACATCCCCATCGGATGCAAGCGGTGCCTGGGAACCGGCTTTCACGGCCGCCGCGCCCTGTTCGAGCCGCTGGACTTCAACCAGCAGATGCGGGACGTCGTCCTGGAGACCCCGACCATCCAGAAGATCCACGAGATCGCCCAGCAGGGTCTGTTCATGACCCTCCAGCAGTTCGGCTTCCAGCTCGTCGCGCAGGGCGTCACCAGCTTCGACGAGATCGAGCGGGTGGCGGGCTCCGAGTGAGGGGGCTACAGTATCGCCCCATGGCCGATGTCATCGCACCCCAGCAGACCGTGACCTTCACCGTGACCGCGGTGCCCCAGCGCCCCGCCCAGCGCAAGACGATCGAGCGTCTCATGAAGATGCAGCCGGACGTCCAGCGCACCCTGCGTCACGTGGCCAAGCGTCGTCGCCTGCACGACAACGTCGTGTACATCCGGGCGGGTCGCCGGTGGACCAACCGGGCCACGGCCACACGGGTCGCCCACGTCGAGCCGGGCGAGACGTTCACGCTCACGCTCACGCCGCAGATCCTCCCGGACGTCAGAAGCGTCCAGCGTTTTCTCAAGGCGGCGAAGGCCTGAATCCGTGCTAACGGCGGGGCGGTCCCGGGCATCTGGACCCCGGAACCTGTGAGCACACCGGGCCAAGGCTTGACGGACCTCGTCCGCGCCGCGAGAGGCGGCGACCGGGAGGCCTTCGGCGAGCTGCACCGGCGGTTCGCCCCGATGGTGCACGGCATCCTCCTGGCCCGAGTTCCCGTTCAGGAGGCGGATGACATCGTGCAGGACGTCTTTCTCCACGCGCTGGGCAAGCTCCGGGGGCTGCGTGAGCCCGAGGCGATCGGACCGTGGCTGGCGACCATCGCCCGCAACTTCTCCGTCCGGTTCCACCGGCGAAGGCGACGCAGCGCCCCGCTGCCCGACGATCCGGTCGCGACGCCCGAGGCGGAGGGATGCGAATCGACGGCGCACGAGGCCGCGGCCGCGCTGGCCGCGATCAGGCGTCTGCCCCAGGCCTATCAGGAGACGCTGATCCTGCGGCTTGTCGAGGGGCTGACGGGGCCCCAGATCGCCGCGGGCACGGGGCTCACGCCCGGCTCGGTGCGGGTGAACCTGCACCGCGGGATGAAGCTGCTGCGTCGCGAGCTTCCGGAGGATCGGCCATGACCGACGACTACCTGTGGGACCGGACGGGGTCGATCGATCGCGACGTCGAACGGCTCGAGACGACGCTGGCGACGCTGCGGTACCGCGGCGACGCGCCGGTGCCGCCGGCGGCGATGCTCGGTCGCGCCCGGACATGGCTTGGTGTGGCCGCCGTGCTCGCCGTGGGGATCGGAATCGGCTGGATGGTGCTCCGCACGACGCTCGCGCCGCCGATCGAGGTGCAGACGGTGACCGGGACCGCCACCATCGACGGCCGCCCCGCGCTCGACGGGCAGCGACTCGACACCGGCAGCTGGCTGACGACGGGCACCAACGCGAAGGTCCGGGTGCGTATCGCCGACATCGGCCACGTCACCGTCTACGCCGACACGCGTCTCGGCCTGCAGGAGACCAAGGCAGGCCTCGTTCACCGTCTGCGGCTCGATCACGGCACGATCGACGCGTTGATCACCGCGCCGCCGAGGCTGTTTGTCGTCTCCACGCCGTCAGCGCTGGCCGTGGACCTCGGCTGCGCCTACCGGCTGGAGGTGGACGCGTCGGGCGAGGGCCTGATCTCGGTCGCGCTGGGTTCGGTGGCCCTGGAGGGCGACGGGTACGTGGCGACCGTCCCGGAGGGCGCCCGGTGCCGGCTCTACGCCAACCGCGGACCGGGCATCCCCTGGTTCACCGATGCTCCCGACGCGTTGAAACGGGCGATCGAGCCGCTCTCCGTCACGGAGATCCTGGACCACGCGCGGCCGCGGGACGTGCTCACCCTGTGGCATCTGCTGTGGCACGTGGACGCCGCCCGCCGGTCCGAGGTCATCGATCGAATGATCGATCTGGTCGGGATTCCGCCCGGTCTTGACCCCGATCGGGCGCGGCAGCTTGATCGTGACGCCCTGCAGGCGTGGTGGGACGACATCGAGCTCGACTGGTGACCGTCACGTCTCGAACGTGATGCCCTGGGCCAGCGGCAGCTCGTCGCCGAAGTTGATCGTGCATGTCTGGCGACGCATGTACGCCCGCCACGCATCGGAGCCCGATTCACGGCCGCCGCCGGTGTCCTTCTCGCCGCCGAAGGCGCCGCCGATCTCCGCCCCGCTGGTGCCCAGGTTGACGTTGGCGATGCCGCAGTCCGAGCCGTCGACGGACAGAAAACGCTCTGCGGACTTCAGCGATCCCGTGAAGATGGCACTGGACAAGCCCTGACCGACCGCGTTGTGCAGCGCGATCGCCTCCTCGAGATCGCCGAACTCGTACATATAAAGGATGGGGGCGAACGTCTCCTCCCATGCCACTTCCGGGTCCGCCCCCTCGGGAACACGCACGAGGGTCGGCTCCACGAAGTGCCCCGGAGCGTTCGCCCGGCGGGCGATGCCCTCCAGGCCGCCGCACAGCACCTCCAGGCTCTCCGCCTCGATACGAAGCAGCGCCGCGTGCATGTTCTCCACGGCCTGGTGACTGATGAGCGGCCCCATGAGCGTGGAAGGATCCAGCGGATCACCGATGGTCACGGATCGGTACGCCTCGACGAGCCGCGTGGTGAGCGTGTCGACGATGTCGCGATGGACCAGGAGCCGGCGGGTGGTCGTGCACCGCTGGCCCGCGGTCCCCACCGCCCCGAAGAGAATCGCTCTCAGGGCGAGCTGCAGGTCCGCATCGGGCATCACGATGACCGCGTTGTTCCCGCCGAGCTCCAGCAGGGTGCGTCCCAGCCGCTCCGCGACGGCCGCGCCGACGACGCGGCCCATGCGGCAGGAGCCCGTCGCGCTGACGAGCGGCAGCCGCCGGTCGGCGCTCATGGCGTTGCCGACCTCCTCGTCGGTGCCGATCACGAGGCTGAAGATGTCGCAGGGGTCGAGCTCGCCGGCGACGAAGAC
>JBFGEG010000052.1:0-24728 GCA_041580235.1 Phycisphaerales bacterium
CAGCAGCTCGATATCCCGCCTGCGCGCCGCCGTAAGGTGTATTAGTTAGAGCGCTCGGTTCGGCCCTCCGGGCCGACACTCGCTCCTGTACGGCCCGCCGGATTCGATTCGGCGGGCCTGAACGTGCGCACAATGACGCGCTCCGTACGGCCCTCCGGGCCGACAGTCGCTGCAGTACGGCCCGCCGGATTCGATCCGGCGGGCCTGAACGTGCGCGCAATGACGCGCTCCGTACGGCCCTCCGGGCCGACACTCGCTCCAGTACGGCCCGCCGGATTCGATCCGGCGGGCCTGAGCGTGCGCGCAATGACGCGCTCCGTACGCCGAATTCGATTCGGCGGGCCTGAGCGTGCGCCCGAGCAGCGGATGTCAAGCCGCGCGGTGCTAGTTCACCGGCTCGATGTCGAGGGCGAGAACGGCGAGGCCGTCGAGCTCGAAGTGCTCGACGCGGATGGGGAGGGTGGCCGGCTCGGCGAGCTCCAGTTCGTACGTGTGCACCTTCGGGGGGTGCCACTTCCAGTCGTCGATGACCAGGGCCTCGCCGAGCCACAGGCGGATGCCGTCGTCGGAGGTCGTCCGCAGTCGCCAGCGCCCCGCGGGGAACTCGAGGGTCGTGGTGGCGATGGTGCCGAAGCCGTCGGCGGGCAGGTTCGCCAGGGTGATCTTCTCATCCAGGTCCAGACCGCTGGGACCGCCGCGGCCGTAGGGCAGGTGCAGGGCGTCGAGGGTGCACTCAAGCCCCTCGCGCTTGCCCTGCTCGCGCCACGCCTCGGCGTCCTCGCGGGGGTCGACGGCCGACGGAAAGACCCTGACCTTCCACTGGGCGGGGACGAGCGTCCCCCTCGCCTCCAGGGACGCACCGCCGGTCCGCGCCGTCAGCGTGTACCCGAGCACGACGCTCTCCTGGGTGGTGGTCACCGTCAGCCGCGCGCCGTCGCGGGTCAGCGTTACGCCGTCGTCGGCGGCCAGGGTCGCCTCCGCCAGCAGCTCCGGGCCCAGCAGCTCGTAGACGTGCCGGCCGGGCGACGAGTCCCGGCGGGTGAGCAGGGGGCGCTGCCAGTCGTAGGGTCCCCACTCGGTCATCACGATGTGCTCGCGCCCCTGCAGCTCGGCCCGCGCCCCGACGGGCGTGTTGTCACCGATCGATTCCGGCAACTCCGGGGGCGTCGACGCGCGAGTGATGTTGCCCATCCGAGTGATCACGGTCTCGCTGAGCTCGTCGGCGTCCACCTCGGCCCCGACGCCGATCATCGCGTTTGCGGCCAGGGTCAGGGTGCCGATCTCGCGGAGCTGGATCGCGATCTTGTCGCCCTCGAACACGTTGGCCATGATCCGATTCTCCTCGACCGCCGTGCCGTTGGCCTGGGCCCAGGGGAGGTTCGCGATCCGCTCGTCGCGGTCCCACCACAGGAACACGCCGACCGGGTTGTTGCGAAACGTGTTGCCGTAGATGTTGTTGTTGCTGCCGTGCTCGATGTTCACTCCACCCCGCTCCGTGCCGTAGGGCATGTCACCGTTGGCCTCGATCGTGTTGAAGCCGATGAAGGTGTGCCGGGAGTACCCGCCCCAGATGCCGCAGATGGCGTTGCCCACGAGCCGGTTGCCGAGGATGCGGTTGCGGAAGCTGAAGGTGAGCTCGAGGCCGTGGGCGGCGGCGTAGGAGAAGTCGTTCTCGGTGATCTCGTTGCGCTCGTTGCCGCGCCGCACGTACCAGTCGATCGCCGGACGCGGGTTCGCCTCGCCGATCGCCTCGGAGCCAGCAAAGCCGAAGAAGCCGTCGCCGCAGTGGGTCGCGGAGTTGCTCGTGATCGTGTTCCGCGCGCACTGCTCGAACATGAGAATGCCGGCGGAATCCTGGCCGCGGTTGTAGACGCCGTGGCGGTAGCCGCGCACCCGGAAGTCACAGGCGTTGCGTGAGATGATGTTGTCGCTGCTGCGCCACAGGGCGATGCCCCAGCCGGAGCCGAACGAGCAGTCGTTGTCGTAGATCCTGGACCCGCCGACACGGTCGAGGATGATGCCGTTCTGCGTGGCCCAGGCCCGGGTCCGGCGGACGATGACCCTGTTGCTGTCCTCGACATACACGCCGGCCCCGTAGCTGGTCAGCCACTCGTTGTTGTCGTTGGCGTGCGGCTTCAGCCAGT
Organism: Phycisphaerales bacterium; assembly: GCA_041580235.1. GTDB lineage: Bacteria > Planctomycetota > Phycisphaerae > Phycisphaerales > SM1A02 > JADFOJ01. The sequence goes on from JBFGEG010000052.1 coordinate 2,145, forward strand.
CGGCCGGATCCTCGGATTCGGGGCCGGAGCGAAGCCGCTGCCGGAAATTGTCCGAAACATCGGCGTTGTCGATGAACAGGCCGGTGGCCCGGGTGGCGTGGATCCCCGTCTTGAAGCCGCTGACCCGCGGACTGCGGAGCATGACGTCATTGGCCATGACCCGGATGCCCACGCCGTGGTAGGTGTCGGGGAGCTGACCCTCGGCGGCACCGCGCAGCGTGCCTTCGAAGGTCACGGTGACGCCGTCGGTCTCGATCTGAACGACGCCGTCGCCGTCGGTGTCCTTGATCGGCTCGGTGCCGAATCTGACCCGGCAGGTCCTGGTGATCCGGACGTCGTCCCGGTCGACGACGATCACGGGCGGTTGGGCGACCGTGTCCGCGCCGGCGAGCAGCAGCACTGGCAGAAGGAGTGCATTCACCTCGTGTCTGTTGCGACACCGCGGCCGTCGCCGGATTCCGCCGCTTCGGGCGTCTACGGCTCGGCGTGCCCTAAACCTCTTCAATCTCGACCACTTTCTTGTCGCACGTCGCGTCGATCCGCTCGATGTGCTGCTTGGTGAGCTTTTCCACCTCTTCCTTGGCGCCTTTCGCCCCGTCCTCGGACAGGTGCGACGTCTTGTCCTTGGCGACCTGATCGATGTGCTTGTTGGCGTCGCGGCGCTCGTTGCGGATGGCCACCCGTGCGTCCTCGGCCATCTTGCGGACCTGGCCCATGAGCTGCTTGCGGCGCTCCGTCGAGGGCGGCGGCACGTTGATCCTGATCGCGTTGCCCTCGCTCTGGGGGTTCAGGCCCAGGTCGGCGGTCTCCAGGGCCTTGACGATGTTGCCCGCGCTGGCCGGATCGAAGGGCTTGACCAGCAGCAGGGTGGGTTCCGGCACGCTCACGGCCGCGAGCTCACGAAGCTCCGTGGCGCTGCCGTAGTAATCCACCTTGACGTAATCGATCAGGGCCGTGGTCGCCCGGCCCGTCCGGATCCCGCGGAGCTCGCGCTGAAAGTACTCCAGCGACTTGTCCATCCGCTGCTTCGTGTCACGCAGGATGTCGTCAACGTCCATAACGAACCTCTCCGGCCATGATACCCGCCCGGGCCCGCTACGACGCGACGAGGCTCTCGCCGTGCTCAGTGACCAGCGTGCCCAGCTGCTCGCCGGCCACGACCCGGCGGATGTTCCCCTGCACCTTGAAGTCGAAGACGACCACGGGCAGGTTGTTCTCCATGCACATCGTCAGGGCCGTCAGGTCCGTGACTCCGAGCTGCTTCTCGATCGCCTCGGCAAAGGTCAGCCGCTCGTAGCGTCTGGCCGTGGGGTCGAGGTGCGGGTCCGACGTGTAGACGCCGTCCACCTTCGTCGCTTTCAGCAGCACGTCGGCGTTGAGCTCGGCGCCCCGCAGCGCGGCGCACGTGTCGGTCGTGAAAAAGGGATTGCCGGTCCCCGCCGCCAGCACCAGGACCCGACCCTTCTCGAAGTGCCGCAGGGCCCGGGCCCGGATGAACGGCTCGCCCACGGCGGGGATGTCAATCGCGCTCATGAGACGGCTGTCCTGGCCGAGCCCGATCAGGGACTCGCGGAGGGCGAGGCCGTTGATCACCGTGGCCAGCATGCCCATGTAGTCGGCCGTGGACTGATCGATCTGCCCCTTCTCGGCGAGCACCGCCCCCCGGATGATGTTGCCCCCGCCGACGACCACCGCGATCTGCGATCCCCCCTCGGCCGCGGCGACAATCTCCCTGGCCATGTGGCCGAGCTCCTGGGGGTCGATGCCGTACTCGCCGGGTCTCGCGAAGCTCTCGCCACTGATCTTGAGGATCACCCGGTGGTAGCGAGGCTTGGAAGCGGGTGGCATGTGTGGAACTCCAGCGTGAGCGGCTCGTCGAATTGGACAGGCTGCGCGCGAGCGGGTCAAGGCGGCCCGTGCCGACCACCCGTTTTCGGGCCCTATCATCAACGGAGGCCACGTCTGCGAGGCGGCGGCCGGCGTCGGGAGCAGCGGTGAACGATCCAGGCCAGACATCCAGACAGGTGAGCCGGCTCCGCAGCCGCCTCGGCGAGCTGGAGGAGACCATCCGCCAGCTCGAGGCACAGCGGGAACTCGAGATCCGGCGTCGTCGTCGCAACCTGCTGCTGATCGGGGTGACCGTGTCGGCGGTGGCTCACCTGGGGCTCATGGTCTATCTGAACATGCTGCACCGCGGCCGGCCCGCGGGTCCCGCCGTGCAGCCGGTGAGCATCGAGTTCGCGGTCATCCAGGAGCCGGAGCTGACCCAGCTCCAGGAGATGGACCTTGACGACCTCGTGCCGGAGGTGACGACCCAGGACGCCAACGAGGACCAGCCGACGCTGGAGCTGGAGGCGGACGTGTCGGCGGCGGACCTGGCGATCTCACCCGCCGGTGCGGTGCCCACGCTGAGCGGCTCGGGCGGGGGCGAGGGCGGCACGCTGGGCGGCGGCGGCGCCGGCACCACCTTCTTCGGTGTCAGCTCCCGGGGCACGCGGTTCGCCTACATCGTCGACGTGTCCGGGTCCATGGGTCAGGGGCGCAAGATGGACGTCTGCATGCGGGAGCTGGCCCGCTCGATCGAGATCCTGCCCGATTACGCGTCGTTCTACGTCGTGCTGTTCTCGTCGGACATCGCACTGCCGCCCATGCAACGCGGCTGGACGCGGGCCCGCGACAACACGGTCAGCCGGTTCATCCGGTGGCTCAACCAGATCGATCCGCACGGCGGCACGCGGCCGCAGCCTGCCTTCCGGGAGGTCTTCGGCGCGCTGGACGAGCGCCCGGACGTGATCTTCTTCCTGACCGACGGCCAGATCCCGCCGGAGACGGTGGCCACCGTGGCCGCCCTCAACCAGCGCGGGCGGCGGGTGGCGGTCAACACCATCGCCTTCGGTGACCCCTCGAGCCAGGAGCTGCTCAAGGACATCGCGCGGCGTTCCGGCGGCGTCTATCGATTCGTGCCTTCGGAGGGCTGGTAGGTTTGTTCGTGTCATGAGGTGCCCACTGGGAGTAGCCGTCGGGTGGCTGGCGCTGGCGGTCTCCGCCGGCCGCGCCGACGTCGTCGAGCGACGTGGCGCCGAACCCGCGCTGGAGGGCACGATCACCGACATCACGGATGCCGGCGTGACCGTGCGCAGCGGGCTCGGGGCCCTGCACCTGGTCCCCTGGGACCGCGTGCGCCGGGTGCCGACCGAGGGGCTCGACCCGTCGCTGCGGGTGCGTCTCGAGTCGTACCGCGTCATGGCCGGCGACCTGTGGCGGGCCCGCAGCCGTGTCGAGCGTCACGACACCGAGCTGGCCGAGCCCCTGCTGGAGCGGCTGTTCGAGCAGTACGAGGGAAAGACCAACGAGACGGCGCTGGTGGTGGCCGAAGGCCTGCTGCGGTGCCGGATCGCCCGGGCCGATCACGTGCTGGCGGTCGTTCCCGCCCTGGAGGTGGCGCGGCTGCGACGAGCCGGCGTGAGCACCGAGACGTACACGACGCTCGCGCCGGCGTACGACGACACGTATGCGGTGTGCACGGTGCTCCCGCCGGTGTGGGTCGAGTCACCGCTGCTGGAGTCGCTCGCCCACGAGCTGGCCACCTACGACGCCCGCGACGACGAAGTTGTCAACACGCTGGCGCAGCTCTACCGCCGGGCGGTGCTGCGGGCCCTGGGCCGCCCCTCGGACGGGGTCGCGGCGGCGCTTGAGCATCCCGGGGTCAGGCTCCTGGAACGGATCAGCGACTGCGCAGCCGATGACCCGGACCGCCGCAACGCGGCGCGGGAGCAGCTGCGGCGGGCGATCCCCGACCTGCCGCCCTGGGCCGAGGCGTGGGCGCGATATGCGATCGGCGTGTCGCTCCTGGCCGAGAGCGGCGTGGCCCGGCACCAGCAGGGGGCGGTGAGCCTGATCCATCTGCCGGCGCGGTACGGCCGCAGCCAGCCGTTTCTCGCGGGGCTCGCGCTGGCCGAGGCCGCCCGGACGCTTCAGGGCGACGGCGACCTCGAGGCCGCGGCGACGCTGCGTCTCGAGCTTCAACGGAGTTACCCCAATCACCCGCTGCACCGGGGTCGCCTGGAGCAGAGATTCGAGCAAGCGCCATGAACATGTTGACGTATCTCCTGGCCCAGACGGACGGCGCGGATCCGGGACCCACCTGGTGGGACACGATCCAGTCCGGCGGCGTCGTCGGCTACATCATCATCGGGCTCAGCATCGGGGCCATGGCGCTGATCATCATGCACTTCGTGCAGATCAGACGCAGCGCGCTCATGCCCGCCGCGCAGCTGGAGCGCATCGATCAGCTGCTTTCGCAGGGCCAGGTCACGGCCGCCATCGAGTACTGCTACGACCCCGAGGCCGATTCCTATCTCACCCGGATCATGGGGGCGGGGCTGACACGGTACGAGAAGTCGGCGTTCGGCGCCTTCGAGATCAAGAACGCCATCGAGGAAGCCGGGGAGGACCAGACGGCCCGGCTCTACCGGTCCACCGACGCCCTGGGCGTCATCGGCTCCATTGCGCCCCTGCTGGGGCTGCTGGGCACGGTGCTGGGCATGGTGGGCGCGTTCGAGTCGCTGTCGCGTACGGCCACGCCCAATCACGAGGAGCTGGCCGCCAACATCAGCCTCGCGCTGGTCACGACGCTGCTGGGACTGATCCTCGCGATTCCGTGCATCGCACTGCACCGCTACTTCGGCAACCGGATCGACGCCTTCGCCTCCGAAGCCACCACGGAGATCGAGCGGCTCGCGCTGCACCTGGAGTCCGCGGCGGGCGGCCCGCGGCCGTCGACGCTGCCGCGTCCCAAGCCGGTGGTGCGACCGGAGCCCAAGCCCAGGCCCGCGCCCGCGTCCGGCGGCGGAGGCGGAAAGGAATCGCGATGAGGTTCGGCCAGGCTCGTGAGCGAAGGCGGGTCGCGTTCGTCGACATCACGCCCATGATCGATGTGGTGTTCCTGCTGATCATCTTCTTCATGACCACGGCCCAGGTCGCGCAGCTGACCCGCACCGAGATCGATCTGCCCCAGGAGCGCGGCGAGCAGAAAGCCGTGCCCGACGAGGCGGGGCTGGTGATCAACATCACCAGCGAGGGCGAGCTGATCGTGGCCAGCCGGACGGTCGAGCTGCCCGAGCTCAAGGACATCGTGCGCGGGGAGCTTCGTCGTCACGCCGACCGTCCGGCCCACCAGCTCAAGCTGCTGCTCCGCGCCGACCGCAACGCGGCCGCGGTCCACCTCAACCGGGTCGTGACCATGCTCGAATCAATGGGCGTGGGGGCGGCGCGGCTGGCCACGGAGGTGCCGAGATAGCGTGCGGATCCGACGCCGAACATCGCGGAGGCAGCAGACGGTCACGCTGAACCTGGCCAGCATGATCGACGTCACGTTCCTGCTGCTGCTGTACTTCCTGGTGACCACCGTGCTCGCCCGGCCGGAGGACCGCCTGAGCCCGACCTTGCAGACCCAGTCGGAGACCGCCGCCGGACCCACCGCCGATTTTCAGCCCCAGGTCCTCGACGTCCTCATGAGCGACGGCGCCGCCGTCTACCGCCTGGGGACGCGGATCATCGCCGATCGGGCGTCGCTGGTGCCGGCCCTCGAATCGTTGCACAAACCGTCCGGTCTGTTCATCCAGGTCTTTGATGACGTGCCCGTCGGCGCGGCGGCGGCCGCGTTGCAGGCGGGACGCGACGCCGGCTTCGAGCAGGTGACCTATGTGCCGGGAGAGTAGCCCAGCCCACAACAGCCCCCGGCTCTGGCTGGTGATTCTGTCACTGGTCACGCTGTGTCTCCCCGCCCGCGCCGACGAGGTTGCCCGCTGGCTGGAGCGCCACGACCTCGACCGGCTGCTCGCCGTGCACCTGGAGGAGCAGCTGACGGGGCTCACCGCCGAGGAGCGTGACGCGCTGGTGCTGGAGCTGGTGGGCATCTACGCCAAGCTGCTGGAGTCGACGGACGACCCGGCGCTGCTCCGCGAGCTGGAGGAGCGCAGCCGCAGGCTGCTGGCCGCCACGACGCAGAACGTTGGAGAGGAGCTGCGTCTGGCGTTGCTCCGCGGCTCCTATCGCGGCGCGGAACGGATCGCCGAGAATCACCGCCTGCGGCAGAGCACGCCCGAGGACCTCGCCCGGGCCGGCGAGATCCTCTCGGAGATCATCCCGAAGCTGACCCGTCTCGGCAGCCAGATCGACAGTCGCCTGAAGGTCACCGAGCGCCGACTCATGCGCACCGGCGGCAACGAGGCGACGGTGCTCGCCGAGCGGGCCGAGGACATCCAGCAGCTGCACACCCAGTGCAGCTTCCTGACCGCGTGGGCGCTGTACTACCAGTCGTGGCTCAACCGGCGCCCCGACAATGCACGGGTGGCGGAAGAGCGGTTCGCCCGGCTTCTTGACGCCGAGACGGCCCGCCCCCAGCCGCCGGACATCTCCGTGGACCTGCGGGCGATCGAGGCGATGGCCCGCTGCATCCTCGGCATGGCCCTGTGCAAGTCCCTGACGTCGTCGTCGGCCACGGCGCTGGCGTGGATCGACCTGCTGTCGCACCCGCAGACGTGGGAGCCGCTTCGAGATCAGGTGCCGGCGTGGAAGCTGGTCATTCACCTGGAGCACGAGGAGTTCCGCGCGGCGCGGACGCTGCTGGCCACCGCCGGCGGCGGGCCGGAGGGCGAGGGGCCGCCGCTGGCATGGATCAGGCTGGCCGCGGTGCATGCACTCGAGGCGGAGGACCGCAACCGCGAGGCGGCGCAGCTCGCGCGGCTCGCGGTGACCAGGCTGGCGGCGCGGGGCGAGCTGAAGGCCGTTCTCGACCTCGCCGAGCGCTACGGGGTGACGGCGCTGGGCGACTCCGGTTTCGCGTTCCGCTACGTGCGCGGCGTGCAGCATTACGACCGCGCGCGGGAGGCTCACGGCGGCGAGCAGCCCGTGGCCGACCCCCGGCAGGCGGCGCTGTACGACGATGCCGCCGGCCAGTTCGAGGCGGCGCTGGCGGAGGACGATGCCGATCAGTACCGCGAGGCCGCCGCGAGCTGTCGGTGGCTCATCGGCTGGTGCCGGTTCTTCCAGGAACGATTCCTCGACGCCCGCGCCGCCTTCCGGCTCGCCGCCGGGAGCCTCGGCCGCGACCAGGCGCCGGAGGCCCTCTGGATGGCGGTCGTGTGCCTCGACCGCGCCGTGACCGACGGACACGACGAGCTGGCGGGCGAGCTGGCGGCGCTGATCGACGAGATCCTGGTCAGCTACCCGGTCAGCCCCTACACCGAGAAGCTGAAGCTGCGGCGCGCCCTGCAGCGGGACCCGTCGGCCGAGGTCGTCGAGGAGCTGCTGTCCATCAGCGCCGACAGCGACGTGTACGGTGTGGCCCGGGAGCAGGCGGCGCGGATGCTCTACACGCTGTTTCGGGATTCGACCGGCGATCGCCGGCTGTCCTTCGGCAACGAGTACCTCACGGTGGCGCTGCCGCTGCTGGCCGCCGGGCGGTCACGAGCGGCCGGTGAGGCGGTGGGGGCCTTCGTGGCGGGAAGCCGCCAGGTGCTGGAGGTGGCGCTGGCGGACGGCATCGGCCGGTTGACCGCCGCCGCCAGGGTGCTGGAGGCGATCGACGAGCTCTCGCAGCGGGAGGACCTGTCGGCGCACCGCGACGAGTTCGACTGCCGGCGCGTCCAGGAACGGCTGCTGGCCGGTGACCCGGCCGCGGCGGAGGCCGTGGGCGACGAGCTGTGGGCGCGAAACCCCGATTCGATCTGGGCGCGGCTCGCGCAGCGGGCACTGTTCGGGTACGGACTGGCGAGGTGGAAGACCGACCGCGGTGTCGTGGATCCCGTCTTCCAGGAGCTGGTCCTTCGTCACGGCCGACGCGTGATCGCCGAGTACGAGGACCGCCCGGATGCGCTGACACAGACCCGGGTGCTGGCCTACCACGCGGCGGTGGCCGAGGCGCATCTCATCGACTGGCAGGGCGGCGGCGACCCGATCCAGGCGGCCGCCGCCCTCGCGCTGTACGAGCGATTGCTCACCGCGGCCCCCGGCGACGCCCGCTTCCTCCGGGCCACCGCGATCCTTTCCGAGGCCCTCGACCGCGTCGAGCAGGCGCTGCAGTGCTGGCGGACGCTGGTGGCGGGCAGCCCGTTCACGAGCGATCGGTGGTACGAGGCGAAGTTCCACGTGATCTCGCTGCTCGCCGAGACCGACCCGCCCCGCGCCCGGGCGGTGATGGATCAGCACAAGCAGCTGAACCCCGGCTACGGCCCCGAGCCGTGGGCGTCGCGTCTGAGGCAGCTCGACGCCCGAATCCCGGCCGGGGCCGGCCAGGAGACGGGGTCGTGACCGCCGACCCGTTTCGAGCGCTGCTGGGGGTGCCGGAGTCCGCTGATGAGCTGGACCTGCTGGGGCTGCGGGCCGAGTCGTACGACGTCGCCTCGATCGAGGCCGCGCTGCGGCAGCGTATCGGCGAGGTGTACCGGCATCCGCAGGGACGGACCGAGCAGGCCGAGCAGGTCCGGCAGCGGTTGCGGGAGGCCGCCGCCAGCCTCCTGGCGACGGTCAAGCTCGCCCAGAAGGCGGCGACACCGGCGCCCCGTCCGCATGGGCCGGCCCCGACCGCGGCCAACGTGGCGCAGCTGACCGACTTCGACCGGCAGGTGCTGGCGGTCCTCATCGGCAGCGGCGGCTGGAACGCGGCGACCCGGTCCCGGCTGGTGGCGGTCGCCGCCGCCTACGGCGTGACCGTCGGGGGCCTGCTCAAGGTCATGACGGGCTTGAGCGAATACGCCAAACGCGGCGGGCCGCGGCTGGAGGTGACCCAGATCGCCGCCGGCCGCGGGCGGGTCACGCCGACGCTGCCGGCCCGCGCCGTCGACGCGGAGGCCGAGCGGCAGCTGGTGGCCCGTCTTGCACCCGAGCTTCACGAAGCGGGGCCTGCCTCCACGATCAAGCTGTCGCTTCTGTTCGGGCTGCTGACGGTGCTGTTCGTCGTGATCGTGGCCCGGCTGCTGTTCACACCCGACACGGTGCGCCCGCTGCCGGCCGATGAGCTGCCCGCCGCGCGGACGGCCGACGCCGCCCCGGCCGCGCCGTTGCGCCCCCCCGTCAGTGCGCCGGTGACGCCCGCCCCGCTGCAGCCGGCCCGGTACCCGCAGCCGCCGACGTTTCAGGGCCTGGCGCTGACCCCCGAGTCGGCGGCGGCCGCGGACGACTGCCCGCAGCTCATCGAGGCCATCGCCGCCCTCGCGCGCCGCCTCACCGTTTCCGACGAGCCGTCCGAGGCGGTGTACCGGGGATGGGACGCGACCCTCGACAGCGTGGCGATCGGATGGGTCCTCGTCGACGACAAGCTGCTGGATGACGTCAGGGGCGCCGTCTTCGACGCACTGTACGCGGCCTCCGACACACCCAGCGTCACCGACCGGCTTCTGGAGACGCTGGTGCCTCCGACGGGACGGCTCGACGAGCCGGTCGACCTGTGGCGCGGGGCGTGGATGGCGGGAACGCTGGCCCAGATCGCCGGCGCCGCCGGCCTCCCCCCGGCCGTGGTGCAGCGGGCACGGATCCAGCTCGAGATCGCGCTGGACGATCCCGATCCACGGGCGTTCGCCGATTTCGCATCGGCGGGTGGCGCGTGGCTGAATCACGCGATGACCGATCTCGTGGACGTGATCGAGTTCAGCCCCAGCGTTTACGACGAATGGGAGTTCTGGATCGCCGCCCGCCGCCGGCTCGGCCGCGGCCGGGACCACGACGCGGCGGTGATGAACGCGATCGAGTCGATCCTCGTCACGTCCACGGACCTTTCACGGCAGGGACCGAGCGTCAACGTGCTGGGACGGCTGCTGTCGCTGACCGATTTCGAGACGAGCCGGCTGGTCAAGGACCGCTTCCTGGCTCTCTTCGCCGACGAGCAGCGTGTCGGTGCCCGGGACCTGTGGGTGCTCACCAGCCTGCTTGCCCTGCGCGGTGCGCCGGCGTGGTTCAGCGAGGACCTGGTTCTTCCCGAGGACGCCGACTGGATGTACCGGCGGCGTGTCGCGGACCGGATCGGCAAGCGGTGGCCGCCCGAGGCGTCCTCGGAGCCCCCGCCGACGGCCCGGGTCCGCGGGCTGCCCGTCGATCCCGATCTCGCCGCGCGGTGGCTGGCGATGCTCGCCCGCGTCGACGACGAGGACGCGGCCCGCACCACCGAGCAGCGGCTCGATCAGCTGGTCGCCGCCGCGTGGCTCAACGACGTCGCGTTGCGGCTGGCCACCGCCGACGAGGAGACGGCCCGCAAGCGGCTGGAGCTCATCGAGGCCGGGGTGACGCCCGGCGACGGCTCTGCGCGGCTGATCGACCGGTTGTTCGACGCCCCGCCGACCGGCCCGGGGGCACCGCGGGTCCGCCCGCTGCCGGCCGCGGGGTCCCTGGGCACCGACGGCGAGTGGGCGGTCGCCTATGAGCAGGCGGGTCACAGCCTCGACGAGCGTATGAGCCTGCTGCAGACGCTGCGCGATTCGGCGGGGACGGACCTGGGGCCCGTCGACGCCGAGACGTTCGTGCGAATCGTGTACCGGGGAACGCACGCCGAGCTCCGCTCGCTGGCCCGGGAGATGCTCGTCGAGCAGTTCTCGTTCGGCCCCACGGTTTCACGCCAGATGCTCGATCAGCTTCCCGGCGCGCCGGCCAACCAGGGCACCTCGGAGGCCGTCAGCCGATTCACCGGCAGGCTTCTGCCGGGCATTCGATCCGGCGCGTGGGGCGCCGATGCGCGGCTGGCGCTGCTGGATCACACCCTGGAGCTGCTCCGCTCGCCCTCGCTGGCGATCGATGAGCGGATGGAGGCGGTGCTCGCCGCCTACGACAGCCGCCGATCACGCGTCGAGGGGCAGTGGTCGCCGTCCTCGGCCGCCGCCAGCCCGCACGATGCCGCCGAGGCGCTGGGCGATGCGTGGCGGCAGCGGGCCTCGGCCGCGAGCACGGACCGCGCGACGGCCGTGCCGGGCGACCTCGCCGAGCTTCAGCGGCGGCAGGCGACCCGCCGCCGTCTGGCCGACGGGCCGCTGCAGCGCTTCGTGGCGGCACAGCTGGCGATTCTCGACCTCATGGCGTACCTGGCCGCGGCGGACCAGTCCGCGCTTCGCGAGCCCGTGCAGGCGGTGCTTGCCGATTCGTCGCGCCGCCGCGCCGAGATGACCCGGGTGCTGGCCCAGGCGGTCGAGGCCGAGCGGGCCATGGGGCGGCTGTGGCGTCTTCAGATCGCCGTGGATGACTCGACGGAGAGACGACCATGACCGGTCTCGGCCAGGTGGTGACGCTGGCCGCCGTGCTGTCGTCGGCGACGCAGCCGTCGACGACACCGTGGGAGACGCGGCTGGAGTCGCTGGATCCCGGCGATCCCATGGGCTACTTCGAGCTCGCCGAGGAGGTCGCCGACGAGGCCGACGACGACACGGGGCGCGGGCTGGCCCGTCACCTGTTCGCCCTGGCGGCCTCGCTCGATCCCCCGCGGCTGGGTCGCAGCGTCTGTCTGGCGCTGGCGGACCTTGAGACCGAAGACCTCGCCAAGAGGCGTCTGCTGGCGCTCGCATCGCTTCTGGACGAGCGGGTGGGCCGTTCCAGCCGCGAGCAGGTCGGCGGGGCGCCGCCGTACGAGACGTCGGCTGCGCTGGCCGTGGCCGATGCCTTGGCCTACTACCGCGCCGGTCGCGGCGGCCGGGCGCTCGCGCGGCTGCGGACGCCGGGCGCGATGGACGTGCTGGAGGCATACGGCACCGTCTTTCGGGGCGGGGCGACGCGTTTCGTGGAGGACTGCCAGCTCTACCGTGCCCACCGCAAGCCGCCCGTCTCGGAGTCGGACCTGCTCAGGATGCTGCGGTTCGAGGCGGCGCTGCTGGCCGGGGACAACCGCACGTGGTCGGGCGATCTGCTGCTGGCCGGGGGACGGCCGCTGATCGAGGTGGATCCCAATCGGCTCCAGGAGTCGCTTGGCGTGGACGTGACGCGTCCGTGCTACCGCGACGGGCAGTGGCAGCACTGCAACTGACGGGGTGTCTCGCGGCGTCAGCCGGCCTGCTTGCCCAGGTGACGGAGCTTGAGGTCGATGAGGTCCACCAGGTCTTCCAGCAGGGTCTCGTTCTGAACCGACCACACCCCCCAGCGGGTGTCGAAGGGGTCCTGGGCGAGGCCGATGCCGTCCTTGACCGACCGCTTCATCCGCCGCAGCGACAGCGTGCGCACGAACTCCCGCTCCAGCGGCACCGCCAGCTGCAGGTCTGCCGGCGAGGGCACGACCACGGCCAGCGGCTCGTCGCTGTGCTCGGTGTAGTACTCGATCGTCCAACGCCAGCAGTCGCCGTGCCAGGCGAAGCTCTCGGAGGCCCCGTCGATCCCCAGCAGGTGCCGGCGAAGGACGTCAAACAGGGGCGACGCATCGGCATCGAGTCCCGCCCGCAGCTTGGCAATCGTGGGCCGATTGAAGCGGTCTTCCCAGGCGAGTCGATCATAAGTCTTTGGCGATACCATAGATATGGCCTTTTTCGCCCGGCAGAGGTCAGATTCGGAGTTTTTATACTAGGCGCCGAGGCCCCGGCGGGATGCCGCAAGTGCGGCGATCCTGCGGGAAAACGCCACTCATGCGACACCTGCTGCAAGACGTCACCGCCGTGCTGATGGCAAAGGACCCCGAGTTCGTCGTCGTCAAGACCAGGCTCCGGGAGGTCTACAGCCGCGAGACCGCGACGCGGATCGCCGAGATCATGCTCCAGTGCGTCGCCCGACGGCTCGCGCGGGCCGCCGGCCGGCTCGTCCTGGCCGTGACCCCCGACGGCGCGGGGCCGCGGCTGGCCCGGGGCCTCGGGCTGCAGGTCGGGGGGGAGGTCTCGGTTCTCGACCAGGGGTCGGGCGACCTCGGCCTCCGGCTCGACCGGGTCTGGCGTCAGGTCGGCACCAAGCGGCCCGTCGCGTTCTTCGGGGGCGACAGCCCCGACGTGCCCGAGGCGGCCCTGGCGGAAATCCCCTCCGCCCTGCACGCCGCCGACGTCGCCGTCGGACCGACCGACGACGGCGGGTACTGGACCCTGGCCGCCCGCGAGCACCACGACGCGGTCCTGGCCGGCATCGACTGGGGCACGGGCAAGGTGTACGATCAGACCCGTCAGCGAGCGGAGACCGCCGGCCTGGTGGTGGGGACGCTTCCTCTATGGCATGATGTCGACCGTCCACAGGACGTCGATGCCCTCCGCCGCCGGCTGCGGGATCCCACGACGGAGACGGCTCTGTTGCGTCGGATGGCCGCGCAACTCGACCAGCTGTTCTCGACCCTCTCACCGCGTGAAGGCACGCCCTCATGAGCGAACCCACGGTGGCCCGCGACTCACAACCTGCCGACGCCTCGCTGGATGACCTGGCCGACGCCTCGATTCTGCTGGTCGATGACAACGTGCAGAACCTGGAGCTGATGCAGGCCTATCTCGAAAGCCTGCCCTGCCGGATCCGCACCGCGCTCGACGGCGTCGAGGGCTTTGATGCGATCAACGAGAATCCGCCTGATCTTGTCCTGCTCGACGTGATGATGCCCAGAATGTCCGGGTTCGAGCTCTGCCAGAAGATCAAGGCCAGCCCCGCCACGCGGGACATCGTGGTGATCATGGTCACCGCCCTGCATGAGGTCGGCGACTTCGAGCGTGCCGTCGAGTGCGGCACCGATGACTTTCTCACCAAGCCCGTCAACAAGCTGGAGCTGCTCACCCGGGTCCGTTCGCTGCTTCGGGTCCGTCTTCTCAAGCGCAGGCTCGATCAGGTGATGAGCCTGCGACAGCGAACCGCCCCTGATGAGCGGGACCGGCCAGAGGCGGGGCAGAAGCTGGAGTGACCGCTTGCCTCGGAATACCCGGAGGACCGCGGTGTCCTACCGAACGTGGCAGGACCTACCAGGACGGGGTGCGCGTGATGACGGCGCGTGTCTCGCCCGGCCTGACCCAGACGCTTCCGCGGGGCTCCAGGGTTACCTCCAGATGGTCGAGATATCGTCGCAGCGCGGGAAGGGCGAACGTGTCCAGCCAGTCCCGCCGGGCCGAACGATTGAGCTGCTGGATTGCGTCGATGATCTGGGACTTGCTGATCATGGTTGCCGCTCCCTGCCGCGGCACAGTACATCGGCCGACGTGAGATGGATCGTCCACCCGATAACGACTTCGGACGCTGGAGCATGACCAAGGGCCTGAATGTCGCGACCGCGATCCTCCGCCGGTGCCTCACCGTGGCGGCGGTGTGTCTGGCCTGCGACAGCGCAGGCTGTGCGCAGATGGGAGGCCCGGCCGCGTTGGCGCCCGTCAGGCAGCCCGCCTCCGCGACACCGCGCCGGCCCCGGCCGTCGCCCCCCGAGCCGGGTGCGGACCGCCTGGTGGCCGCGATGCGCCGCAGCATCGAGCTGACGGGCGAGCAGCCGTGGGGTGAGGTCCTGGTGGGTCTCGATCGGATTCGCAACCACAGCCACGTGTCGGCCAGCGACTTCGACATCATGCGGCGTCGCCTGGCCGGCGTCCTGACCGCGGCCGGCCGCTCGGGACGTGTCCCCCTGCGGTACGTGAGCCGCGCCGAGGAGCCGGTCGACTACGAGCTTTCGGGCACCGCGTACCTGATGACGTCGCAGGGCTTCGACCTGTGGGAGCTCTATCTGAGCCTGCACGTGCCCGGCCAGGAGTGGACCGTGTGGAGCGCCGACGAGCCCGTGCGGATGCTGCGGTTCCCCCGTCGCGGCGAGCCTCAGCTCTACCTCACCCGGTAGCCGCCACCGGTTGACGCCTCGCCGCCTCCCACGCCCGGCGGAAGCCGGGGAGGCCGATGCCCAGGTAGCCGGCCGCGAACAGCATGAGGAAGGGCACGCCCAGCACGGTCTGCGGGCGGATGAACGCCGCCGCGAGGCACAGCACCATCAGCCCTCCCAGCACCAGCTCGGTCGCCCCCTCGGGCAGAACGCGACGGCGGCCGCCAAGCAGCGGGTCGGCAGCGCTCTCGCGGGCGCCGTTGTATTTCGGCGTCCGGACGAAGGGGCTCTGGCGACCCAGCACCGCCTCCGCGACCGCCCGCGCGTTGGTGACGCTGATGCCGATGCCCAGCGACATCAGGGCCGGCAGCCGCAGCAGCGTCTGCCGGAGGCTCAGTCCCTGCGCCCACTGCGAGGCCAGGTAGAACGCGCACGCGGCGAACGTTCCCAGGATCAGCAGCACCGCGCCGATCCCGAAGGCCAGCGGGGCGTTCAGCTCGACGTCGGTGGGCTGCCATGGCACCAGCAGGATCGGAACGGCCGCGAGGGCCAGCAGCACGATGGCCAAGTGCACCAGCGGCGACGTCAGGTGAAACCACGCCTCGATCTTGGTCGTGAGCGGGGCGCGGCTGGTCATGATCGTCGGCAGGAGCTTGATCGCCGTCTGGATAAGCCCCTTGTTCCACCGGTGCTGCTGCGTGAGGAAGGCGCTGACGGTCGGCGGCACCTCGGCCGGGCAGGCGACGGTCGGGACGTAGAGGAACTGCCATCCCTTCATCTGCGCCCGGTAGGAGAGATCCGTGTCCTCGGTGAGCGTGTCGTGCTGCCAGCCACCGGCCTCCTCGATGCACGTGCGTCGCCAGACACCCGCGGTCCCGTTGAAGTTGAACCACCGGCCCGTTGCAGCGCGGGCTGTCTGCTCGATGATGAAGTGGCCATCGAGGAACATCGACTGGATCTCGGTGAGCAGCGAGTCGTGGCGGTTGAGGTGGCTCCACCGCAGCTGCGCCATTCCGAGCTTCGGGTCGGTGAAGTGGTGCACGACCCGCCGCAGCACATCGGGCGGCGGGACAAAGTCGGCGTCGAAGACGGCAATCAACTCACCCGTGGCCGTCTTCATGCCGTTGGCCAGCGCGCCCGCCTTGAACCCTTGCCGGTTCGACCGGTGGATGTGCTCGACGGTGTGCCCGGCGGCCGCCAGCCGCGCGCAGCAGGCCCGCGCGATCTCGGCCGATTCGTCGGTCGAGTCGTCGAGCACCTGCACTTGCAGAAGCGCCCGCGGGTAGTCGATGGCGCACGCGGCCGAGATCACACGCTCGGCGACGTGACGTTCGTTGAACATCGGAAGCTGTACGGTCACCGCGGGCAGCTGCTGGAAGGGCTGCGGCCCCTCGGCCGTCTCGGCGCGACGCCGGTTGCGCAGGAACATCCACACCATCCAGTAGCGGTGCGTGCCGTACACACAGATCACCGCCAGGACGGCGGCGTAGTAGACCAGCAGCGTGACCGATAGCGCGTTCATGCAGCCTCCGGGCCCCGGGACATCCTCATAGAAGCCCCCGGCCCGAACTATTGTTCCAGCATTCACCATCACTGCAAGCCGTCCCGGACGGGTCGCCCCGGGCCCGGCGTGTCCGGAGGACCTTTCCGGGCGACATGTCCGGTCGCCGGCGGGTGCTATCCTCTCTATGGACCACGCGGCCGGCGAGCCGTCCCGGCACCGGATCTCCCGTCCTCCGGGGGGTTCCCGTGACCGGCCGGGCCCGTGAAACCGACTCGTCACGCGGCGGAAGAAACCGGGGGACAGGAGCACCGCCATGCATGACTTCATCAGGCTTCTCGACGATCACATGTACGTCGCGGTGGTGGCCGTCATCTGCCTGGCCGTCCTCGCCAACACCTCCATTCGAGCGGTCACGTCGATCCTGACCACGCAGGCCAGGGAGCGCAGCCGCCGGGAGATCGCCGCCTACATCGCCGAAGGGACACTGACCCCGGAGCAGGGCGAGCGGCTCGTCAAGGCGGACGTGAACTCCGACGGCCGGCGGCGGGCCTGAGAGGTGGTCGGGGGTCAGGGGTCGGGACCTATGCTCTCCGGTGAGCGTTCGGGGCGTCATCCCGCTGCTTCTCATGATGATGCTCGGTGGCTGCGGGGCTTCCGAGCCCGAGGCCGGGCCCCCGGCGGCCTGGTTTGTCGATCGCGCCGCTGAGGCGGGTCTCGACTTCGTCCATGACTCGGGGGCGCGGGGGGCGTTTCACTTCCCGGAGATCGCCGGATCGGGCTGCGGGCTGTTCGACTACGACGGCGACGGTGATCTCGACGTGTACGCGCTGCAGGCCCACCCGCTGCCGGGGCCCGACGGGGGACGCAACTCGCTGTACCGCAACGACCTGACGGGCGACGGCCGCCCGCAGTTCGTGGACGTCACGGAGGAGGCCGGCGTCGGTGACGGGGGCTACGGCATGGGGATGGCCGTCGGCGACTACGACAACGACGGGGATCTCGACCTGTACGTGACCAACTTCGGGCCCAACCGCCTTTACCGCAACGAGGGCGACGGGCGGTTCACCGAGGTCACGGCGATTCCGGTCGAGGACCGCTGGAGCACCAGCGCCGCTTTCGTGGACTGCGACGGCGACGGTTGGCTCGACCTGTTCGTGGTCAACTACGTCAACTACTCGGTCCGGGAGAACAAGGTCTGCCACGGGCCGGCGGGGCGTCGCGATTATTGCGGCCCGGAATCGTTCGATCCCGTCCCGGACCGCCTGTTTCGCAACCGGGGTGACGGCACGTTTGAGGACGTGTCCATCGCGGCCGGGATCGACCGGGCCTTCGGCAGCGGCCTCGGCGTGGTCTCCGCGGACTTCAACGGCGACGGCGCCCCGGATCTCTACGTGGCCAACGACGGCAACGCCAACCAGCTGTGGATCAACCGTGGCGACGGCTCCTTCGAGGACACGGCCCTGCTCGCCGGCGCGGCGTACAACGCCGACGGCCGGGCCGAGGCGGGCATGGGCGTCACGGCGGGTGACTTCGACGGCGACGGCGATGAAGACGTCTTTCTGTCCCACCTCGACGGCGAGCACAACACGCTGCTGGTCAACGATGGTCGGGGCGGCTTCGACGACCGCACCGAGGACTTCGATCTGGCGGCGGTGAGCTGGCCGTACACGGGGTTCGGGACCGGGTGGGCCGATCTCGACGGCGACGGCTTTCTCGACCTCTTCGTCGCCAACGGCGCCGTGAAGATCGTGGGGCATCTCGCGACCGCGGCGGATCCGTACGGCAACCCCAACCTGCTGTTGCGCAACCTCGGCCCGCCCGAGTACGGCTTTGCCGACGTGTCGCGGGAGGGCGGGTCGGTCCTCGGACTCGTCGAGACGTCCCGGGGGGCGGCCTTCGGCGACGTCGACAACGACGGCGACACCGACATCCTCGTCTCCACCCGCGACGGGCCGCTGCGGCTGCTGCTCAACGAGGCGAGCCCGGGCCGGTCGTGGCTGGGCCTCGACCTCACCGGCCATCCGAGCAACCGCAGCGCGATCGGCGCGGTCGTGCGTCTTGTACGCGACGGGCGTCCCGGGACGGCTCGCCGCGTGCACGCCGACGGCAGCTACTGCAGCGCCAGCGGCCTCAGGGTCGTCTTCGGCCTCGGCGATGACCGTCGCCCCCAGACGGTGATCGTCGAGTGGCCCAGCGGACGACGAGAGCGATTCGAGGACCTTGACCCCGGCACGCCGATCAGCCTGCGCGAGGGCAGCGGGGAGGCGGTGCCGTGAGAGAACGCGTCGCCGGACGGATCGTGGTGGCGGGGTTCGTGCTGCTGGCCGTCGTGATGGTGCTGGTGACCTCCGTCACCGCGCTGAGGCTGCAGCGTTTCGGGGCCGACCGGCCACGCGATGAGCAGCCCCCGGTGCGGGCCGCGGGGCTGCCGCCGCTTCCCGAGGTGCCGCTCGCATCGATGGAGCCGGCCGTGCAGCGGCAGTTCAAGGACGCCCTGGCCCGGCTCGAGGACCCTGCCGCAGAGGCCACAGGCCCCGGTCGCCTGGGAGAGCTGCTGCACGCGTACGGTTTTCTCGACGGCGCCGGGCGCTGCTACACGCGGGCGGCCGCGCTTGACGGCAACGGCCGCTGGGAGTACCCGCGGGCGGTCGTGCTCTTCGAGCTGGGGCGCTGGTCCGAGGCGCGGGCGGCGCTGGACCGCGTCGTGGCCCGGCAGCCCCGGGCGGCCGGCCCCCTTCTTCATCGCGGTGAGGTCAACCGCCGGCTCAACCGGCTCGATGAGGCGTTGGATGACTATGAGCTCGTCATCGATCTCGACGCCGCCCCCGAAAGAGCACGCGCCTACTGCGGGGCCGGGCAGATCGCCCTGCGGCGTGGCGAGCTGGAGATCGCCCTTGAAGACCTGACCGCCGCGCTGCAACTGGAGCCGGAGTACGGCGCCGCACGATACGCCCTCGGCCAGGCCCTGCGCAAGCTCGGACGCACGGACGACGCCCGGCGGGAGCTGGCCCTGGCCGACCGGCACCGCGACCGGGAGCCGCCTCTGGACGCGGCGTTGGCGGCACGGCTGGCGTCGCTGCGGACCGGTGCGATCGACGCCTTGCACACGGGCATCGACCTGGCCCAGGCGGGTGACCTGGTGGCGGCGGTCGAGCGGTACCACGAGGCCCTGCGTCTCAACCCGGACCTCGCCGAGACGCACGCCCAGCTCGGGGCGGCCCAGCTGGCCCGGGGCCGGCTTGACGAGGCGCAGCATCACCTGGACCGCGGGCTGGAGCTGGACCCGGGCAATGCCGATGCGCGTTACAACCTGGGTGTGCTCGCCCACGAGCGCCGGCAGCACGAGACCGCGGTGCAGCACTTCCGGCAGGCCGTGGCGCTTCGCCCCGGGCACTTCGACGCGCAGCTGGGGCTTGGCACCGACCTGCGGCAGCTGGGGCATCACGAGAAGTCGTTGGCGCCCCTGCGGGCGGCGATGTCGTGCCGACCCGGTGATCCGCGCCCGTACAAGCGTCTGGCCGGCGCGCTGGCGGCGCTGGGCCGTTACGGCGAGGCGGTGGCGGTCCTGCACCTGGGCACGACCCGCGTGCCCGACGACGCCTCGATCGCAGATCGACTGGCGTGGATCCTGGCCACCTGTCCCGCCGCCGACATCCGCGACCCGGCCCGCGCCCTGGATCTGGCCGAGAGCGCATGCCGCCGGACCCGTTACCGGGTTGCGCGAGCGCTCGACACGAAGGCGGCCGCCCTCGCGGCGCTGCAACGCTACGAGGAGGCGATCGAGACGGCGCAGTCGGCGGCAGACCTGGCCCGTGCCGGCGGCGATGAGGAGCTCCTGACGCAGATCGAGCAGCGACTGCAGCGATACCGGGCCGGGCGGCCGTGGGAATCCGAATGAAGGGTCCTTGGCACCGGCCGGGGCCCCGAGTACAGTGAGCCCGCCACGCCCCCCTCTCTCCGGTGGACATTTACTCAAGGCTCCTGGAGGCTGAGATGAAACGAGCGATTCCGATCGTCGTGACCGCGCTCGTCGCGAGTCCGTCGCCGGCTCTTGGCCAGCAGCTGCCCGGCACGATGAACTTCAAGGACGTCACCGCTACCCGCATCGACCAGAACGTGGCCGAGCTGTCGCAGAACGAAAAGGAGGTCGAGTTCGGCGACTTCGACAACGACAACGACCTCGACGTGGTCATCGCCAACGCGCACAGCGACTTTAACCAGCGGAAGAACAAGCTCTACCAGAACAACGGCGGCGTGTTCGTCGAGATCAGCGGCGCGCCGGCGATTCCCGGCTTCACCGGCACCGACGTGTCGCGCAACGCCTTCTTCCGTGACTACGATCTCGATGGCTGGCTGGACATCATCATCGTCAACGACAACAACACCGCCGGGGATCCGGGCCGCACCAAGATCTACATCAACCAGCACCCGGGCGACGTCTTCAGCCACTACACCGAGGAGGGGCTGGCTCGCCTCGGCTCCGGCACGGGCGGGGCCGCCTGCGGTGCGGTCTCCATCGACGCCGACATGGACGGCGACTGGGATCTCTACGTCGGCAACTACCCCGGCCCGTCCCAGGACACGATGTACTTCAACAACGCGATCCAGGATCCGGGCAATCCGGGTTACTTCACCGACGTCACGGCGACCCATGTCCCCACGGACAACGACTACACCGTGGACGTCGCGTCGGCCGACATGAACGGTGACGGCAAGATCGACCTCCTGGTGACCAGCGGGTCCGACCCGAGCTACGTCTACTACAACGACAACCTGGGGGCCGGCTCCGAGGTCGGCGATTACAGCTACTTCGGCAGCGCCGACGACCAGGGCACGCCGTCCTTCGAGTCCGCCATGGAGCCCGGCGACTTCGACAACGACAACGACATGGACTTCTACTGGTCGAATCGGATCGGGACCAGCGACTGGATCTTCGAGAACGTCGGCAACAGCGGTGCCAACAAGGCTCTGTTCGCGACGCTCACCGACCTGCCGGAGTCCGTGACGAGCGTCACGAGCCGTAAGGCGACGGTGGCCGACCTGAACGACGACGGGCGGGTTGACATCATCGTCATGAAGGAGTCAACGAGCAACGCCCGGCCCACCATCCTGCGCAACGTCACCGTCAAGGGCGCCATCGAGTTCATCGACTGGACGCCCGCGATCGCCTTTCCCACGGGCTCGTCGCACCGGGGCTGGCATGCCGCGGCGTTCGACGCCGACGGCGACGGCGACCTCGACATCTTTCTGGGCGGCTGGACCAACGACCATCTCTTCGAGAACGCGCCGGGCACCGAGTACACGGAGACAAGCCTCGCGGGCGGCGTGATCCCCAACGTCTTCAACTCGCGGGTGTCGGCGGTCCTGGGGACCGCGGGGGACGGTGAGTCGGACACCTACACGATCACCGGCCTCACCACCGCCGCCTTCACGTCCGTCGTCCTCAACGGCGCCGACGACTACCGTCTGGAGATCCTCAACGAGTTCAATGCGGTGCTGGCGACCGTCGACCGCGGCGGTCTCGGGGTGGAGGAGGCGATCCAGTACGACCCCTTGTCCTCGCCGACGACGGTGAAGATGCGGGTCACCATCCTGGCGTGCGCCAACCCGGTCAACTTCACGGGCGACTGCGGGGTGGGTATCGACGAGTTCCTCTCGGTGCTCGGCAACTGGGGCTTCAACCCCGGCCATCCCGCGGACCTCGACGGCGACGACTTCGTGGGGATCACGGACTTCCTCGCCGTGATCGGCAACTGGGGCGACAGCGACTACATCCTGGAGGTTCTCTCCCGCGACGGCTGACCCGCCGGCGTCACCGGTGCCGTATCATCAGTCCGATGCCGCCGCTGTACTACGCTGCCGCGTGTCAGACCGCGTTCGACTGCCCGCCGAAGCGGTCGGAGATCGGTGAGCGCACGCGGAGAATGTGCGAGATCATCGAGCACACGATCATCGGCTACGAGCCGTTTTTCGACGTGCGTCTGCTGGCGTTCCCGGAGTTCGCCCACGCCGCGCCGATCTATGACAGCGTGGCCAAGCTGCGTGACCGGCTGGCCGTGCCCGTCCCCAACGAGCACACCGACCGCTACGCGTCCCTGGCGAAGCAGTACGGCTGCTTCATCCAGACGGGCACCTTCCTGGAAGCCGACCCGGACCACCCCGAGGCCGTGTTCAACACCACGGCCCTCATCGGACCCGAGGGCGTGCTCTCGAAGTACCGCAAGGTCAACCCGTGGATCCCGTGGGAGCTTCACGCGTCACCGCACGACGTGGCCGGCTACGAGCCCGACCCGTTTCCGGTGATCGACACGGAGCTGGGCCGCCTCGGCGTGGCGATCTGCTACGACTGGCTCTTCCC
>JBFGEG010000053.1:0-24070 GCA_041580235.1 Phycisphaerales bacterium
ACCGCCGGATCGAATCCGGCGGTCCGTACGAGAGCGAGTGTCGGCCCGGAGGGCCGTACGGAGCGCTATGACTATATATATGCCTTCCGGTGATACACCCACCACTCAAGCATCATGACCGCCAGACACAGGCCCACCGCCCACGGCCATAACGGCATGTACTGGTTGCCGCCGGCGCCGGCAACGAGCACGTTCTCCTCCCTCGCCAGGATCCTTTCCACGGGCCGGATCTTGCCTTCGGCCTCGCTGAGACTGTTGACGGCGAAGACACGGGTCTCGCGGCCGTCGCCGCCCGCGGACCAGCTCAGCTCGTAGACGCCGCTCACGCGAATGGGGCCCCAGCTGAACATCGTCGGGTCGAGAGGGACCGGCCTGATGATCCGGCCCTCGGCCGAGCCGTCGGGAATGCGAAGCTCGAGATCGGTGGCGCCCGCGGGCAGACGCGCCGTGAGCGCCTCGGCCGGCGCGAAGCTGGTGGCGCTGATCGCCTCACCGGCGTGGCCGAGATACTCGATGGCGTTGACGAGAAACGTCACGAAGCCGCGTTGAAAGGGCCAGTTGCTGTCCAGCGGATCGAAGGTCACGCAGATCGCCTGCATCGGCCCGCGGGCCACCGACACGATCACCGGTCCCCCGCTCCCCTCCGCGAGCACGACCACGTCGTCGGCGGGCTGAATGAGATTGAACCTCTGGATGAACAGCTGCTCCAGGTTGACGAACCGAAACAGCGGGTGCTCGTCTTTCAGATCGAGAACGAGCTGCGCCTCGCCGCGGCCGTACTCGTTGAGCCCCTCCAGCGGCGGGATGGCACCGATGGTGAGATAACGGGCCGGCGGCATCGAGCCCTCCGGCGGCGCGTAGCCGTCGAGGACCACGACGTCGTACTGATCGACGGCGCCGTCGGCCGCCAGCCGCTCGAACTGCCGCGCCGTGAGCAGCTCCAGGCTCTCGATCGCCCCGACGCCCTCCAGGACGGTCCTCACCAGGAAGTTGGTGGACGCCACCAGACCCACCCGCAGCCGCCGCGGCGGCGGCACCACCAGCCGCGCCGCGTTGTCGGCGGCCAGGTCGTCGCGACGCAGGTTGGCGACCTCGATCACCGCACCCCGCGGCTGCTCGAATGGCGTGAAGATGATGTTCTGGCGGCTGGGGATGAGCAGGCCCGTGGCCTCATCGGGCTCGGCGGCGCCGAGCGTCAGCTCCTCGATGGCCTGGGCCGTTCCGTTGACCGAAAGCTGCACGTCGAGGGTGACCGGCTCCGGGTTGAAATTGGCCAGCGCGACGAAGACCTCGACCGCGGTCGGACGGTCGTAGGGGCGCTCGATGGAGATCGCGGTCAGGGCGACGTTGTCCGACTCCGGCGTGCCGACCGGGTAATACAGCAGGGTCTCTCCCTTGAGGACCTGGTCGTCCAGGTCCTGGATCTGGCCGTCGCTGAACAGCTCCAGGGTCGCCGGATCACCGACGGGCCGGTCGGAATCGGGATCGACGTTGGTCGTGTACGCACGGGCGAGGGTGAGGGCCTCGGCGATGCGGCTGCGGCCGTGGGTGGGCTCGATGCGCTGGATCGCGGCCAGCAGTTGCGGCCGGGAGTCCGTGAACGGGCTGCAGACCTCGGCCCGGTCGGAAAAGGCGATCACCATCGTCTCGCCCGCGGTCTGGCTGAAGAGGCCGCGGCCGTAGAGGGCCTCGATGCGGTTGGCGGCGCGGCGTTTGGCCTCCTCGAGGCGGGTGCCGCCGTCGGCACCGTCGGTGGCGGTCATCGACGCGGAGTTGTCGATGACGATGACCGTCTTGCCGCCGGTGCGACGGCCGGCCTGCAGCTGCGGCTGCATGACGGCCAGGGCCAGCAGCACCAGCGCGATCAGCTGCAGCAGCAGCAGGATGTTCTTGCGGAGCCGCTGGAAGGGGGCGTTGGCCCGCAGGTCCTCGACCGATCGCTTCCACAGCAGCGTGCTGGCAATGGGCTGCGTGCGGCGACGCAGCTTCAGGAAGTACAGCAGGATCAGCAGCGGGATCACCGCCGCCGCCAGGATCAGACCGGTTGGAACCGTCAGCCAGTTCACCGCTCCGCGTCACGCCTTCGCGTCTTCGCGCCTCCGCGGGTTCGCGTCTCCGTGCCTCTCACCGCAACAGCCCCCGCTTGCGCAGATAGTCCAGCAGCAGCGTGGCCAGATCCGTCGCGGTGTCGATCGTGATGTGCATGATCCCGCGCCGCACGCAGTAGTCGCGCAGCTTGCCGCAGTAGGCGTTGAGGTTTTCCTTGTACCGCTTCAGGAGGGCCGCCGACACCGTAATCTCCGCCGAGTCCTCGTCCTCGATGTCGGTGAGCTTGAGGTCGCCGGCGAGGCCGTGCTTGGCGGGATCGATCTCTTCGGGGCTGAGGATCTGCAGGCAGAAGGTGTCGTAGCCGCCGCCGGCCAGGTAGCGCAGCCCCTTGTCGTAGCCCTCCTTGAACATGAAGTCGGACAGGATGATCATCACGCCCTTGCCCTGGCGGCCCAGGGCGATCAGACGCATCGCATCGTTGAAGCCGCTCTCACCGCCCGGTGCCAGGTCGAGCAGCCACGCGCCCATCTCCTGGGTGCGGCGCCGGCCGCGGAGGTTCGGCAGCGGCTTCACGCCCTCGCCACCGAAGGCGTAGAGGGTCACGCGGTTCTGGTTGCACAGGCCGATGTAGCCCAGCGCCATGGCGAGCTGCTGGGCGAAGACGAACTTGCCGGGGTTGCCCCAGTCCATCGACGCACTGGTGTCGACGGCGATGAGCAGGGACAGGTCCTCCTCCTCCAGGAACATCTTGAGAAAGAGCTTGTCGAGCCTGGCGTAGACGTTCCAATCCACGAACCGCAGGTCATCGCCGTGGGCGTAGTGGCGGTAGTCGGCGAACTCGACGGAGACCCCCCGCTTCTTGCTTCGCCGCTCCCCCTGGAGCTTGCCGGCGAAGATCTTGCGGCTCATGACGTCCACCTGGTCGAGCTTGGCCATCAGCTCGCCGTCGATGAGCTCGTCCACCCGCTTGGGCCGGGGCCGGGTTGTGACACCGAAATCGGCCATCCGCCGTCATCTTACGGCGCGGTGGTGTACCCCGGTTCGAACTCGAGAATCTCGAGATTGGATTACGCACGCCGGGCCCGGATGACGCGTTACCATAGTGGAGGACGAGCCATGAGAACCCTCGGCCAGCCCATCCACGGACCGCTGCCGGGTCGGCGGGGTCGCCTGGCCCCCTGGTGGCCGGTGCTCGACGGCGTGGTCGCCGGGGCCATCGCGGGTCTCGCCACGATCGTGGCGACGTACCTGGCACCGTGGTGGGTTGTGCAGATCGTGGGGTTCCTGGCGTCACCGGTGCTGCTGGCGACGGCGATCTTCGAGCCCGCCACCGAGACGGCCGCCTCGGCGGCCATCGTCGGGGGCTCGGTGCTGCTGTATGTGGCCTACGGCGAGTTCCTGGCGTTCTGCGTCCGCCGCGAGATCACGCGATCGTTGTGGATCGTCGTCATCCTGCTCGCCCACACCATCTGTCTCATCGCCTGGATCGGCACCTTCATCCGCGAAGTGATCGCCGGCCTGCCGTTCTGAGGCCGACCCGGCAGGAAGTGATCACGTTGGGCGCGGATACGGGCGGCGTTCGAGTCCTTCGTGACGGTCGCCGCCGGCGGGATCAAGGAGGCCGCTCGATGAACAGGGCGACCGTGAGGCTCATGCTGCCGGGGCTGCTGACCGCTGCCGCCGCCGGTTGCGGCGGTTCGCTCGACGGGCGCGAGATCACCTGGCGCAACGGTGATGTCGAGTTGGTCGGCACGCTCGTCGTCCCCGACGGCGAGGGCCCCCACCCGCTCGCCGTCTTCGTGGGCGGTTCGGGCTGCGTGCCGCGCTCCCACCGGATGACGCGCGAGCACGCCAGCGAGCTTGCCGCGCGCGGCCTGGCCGTTTTCGCCTACGACAAACGCGGCTGCGGCGAGTCCGGAGGCGACTGGCGTGACGTCCCCCTCGAGCCGCTGGCCGACGACCTGCTGGCGGTGCTCCCGCAGCTCGTGGCGGATCCGCGGATCAATGCGGATCGCATCGGGCTGATGGGGGTCAGCCAGGGTGCCTGGGTCTCCCTGATCGCGGCGGAGAAGTCGAGCCGATTCTCCTTCATCGTCATGCTGTCGGGTCCGCCCATGACGCCGGCGGAGCAGGCCCACGCCATCGTCGAGCTGGCGCTCGAGGCCAAGGGCTGGGATCCCCGGTCGATCGCCGATGCCGTGGCGCTGGACCGAGTGGTCGCCGAGGTCTATCGCACCGACAGCGGCTGGGAGGCGGCGCGGCTCGCCGTCGAGGAGGCATCGAACGAGCCCTGGTTCGAGGACGCGCCCGTCGGCATCCAGTCCCGCGACAGCTGGAACTGGCGGTGGTACGCCACGCTCATGGACCACGACCCGTTGCCGTCGCTGAGCGGTCTGGGAATCCCGATCCTGGCCGTGTACGGGGAGCTGGACATGATCGTGCCGGCCCGGCGCAGTCAGCGCATCGTCGAGGAGCTCGCGCCCTCGGCCCGCGGACCGCGCGAGACCGTGATGCTACCCGGCGTCGGGCACGAGCTGCGCCCCGGTAAGGGCGAATCCTGGCCGGACGAGCACTGGGACATCCTCGCCTCGTGGCTGACACGCTACGACATCCTCGCGGCCCGCTGAGATCTCAATCGAACTCGCGGGGCAGCGTCTGCAGCAGATGGCCGACGATGTCGTCGGTGGTGACGCCGTCGGCCTCGGCCTCGAAGCTCCTGATGATGCGGTGACGCAGCGCCGGTCGGGCGACCTCCCGGATGTCCTTGAACGACACCGCGTAGCGGCCGGCCAGCAGGGCGCGGACCTTGGCCGCACAGGTGAGCGCCTGCGCGCCGCGGGGACTGACGCCGATTCGGATGTAGCGGTTCATCTCGCGGTCGCTGTGCGGGCTGCCGGGATGGGTGGCCAGGACGAGACGGATCGTGAAGTCCTGCAGGTGCGGCGCGACCACGATACGGCGGGCGAGCTGCTGGGCCTTGATGATGTAGGGCCCGTCCATGATGGCGCCGACCTCCGAGTCGGGGCCGCTGGTCGTCCGCGTCAGCACGGTGTTCAGCTCCTTGCGTGTCACGAAGGGCACGGCGATCTTGAAGAAGAACCGGTCGAGCTGCGCTTCGGGCAGCGGGTAGGTCCCCTCCTGCTCGATGGGGTTCTGCGTGGCCAGCACCAGGAAGGGCCGCACCAGCTCGCGTGTCTCGCCCGCCACCGTCACGCTGCGCTCCTGCATCGCCTCCAGCAGCGCCGCCTGGCTCTTGGGCGTGGCCCGGTTGATCTCGTCGGCCAGCAGCAGCTGGCTGAACACGGGCCCCGGCCGGAAGGAGAAGCTGCGACGCCCGGTTTCGGGATCCTCCACGACGACGCTGGTGCCCGTGATGTCCGCCGGCATGAGGTCGGGGGTGAACTGGATGCGGGCAAAGGGCAGGCTCAGCGTCCGGGCCAGCGTGCGCACCAGCAGCGTCTTGCCGAGGCCGGGGACGCCCTCCAACAGCACGTGGCCGTCGCCGAACAGCGCGATGAGCGTCTGGATGACGATCTCGTCCTGCCCCACGATGACGCGGCCGATTGCCTGCCGCAGGCGCCCGAAGACCTCGCGGAATCCCGCACAGCTCTTCTTGACCGACTCGACGTCTTCGAAGACGAGATCGAGATCGGGCAGTGCCGCCGTGTCAGCCATCCGTGTCGCCCTCGTCCGTCTTTCGCGCCTGGTCGCGGGCGCGGCGCTTGGCCGCCAGCAGCCGCGAGGTGTAGTCTCCCTCGTCCTCTTCGGGCGGCGGCTCTTCGTCCTCGCGTCGCGGCGGCGGCGTCTTTACCCGCGGCGCGCTGGAGACCTCCGTCTCCACGTCGATGGCCTGTTCGGTGTCGGCCTCCGTTGCCTCGAAGCGGGTCCGCGAATCGGAGACGCTTTCGCGTCTCCGGGCGACACGCTTCCATGCCGCGACCGTGTCCGTCCCGACCGCGCCCCGCTTGCCGACCATCCGCGACGCCGCGGCGGCCACGGCCTTGCTGTCCACGGCGATGCGTCGTGCCGCCACGTCAAAGACGAACAAGGCCGCCGCGAGGATCGCCAGCAGGTCCCACACGCTGCGCGGGCTCTTGGGCACCTCCAGGGCGGCCCGGTCAAACAGGTTCACCAGGCTCGGGTCCACGTCGCTGAGCTCGCGGCCGCCGGTGCGCTCGGCGAGCTCCCGTAGAAGCGCGGCGTTGTGCGAGACCGAACGGAACTCCGGCGGGTAGGGAACCGACACGGCGGCCTGGATGTTGCCCTTGATGGGCGAGTCGGTCGTGCCCCCCACGAAGTTGACGTTGACCAGGTAGGCGCCCTCCCTTTCGGTGCGGAACTCGCCGCGGTAGCGACCGGGTCCCGTCTGCTGGAGGCTCAGGGGCACGCTGCCGCTGTCGGGGTGCAGGACGACGGCGCTGGTGCTCAGGAAGTTCAGGAACGACGCATCGTCGGCCAGGGCCTCGATATCCACGACGGCCAGGTCACCTTCCTGGGTGGTGTTGACGATGACGTTGGACGGCGCGCTGGGCCGCATCACCCACCGCAGCGACTGCTCCCAGAACGCCCTGAACGCCGACCAGCTCACCCAGCGCCCGCCCCAGGTGCCCGTGAGGCTCGAGGTGAACGCGATCGACTTGCCGAGACCGTAATTCCAGTGGGCGTAGATCGGATCGTTGCCCTCGGTGGTGGGGCTCACGATCGGGATCTGGCTCAGACCCTCCCGCGGCGCCGTGAGCACGTAGCCGTCGAGGCTGGGGACGGTGGCGAACCCCTCGATCGGCCCCGGCAGCCGGCTGACGACCTGGGGAAAGAACTCCTCGCCCTCGACGATGAGTGACCGCGAGACCAGCTGCGCTTCCTTGATGAAGATCTGCGGCAGCTTCTTGGGGTTCGTGATGGGTCCGTAGAAGCGGCCGCCGGTCACCTTGGCGATGTTCTCCATCCAGCTCTTGTTGGTGCCGGAGCCGTGGCCGGCGATGAGCACGGTGCTGATCGTGATCTTGGCCGCCGCGAAATCGTTGAGCAGTCCCATCGACGGCGGGGCCGGATCGCCGTCGGAGATGATGATCGCGTGCTTCTGCCCGGCGGGCAGCGGCGCCAGCCCGTCGAGGGCAAGCTGCATGGACGACGCGAAGTCGGGCATGTCGCCCATGATCATCTTCTTGGCGGCGGCGATCGCCCCCGACTTGTCCTGGGCGAGGGCGGGGCCGAACTCCCAGACCGCGCCGCCCTGGCGGTGGTCGTAGTCGATGATGCCGACGTAGTCGAGACGGCTGAGCGTCTCAATGGCGGCGATGGCGATGGTCTGGCCCCAGAAGTTGCCCTGCGGCATCTCCGTGGAGTGCATGATCAGCGCCAGCGCCCCCCGCGGCATCTGGCGGGTCTGCGGCGGATCGAGCTTCACCGGCAGGACCCGCGCCACCTCGGAGTCGATCCACCCGCCGGCTCCGAACGACTGCGGACCGCCGAGCATGATGAGCCCGCCCCCCAGGTCGTGCACGTAGGCGTGCAGCGCGCGGTCCTCGTCGTCGGTGATGCTCCAGCGCGGGATGTTGGCCAGCATGATGGCGTCGTAGCCGCTCAGGAACACGGCCCCGCGGGAAAGGGCCGCCGTCTCCATGACCTCCACCGCCAGCTCGCTGCCCTCCAGCGCCTTGCTCAGGTGCGGCGACTCGGTGCCGCCGTCGTCGATGATGAGGATCTTGCCCTCGGACCCGACAAACGTGACGGCCACGGCTTCGTTGTTCCGCGAGACCTCGTCGCGGGCGGTGTCGTCGGCTTCGAACACGGCGTGAAACTCTGTCGGACCCGGCGTGTCCAGACTGATGGTCAGGGGAATGACGGTCAGCCCCGGCGGCAGCGTGATGCCGAGGGCGTTGCCCTCGTCGGGGCCGTTGAGGTCGAGAAACCGGTCGTTCATCCGAAGGGTCAGCTGCCCCGAGGCCCGCCCCTGACTGCGCAGCACCATCTTGACGTTCGCGGACTGGCCGAGCCTCGCCCGCGGGGGGGCGGTGATGCGCTCGAAGATCACCTCGTCCTTGAACTCGTACTTGAGCACCAGCACGTCGACGGGAACCTTGTTGGCGGCGGCGAGCTCGGCGGCGGCGAGGATGCTTCCCTCCGTCTCGTTGCCGTCGGAGGCCACCACGATGCGGTTGGCGGTGTCCTGGGGCATGATGGCGAGAGCGAGGTTGATGGCCGACTCCAGGTTGGTCGCGTCGAGGTCCGGCGGCTCCTGCACATCGCCCAGCGCCGAGTAGCGGTCGGGCATGGCCACGATGGTGGCGTCGCGTCCCACCGTGATCACGGCGAGCCGGTCCTCGGGCGCCTTTTCCAGCTCGCTGGCGCGGCGCAGGAACTGCAGCGAATAGTTCTTCATCGCCGGCGGAATGGACTGGCTGCGGTCCAGAACCACGGTGACGCACAGCCCCTCGCCGCGTTTCTCCCACACGGGCCGGGCCAGCGCGGTGGCGAGCATGATGATGACCAGCGAGCGCACGCCGAAGGTCAGGTACGACTTCAGACGCGAGAGGCCGCCGATGCTCCGCCGTGCCAGCAGGAACGCAGGCACCAGCAGCACCAGCAGCACCAGCCAACCCGGTCGATCGAAATGAACTGGCAAGTCGATCACGTGTGATCCGAGGTACGAAGACGCCTATATCCCTACTCTCTGCACCCTGTTGTTTCCGGAGTCCAGGACGAAGATTGCCCGCCCCGTGCCGTCGATCCCCCACGGGTACTGGACCTCGCCGTCGCCGCTCCCGACGCGGCCGTACACGCCGAGACACGCGCCCTCGGGCGAGAAGTGCTGGATGCGGTTGTTGCCGAACTCGCAGACCAGCAGCGTGCGATCGTCAAGCACCAGGACATCATACGGGTAGGCGAGTTGGCCCGGGCCACGGCCGGGCCCGCCGATCACCCGCAGCGGCTCGCCCTGCGGCGTGACCACCACCACCCGGTGATTGCACGAATCGGCGATGTAAAGTTCCTGACGGTCGGGACTGAAGGCGAGGGCCTGCGGACGGTTGTACTTGCCCGGTTCCGACCCCGGCCCTCCGAACGAGAACAGGAACTCGCCGCCGTCGTCGAACACCCCGATGCGCTCGTTGCCGCCGTATTCCGAGACGTACACCTGACCCCCGGGCCCGAACGCCACATCGGTGGGAAAGATGAACTGCCCCGGCCCCTGCCCGTAGGTGCCGAACCTCAACAGCTCGCGGCCCTCCGGGTCGTAGACGATCACCCGGTGATAGTGCGTGTCGGCCACGAAGACCCGCCCGTCGTCGGCCACACCGAGCCCCGTCGGCTTGCCGTTCTCCCACTTGGGCAGACGCCATTGAAGCTGCGGCACGCCGTCGAAGCCGAACCGCTGCACGCGGGCCGTCTTGTCCACCACGTAGAGCTTCTGCCGGGCGACATCGACGGCGATGCCCCGCGGGTAGGAGAATTGCCCCAGCGACCGCCCCGGCGTCCCGAAGGCGGCCCGCATGTCCAGAGGCTCAGGCCCCCCGCCCGGGTCGGCGCCCGCGGTGCCGCACCCGGCGCCGGCGGCGACGGCGGCGCCACAGACCGCCAGCGTCGCCAGCCGCCCCGAGAACCGCCTCAGCGGCCACCACCCCGCCACCGCCGCAAACCCCGCCGTCAATCCCAGGCCGATCAAGGCCACCACCGCCAGCATCACCGTGTCGGGTCGCTGATAGTGCACGGCGTTGAGCACGGCGCCGGCGATCGTGTTGAAGCCACGGGGCTGCAGCCGCGCCGAGACCGACAGCTCGCTCATCGACAGCACCGCGACCACCGCGAAGGCGGCGCCGGCGGCTGCGAGCAGACGCGGCCAGGTCGCCTTCAGGTAACCGAACAGATCGTCCGCCCCGTCCAGCCGCCGCATGTCGGCGAGCACGGTGGGCTCCCGCAGCGTCAGCCACCGCGCCAGCAGGGCGGCGATGAACCCGAACCGCGCCACGTAGCCCAGCACGAGAATCGCCGGGTTCGTGTAAACCAGCCCGTCCAGGCCGGGGCGGTTGTACGCGGCTTCCAGCGCGACCCCCACGATCGTGCCCGGCACGAGCCCCGCCAGCAGCCAGCCGATCGCCTGGGCGGTCGCGAGCCCCCGCACTCCAGGCCGGTGGTCCTGCCAGGCGGCGGCCAGACCCACCGTCACCATCGCGGCAACGATGCCGCAGGCGACCGCGATGACGATCGTGTTGACGAGGTCGGTTCCGTACAGCCTCACGAAGGTTTCAACGCTCGCCTCCGGGCCGAGGTTCCGCACAAAGAGCCCGACGGGCAACGCCGCCGTGAGAACCCACAGGGTCGCGGTGGCCGCCGCCCCGGCCCGCGTGGGCCGACCCGTCCGGATCGGCATCGCCGCCGCGCCCGAGCGGCCCAGCAGCCGCCAGACGATTGCCGCGCCCGCCGCGGCCACGGCCATGGCGGGCAGCGCTGCCGCGAGGATGGTCCGCGGCGGCGCGTTCAGCGCGTCGATCGCCTTGAGCTCGTAACCGAACGTGAAGAACTGTGCGACATCGAAGCTCGTGGTGTTGTTGAAGACGAACAGAAAGACGATGAGCCCGCCCAGCGCCAGGCCGCGACCGTCGCTGCGAAGGCGGTCAGCCAGCCGCCGTAGCGGACCCGCTCCGTCGAGCTCGAGGATCTCCTGCCGCCAGCGGGGCGTGTCGGCGGCCTGACCCGCCACGCACCATGCCGCAAGCGGCCACGACCAGCTCACGAACCCGACAAAGAGCGTGACCGCCTTGACAAGCTGGACACGATCGGTCTCCACCGCCCACCGGAACAGGGCCGAGTCGGCCGGCCACGACTGCCACCAGGCGTAGAAGATCACGTACGCCGGCAGGCACACCGGCGCCAGCAGCAGCGCCG
The DNA here is from genome assembly GCA_041580235.1 of Phycisphaerales bacterium. Classification (GTDB taxonomy): domain Bacteria; phylum Planctomycetota; class Phycisphaerae; order Phycisphaerales; family SM1A02; genus JADFOJ01. The sequence continues at coordinate 10,933 of JBFGEG010000053.1, forward strand.
CCAGCGGCATTGACCACCTCCGGCCCACGGCGCGTCCCAGCAGCCGCCCCGGCGCCCAGCCGGCGATCATCGCCGCCACCGCCACCGCGGCCGCCCAGATGCAGCTGGTCGCCAGCAGGGCCCCGGCGTGACGCACCTCGACGTCGGTCGCGGACCCCGCCGACAGCAGACCGGGCACCGCCAGCGCCGGGAACCCCACCGCGGCAACCCACACGGCCAGGGAAGCTCCCGGCGCGATCCAGCCGCTACGACGCATCGTCCCTGTCCAGGCGGCTCATCGCCTCGGCGATGGCGTCGTTCATCACGGCCGCGGCGCGATCGTAGCGGATGTCGAGCGGGTCGGGCACGGCGTACGCCGCAGGATCGGCGGCGGCCGGGCCGATGGGGACGTTGTGCGATACGGAGTCGGCGAGCATCCGCTCGACCTCCGGCGACAGCAGGAAGTCGATGAGACGGGCCGCGGACTCGGGATGCGGCCCGCCCCTGACCCGTGCCACCGTGTTGGGGATGAGCAGCGTGCCGCCGCCGCGAACGCCCTCCAGGGCGTGGCGGGCGTAGATCGACTTGACGTCGTGTCCGGCAGCCTGCGCCGCCCACACGTCATCGGTGTCCGTGAATCCCAGGTCTGCCTCGCCCGCGGCGACGGCCCGCACCACCCCCGCGTTGCCGCTGGGCAGCATGCGTACCCGGTTGTCGGCCAGGCCCATCAGGAACGCCTCGTAATACACTGGGCCGGCGAGGCTCGACCAGTACGACCTCATCGCCGCGAGGTGACCACCGGTCGTGCCGAACCGCGGGTCGGCCATGACGATCCGGCCCCGGAACCGCGGATGTGTCAGGTCCATCCACGTCGACGGCAGGTCCTCGGGCGTGACGCGATCGGGGGCGTAGACGATGACCCGCGCGCGGGCCGCGAAGCCGTACCAGCGGTTGGCCGGATCGCGGAAGGGGTCCGGCCAGCCGCTGGTCGCCGGTGAAACGTGCTCGGCGAGCACGCCCTCGTCGGCGAGCTGGATCGTCAGGAAGACCTCCGATGACCAGAAGACATCGGCCTGCGGATTGTCCCTCTCGGCGCGCAGGCGGTTGACCAGACCCGTCGTCTTCTTCTGCTCCGTGTCGCCGACCATGTCGACGCGGATGCCTGATTGCGTCTCGAAGGCTCGGACGACCTGCCGCGCGATGTGGTCATCGGCCGACACGTACAGCACGACGCGTGGCTCGTCGGCCCCGCAGCCGGCAATCATGATGCTCAGGAGCAGCAGGCCGGTTCTGGCAGTCACTCGCCCGAATCGCTGTCGATCTCGGCCGGCGCGGACTCGGCGGCCTCACCGTTGTCGGATCGCTGCACCGCCTCGACACGCTGCTTGAGCTCACCGAAGTAGTGCATGTGGGCCTCCCAGTACTTGGGCGGCACCTGCTCGTCGCTCTGCGCCTCGTCGTAGCCCTCACTGATGGCGCCGGCGACCTTGCGCATCTGCGCGTGTGACTCGCCGACGAACACCGGTCCGTCGATGAACTGCCGGGCGATGATGTCTCCCTGGCCCAGCTGCGTGGGCGACTTGACCATCTGCGTGCCCGACGGCGTGGGCGCGATCGGCGCCTTGCCCCCCGCGCCCTGGCCGCGGTTGCCGAAGGCGCCGCCCTGTTGCTGGGCCCACTGCTGCATGGCCTGCTGCATGGCAAGGCCCTGGCCGAGGCCCTGCGCGCCGCCCTGGCAGGCGTTGGCCGCGGCCTGGGCCTGCTGGAGAAGCTGCTGCATCGCCTCGAGCTGGTTGAGCTGCTCGCCCATTTTCTGGCCGGCCTGGCCCATCTGCCCCATCTGACCCTGCATCAGCCCCTGGGCCATCTGCTGCATGCCCTGGCCGAGCCCCTGGCACATCTGCTGGGCGGCCTGCTGGGCCTGCGCCATCTGCTGGAGCTGCTGCTTCTGCTGCTCGTTGAGGTTGGGATTGTTCTGGATCGCCTGCTGCAGCGCCTGCGGGTTCTGCGCGAGCTGCGGGTTCAGCCCGGCCTGCTGCAGCGCGCCCTCAAGCTGCTGCTGCTGCTGGGCGAGCTGCTGGAGCTGCTCGGCGATGTCGGCGAGCTGCTCGGCGAGCTGCTTCTTCTGCTCGTCGTTGAGCTTGCCGTTCTGGGCGTCCTCCATGAGCTTGGCCAGTGCTTCCTGCGCCGCCTTGAAATCGCCCTTGGACATCGCCTCGGCAAGCTCCTTGGCGGGACCATCCTTGGGCACCTTGAGCTGCTCCAGGGTCCGCTCCATCGACTCGGCGGTCTTGCCCTTCGGGCCGTTGAGGATCTCGTCGAGCCGCTTGTTGAGATCGGTCAGCTTCTTGATCGCGTCGCGCTGCACCTCCTCGCGGGTCTTGAGCGCGTCGGTGTCCGCGGTGGGCTTGGCCAGGTCATCCAGCAGGTCGGAAAGCTCCTCGCGAAGCTCGGGGCTTCGCTCGATCGGCTCAACGATCGCCTCGATAGCCGCGTCGCGCCGCTGCTTGCTGTCGGTCAGCGCGGCGTCGTCCTCGGGGACCTCGTCGGCAAAGAGGTTCATGGGCTCCACGAACCACAGGGCGACGGCCAGCAGCACGATCAGCGGGCTCATCCACCAGCGGTGCGGTGACGGGACGGAGAAGTAACGCTTCACCTTCTCCCGCACCTTGGGATCGCGGGCCGTGGTCACCGCGTCCTCCACGGCGGCCTGGGCGAACGGGTCGGTCCGATCGGAGCAGTGCAGAGCCGTCGACAGCTTCTCGCGGAGGGCGAGCCGCTCGTCGACTTCGAGGGCGACCTGAAGCTCGGATCGCCGGCGACGGCTCCAGACGTGCAGTGACGCGAGCAGGGCCGCCGCGACCATGAGCGGCCCCAGCCACACCCACGGCAGGAAGGTGCTGGCACCCGCCCGCTCGATCACCAGCAGCAGGACCACGAGCACCCCCAGCGCGATCGCCGCGATGTTCGCAACCGAGAGGAATGAGCCCAGCTCCAGGCGTCGGGCGGCGATTCTCAGGATTGTTCGAATGTCGTTCATGGCACCCTCTCGCTCGGCCCGGCCCGGCGGTCCTTGTTCCATCGGTTGGACGTCAGGGATCCGATGAGGTTCTCCCTCCGAACAGGAGATGGCCGGGAAACGCGATGCGCACCCGGTTTTCCAACCATATCATACCGCTGACCAACACCCGTCCGGAAAAAGACCCCTTTGGGTCCTGGAAGACCCTGCCATGTCCATGCACACCGCCGGAAAGAGACTTATCGCGCTCGGCGCCGTGTTCGTGCTGTGTACGACCACGCTTGCCCAGAGCGACCGGGATCTCCGCGAGGAGAACCAGCGGCTGCAGACCGAGGTCAACGATCTGCAGCGCGAGCTGGAAGCGGCCGAGAAGCTGATCGCCCGGCTCCAGGAGGAGCTCAAGGGTCTCAGGACGCTTGCACCTGCCGGCCCGACGACGCTGCCCGCGCCGCCGGTGTCGATCGACGAGTCGATCCCGAGTGCCAGCCCCCGCGCCCTGCTGAGAGCGATGAAGGAGAGCTATCGCGAGGCGACCCTCGACCTGGAGATGGGCGACCCTCGCACCGCCCCGGGCCGGCGGCAGCAGGCCGCGTACGTGCGGGCCGTGGAAACCTGGGCGAAGCGCATCCGGCGGGAGCTCAAGACCGCCGTCGAGTGGACGGTTCAGATCGTCCCGATGACGCACCAGACACGCGAGCCGGGCGAGCTGCTGGTCTGGGCGTTGGATCCGGTGACCGGGACCCGGCTCGGCGACTCCTTCATGGTCCGGCTCAACAAGGCGACGCGTCACAAGCTCGGCCAGCTCGCCGAGCGGGCCGAGCTCGACGAGCTGGTGCTGCGCGGGGTGCTCCTGCCGCAGGTGACGATCAACCTCGATCGCCATGAGGTCGGGCCGTTCGACAACCCGCCGTTCATCGGTCCCTACGCGGAGTTCGGGCTCATCGTCGAGTCGTCAAGCCTGAGCCTCCCGCACCCGCAGCAGAACCCGCCGAAGACGCCGGGTGCGGGAACCTAGGACGAAGGGACGGAGACGCGGAGGGGAGGATGAGCCTCCTACTCAGGTCGATGCGTGGCAGTTCTTTTCCAGCGCTTCGATCAGCGCTGCGCGAGCCTCATCGGCGTCCATGCTCACGCCGGCGCCGGCCGCGTGCATGTGACCGCCGCCGCCGAACTGCTGCGCCAGCAGGTTCACGTCCACCCCGGCCGGGCACTCCAGGCCGGGCAGGTTGGGCTTGGAGCGGAAGCTCAGCTTGGTGCGCTTGGGCGCGGCTTCGGCCAGCAGGATCGACACCCGGATCGTGCGGACCGTCATGGGCGTGTTCACCAGCTCGGAGATGTCCTGCACCGCCCCGCCGGTTTCCCGGAAGTCTTGGGGTCGAAGCGACATGATGGCCACCGTGCCGTCGAGGACAAGCTGCAGCGACGCCAGGGCCCGCGCCTGCAGCGCCAGCCGTTGCGGGCGAAACGTCTCCTCGATGGTCTGGTACAGCCGTGGCTTGTCCACGCCCAGCTCGAGCAGCCGCGCCGCCAGGACGAGGGCCCGAGCATCGGCGCTGGAGTACCGGAACCAACCCGTGTCGGTGGCCAGCCCCACGAAGATCGCCTCCGCCACGCCGCCGTTGCCGGCCGTGAGCTCACAGCCCATGGCCTCCAGCAGCGGCACGAGGACCTGCGTCGTCGACGCGGCGGTCGTATCGATCAGACGCATCGATGCCACGTCATCGCCCTTGGCGTGATGGTCGATGCCCACGACGCGGTCGTAACGGTCACGGAGCCAATCCGCGATCGGCTCGAGCTGTGACCACGAGCCGGTGTCGAGCACGATCACGAGGTCGTAGTCACCGGCCGGCGGCTTATGGTCCGCAAGCTGGTACGGCGTGTCGCCGGCGATGTCCCTCAGTCGCTCCTCCAGCGGACCCATCAGGTAGACATCCGCCTCGATGTCCTTCGCCTCGAGGGCGCGCCGCATCGCCAGGGTCGACCCGATGGCGTCGCCGTCCGGCTTCGTGTGCGTGGTGAGCAGAACCCGTCGGGCCGACGAGATCCGCTCGGCGATCTGCTCAACCGTGGCGTTCGAGCGGTACTCGTTCATCATCAGGCACCCGTTGGTCGTCTGTGTGCTCATCGTTCAAACGGCCGGCGTGCATTGCCGACATCTCTTCCACGCGTCGCAGATCGCGGCGGATCTGCTCGATCAGGGGCTCGATGCTGTCGTAGGTGAGCTGGTCCCGAAGCCAGTCGTGGAGCTCCACCCGGATCGTCCAGCCATATTCATCGGTGCGGGGCCGGTACCCGATGAGATGAGCTTCGCAGACTCTGGGGTTTTCTCCGAATGTCGGCTTGGTCCCGATGCTCACCGCGGCCGGATATCGGGTGCCGTCGTGACCGGTCGCACGTCCGTAGTAGATCCCGTCGGCGGGCAGCAGGACCGGGCAGTCACCGAGGTTGGCGGTGGGGACGCCCAGCTCGGCCCCGCCCCGCCCGTCTCCGCGCGCGACCGGACCACACACGACGTAAGGATGACCCAGCAACGCGGCCGCGTCGCGGACCCGTCCGTGACGTACCAGCCAGCGAACGAGCGAGCTGGTGACCCGGACCTCCGACTGATCCGAGATCGCGGCGTACACGTCATCGACGACGACCGTGCGGTATCCGAACCGCGGCTCGAGCTGGCGGAGCGTGTCGATCGAGCCGGCGCGGCCGCGCCCGAATCGGAAATCGCGGCCTTCGACGATGAACTGCGGCGCGTGCTCGGCGGCGATCCACTCCAGGAACGACTCCGGCGATCGGTGGAGCAGCTCGACGGTCGGCTCGAGGGCGACGACGTCGTCAGCCCCGGCGTCCGTCAGCCAGCGGCGGCGCTGCCTGAACGTGGACAGGAGCGGCGGCGCCGACTCGGGCCGCAGCACGCGGAGCGGATGGGGATCGAAGGTGAGGGCCGCAACCTGCCCATCTTCCCCCACCGCCGCCCGTGCCTGCTTCACGAGCTCGGCATGCCCGAGGTGCACGCCGTCGAAAGCGCCGATCGTGATCGCCCGGCCCCTAGACATGAGCGTTCACCATAGGCAAGACCATCGGTCTGGCCAACCGGTGCCCGTAAGATGGCACTCGGGCCAACCGCAGGCGAGGAGGGCAGCGATGCGGAGAGGCAGGTGCGGCGGCGTGATGAACCGGGCGCCGGGGTCGTGCGTGCTGCTGGCGGTGCTGGCCGGCTGCGCCGGACCCCCGCGGGCCGAGTCGGTCGGGTGGTCCGATCCGGTCACCTTCAACGCGGAGCTGGCTTACCTCGAATCCGTCGTGGAGAGCACGCCCCCGCAGGACCCGCGACTGGCCTTTCTCCTGCTGGCGGAATACCTCAACGCCAATCGCGTGCACGACGGCATCATCTTCTTTCAGACACAGCTGGATGGAGGCGGGCAGCTCGATGATCGCGGCCGCGCGGTGTATCTCAGCTGCCTTGGGATCCTGCGCGGCCGCTACGCGGACCGGATCAACCTGGCCGAGCGCAGCCGGTGGGTCCAAGAGACGACGGTGATGCTGGAGCAGGCGCGGGTGCTCACCGGCAACGACGATTACCTCGTGCGCTTCTCCATCGCGCTGGTCTACGCGCAGCTCCCGTCGCGGTTCAATAAGCGGGCCCAGGCCTACCACGACCTGCGCTGGCTGGTCATCAACAGGGCCCGCGCGCCGGAGCCCGGGCTCGTGCGTGAGGTGTACTTTCAGCTCGCCCTGATGCACGAAGGCGACGGGGACGCGGAGCTCGCGGCCCAGTACCTGACGCGTGCAGGTTACGAAGGGCTCGATCGTACGACGATGCTGCTCACCTCGTTCGCCGAAGACGCAACAACCGGTCACACCTTCCACCCCCGTCGCCTCGCGGAGGTCGTGCCGGGGAGAGTCTTCGTCCTCAGCGGATTCGAGTTCACCGAGCACCACTTCATCGTCTCCGCCGACGGGCAGGAGCTCATCGCCATCGATGCCGGCACCCGCCCCGACTCCGCCGAGGCCGCCTATCGCGCCCTGCTTCGGCAGGTGGGCGACCTGCCGCCCCTGACCACGGTCTTCTTCACGCACGCGCACTGGGATCACATCGGCGGTCACCGGTTCTTCCGGCGTCTCAACCCCGAAGTGATCTTCTACGCCCGGGACAACTACCGCGCCGAGCTGGACATGGTCGTGCAGGCGGAGATTCCGTTCAGCTACTTCTTCGGGGCGACCTACGACAACGAGCTCATCTCGGACTTCCGGCCCGACGTGACCGTCGCCCAGCGCAGCGAGGTGTACCGAGGCGGCACGCGGTTCGAGCTCATTCCCGTGCCCGGCGGCGAGACGCCCGACGGCATGTTCATCTTCATGCCCGACGACGGTGTCCTGTTCGTCGGGGACTTCATCATGCCCTTCCTGGGAGCTCCCTTCTTCGAGGAGGGCAGCATCCCGGGCCTGTTCGAGGCCATGGACATCGCGGCGAGCATTGCGCCCGAGCACATCCTGCATGGGCACGAGACGCTGACCCGCAACTGGGACACGCCGCAGAAGCTCGTCGTGCTGAGGGTTCAGCTCCAATGGCTGCACGAGCAGGTGCTCGCGGGCATCCGCGCCGGTCTCAGCCGCGGGGACCTTCACCGGATGAACCTGATCCCGCCGGGGCTCTACGAGCACCCCGAGACCCAGCTGATCTACCTCATCATGCGTGAGAACTTCATCAACCGTGCCTTCGACCAGAACGTGGGCTACTGGCACGCCGACGGCACGGGGCTCGACGACCTGGGCCGGGCCGAATATGGTGCGATGCTGACGACGTATCTCGACCTGTCACCCCGCGCGCTGGCGGGGGCCATCGAGAAGATGATCGAGGCGGGGGACCACCACCTTGCCGCGCGGCTGGCGGACTGGGCCCTGGTCGCATACCCCGACGCGCCGCGGCTGGAGAACCTCAGACGCGAGGCGTACCTCAAGCTCAAGGAGAAGTACCAGTTCGCCAACCCCTTCAAATTCATCATCTACTCGGAGCTGGCCGGCGACGAGACGCCCCAGCTGGAATGACGGAGCTGCGATGAGCGACGAACAGCCCACCCCCGACAAGAGCTCGCTCGACGCGGCCAATCTCAAGCGGGCCATGAAGGCGTTTCGAAAACGCATCAAGCTCACGCGTCTCAACGAGGAGTCGAAGCTCGGCCGCAACCCGCTCACCAGCGGCAAAAAGTCGCAGGTCGTGGCCATCATGCCCCCCCACCAGTACCCGCCCGAGATCTGGCAGGAGCTGGTCAGCCAGGGCAAGCTCAAGGACGCCGGCGGGGGCTTCTACGAGCTGCCGGAACCCGACAGCACGCCGTAAGAAAGGCTCGTGTCCGGCCGCCATCGGCACGATACAAGCACGGTCCGGCGTGGAGATCCGTGGGGGTCGGCGTGAGGAAGTTCCTGCTGCTGCTGTTCGTGTTCGTGGTCGTCCTTCTCTGCGTCGCGGGGCTGGTTGCGGTCACCATGCCGACCAGCGCCCTGGAGGCCCGGGTCGCCCTCGATGCCGCGATGAGCGAGTGGACGGCGCTGGGTGGGTTAGCGGACCCGCCCAAGCCCGCCCCCGTCGCCCGCAAGGACAACGCCGCCGTCCTGTACGGGCGCGCGTTCGCCATGCTCCGGCCCCGCGCCGGCGAGCCGCAGCTCGCCCCCCTGGCGGACGCGGCTCGCGTCGGCCAGGACACCGACGAGCGTGCCAACGCCGTCGCCGTCGCCCGCGAGGCGGCGGCCAGACCCGACTGCGTGTGGGACACAACCGCGTTCGACGGCGTGGACGTCACCCGGCTGGCCGGCGCGATCGCCGCCGCGGCCGCGGCCCGGGCCGAGCAGGGCGACACGGTGACGACCCTCGAGCACGTCGAGGCCCTTCGCGGCCTGGCCCGCCACCTCCGCGCGGATCCGCGAATCGAGCTGTTCGTGTACTCCCTGCTCGTGGAGAACGCCGCGCTGGACGCGCTGGTGCTGACGTTTCGGGATCGGGACCTGCCGATCGAGCATGCCCCCGGCCTGCTCAGTCACGAGGACTACCGCGAGCTGGCCCACCAGGCGCTGGTGCGTCACGGCGCGGTGGGGCTCAAGCGAATCGACGAGCAGGAGCACCGCGAGGAGCGAATCCTCCAGGACAAGGCCGACTTCCTGCGCTGGATGAGCGACCAGCTGCGGGCGCTGCGTCGCCCCTACACCGCCGGTGAGGTTCCCGGTGCGTCCGGCGAGACGCCCCGGTGGATGAGCCTGCTGACGATCTATCCCGACCGCAAGCTCATCTTCGCCACCGAAGCCCGGGCCCGGCTGCTGGGGGTGGCGGTGGACCTTCGCGCCTGGGAGGCGAGGCACGGCGAGTACCCGGCGACGTGGCCGATGCCCGCCGACCCCTTCTCCGGGAAGCCGCTGTGCTATGAACGCCGCAACGAGGGGTTCGTGCTCTCCAGCGAGGCGGGCTTCGTGACGGACTGGGCCTGGGACTGAGCCGGACCGGGTGCTCAAAGTAGCCCGGCCACGCCGTACGCAAGCACGAGCCCCAGCGGCAGCGTCACCACCCAGGCCATGATGATCCGGCCCACGACCTTCCAGTGGGCGTGGCGGGTCCACACGCCGATCCCGAAGATCGCACCCGTTGACACGTGCGTGGTGGAGACGGGCATACCCAGCACCGACGCACCGATCACCATCGTGCTGCCGACGAGGTTGGCGACGAATCCCTGTCCCCGGTTCATCGTCGTGATGCGCTCGCCCATGGTGACGGCGATGCGGCGCGAGTGAATCAGCCCCCCGGCCGCCATGGCCGCGGCCACGGTGACGAGGCCGACTCCGGCCGAGACACCCGACCATGAGGCGGCCACGAGCAGGGCCATGATCTTGGGCGTGTCGTTGAGGCCGCGGGCGAAACCCAGGGCGAGGCCGGACACCAGGTGCAGGCTGTCGACGATCCGGTGCGCCGGCAGGCCGACCACGTGACCGTGATAACGCCGGGCGCAGCTGCTCGCCTGGTCGGCGGTGAGCTCGACGCCGGTGCGGGCGAGAACCATGACGCCTTGGGGGGTCGTCGCCACCGGCTCGACGCGTCGGGCCAGGCAGACGCAGGTTGTCTGCTCGACGCCGAGTCGCCGCCGCGCGAGCCGCGTGACCGGGTAGAGGCACGCCGCCGCCCCCGCGGCCACAAACGGGCTCGCCAGCAGCGGCGCCACGAATCGCTCGCCCAGGCCCGACCACCTCAATTCGCCCGGAGCGAGGGCGAGGCCCGCGCCGACGAGCCCGCCGATCAGCGCGTGCGTGGTCGAGACCGGCATCCCGAATCGGGTGGCCAACAGCACGGTGCCCGCCGCGCCGAGACCGACCGCGGCCAGGAACCTGGAATCGGCGACGGCGGCGTCGGGAAGCAGGCCCTTGCCGCCGAAGGCCTTGAGCAGCGCCGCGGCGAGCAGGACCGACGCCAGCGAGCCGGCGATCTGAGCCGCCGTGGCCAGCCCCAGAGCGGCCCGGTAGCCCAGCGCCGACGAGCCGTAGATCGTCGCCACCGGCTTGAAGTTGTCGTTGGCCCCGTTGGCGTAGCTCAGAAGCAGCGCCGCGAGGATGAGGATGCCGATCGTGGCCATCGCCGGGAGCAACCTCCGCGATGCGGCCAGTGTTCCCGGATTCGTGAGCCCGTCGGTCAGCCGTCGGGTGCGAGCGTGGTGTGATCCGTCGCATGCTCGTCGGCGACGAAGCATTGCGGGACCTCATGGGCGATGTAGGCCCGGCCCTCGTACTGCACGACGATCAGGTCCTTGTCCGGGGTGGCCCCGGTGGCTTCCACCGGCGAGGAGAGCTCCTTCATGCGGCGGTCACCGCCGGAGAAAAAGAGCTTCGTGCTCTCGCCCTCCAGGAAGTGAACGGTCAGCTCGTTGGTGGGCGGCGAGAACAGCCTCAGGTCGAAGACCTTCCGCGGGTTCTCGAACGCCTCGTCGAGCCACTGGCAGACGGATGCCACGTGGCGGGCGTCGGCGATCACCAGCTCGCGACCGGTGTCCGCGTACCGCACCTCGACGGCCACGGGCCGGTTCGGGGTGACGGGTCCCGCCGGCCGGCCCGACGACGTCACGCCCACGATGAACACGTAGGAGAGGGCTGCCCCCACCGCGGTCGCCAGTGCCGTGTCGCGCTTCATGGAATCCGGTTACTCCAGCTCCGAGCCATTGGATATCTCGGCCATCGCGGCGCCGGCGGTGAGCGTCAGGCGCCGGCGATGCGCAGAAGCCCATAAGCTGCCCCGGAATCTCGGACGGCGTTGAGTTGGGATGCGTGGGGGAGTTTGCTGGGTGTAGGGGGTGGGCAAGAGCCAGGGGCCAGGGGCCAAGGGCCAGGAGCCAGTTCATCGGGGAACAGGAAAGAGGGTGGGTCGTATCGGACCGGGTGCCCCGATATGCTACTCTCCTATATTCCAGCGCAGCGCATATGGGAGACTCCTATATTCGAGCGCCGCCGATATGGGAGACTCCCACATCCTTCCCCATGGGCTCATGGCCCTCTTCTACACCCACCACGGCTCGCCGGGCTTCTCCTCGATGACGACGTCGGCCAGGAAGGTGGCGGCCTTCTCGAGACCCTCCTGCAGGCTCATGAGGGGGTCCTCGTGCTCGATGGACAGGACCCCGTCGTAGCCGTATCGACGCAGCATCGAGACGAAGGGCTTCCAGAATTCGTCGCCGTGACCGTAGCCGCACGTGCGGAAGGTCCAGGCGCGGTGCTTGAGGTCGCGATAGTCGCGGGCGTCCAGATAGCCGTTGAGCCGCCCCTCGACGGTGTCCAGCTCGGTGTCCTTGGCGTGCACGTAATAAAGGAGACCGGCCTCGCCGATCTCCCTGGCGGCCACCACGGGGTCGATCCCCTGCCAGAAGAGGTGCGACGGGTCGAGGTTGGCCCCCAGGGGGGACCTGCCGCGCAACCCCGCCTCCCGCGTGGCCCGCTGCGACAGGCGGATGAGCGTGTCGGGGTTGTAGACGCTGAAACCCGGATGCGCCTCCCACGCCACCCGTACGCCATGGCTCCTGGCCAGCTTCGCCTGCTTCGACCAGTACGGCACCAGCACCTTGTCCCACTGGTACTGCAGGATCTCCTGGAAGTCGGGAGGCCAGGCGCAGGTGACCCAGTTGGGGGTCGTGTCTCTTCGCGATCCGCCGGGGCAGCCGGCGAACGTGATCACGACGTCGGTTCCCAGCTTCGGTGCGAGCTTGACGGCGGTCACGAACTCATCGTGATCGCGTCCGGCCCGCGTCGTGTCGGGGTGAACCGGGTTGCCGTGGACGGCGAGACCCGACAGCGTCAGGCCGTGGTCGCGAAGCCTGGACTTGATCTCGTCCTGACGGCGGGCCGAGGCAAGCACCTCCGCGGGCTCGAAGAACGGCTTGCCCGGGTAACCGCCGGCGGGCAGCTCGATGGCGTCGAGGCCCAGCTCGGCGCAGTAGACGAGCACCTCCTCCAGCTTCATTCCGGCGAACATTGCGGCCATCACACCGAGTTTCATGGGGTCCTCCGGGGCTTCATGAGATCCTCCGGGCTGACTGATGCGTAGATAGCTTCGAGGGCAAGGTTCCGGCGCGGAGCCCAAAGGGGTCCTGGGGACTTCAGGGGATGCCGGGGACCGGGTTTCCGAGCGGGCTCCAGAGAGGCTCCGTGGGGATCTGGGAAAGCTTCGCGGAATCGAGGCCGACGAGCAAGCCTTCGAAGTCCCGGATCGTTGACCGGAGCCTTCATGAGGACGGACAATCTCGCCATGCCGCTGCGCACATTGAGCCTCTTGCTGATCGGCGTCGTCCTGTGGGGCGGCGGTCAGGCCGAGCCGGCCGAGCCCGCCACCTTAGGGGGGCCGACGGAGCCGAGGGTGGTGGTCCACGTGGGGCGAAACCGGGACGTGCGGGGCTTCGTCAAGCACGAGGACGAGGACTTCATCGTCATCCGGACGGTCGACGCGGAGATCGAGAGCTTCTCGAAGGCCCGCGTGCTCAAGATCGTGCGGCTGGTCGAGCCGGAGGCCGGGCAGCGGGGCGTGGTCTTTCTCCGCGACGGCCAGGTGCGCGAAGGCGTAATCATGGCCGACGAGTTCGATCACGTGGTCATGGTGATCAACGGTGTCCGCAGCGACCTGCCGCG
>JBFGEG010000054.1:0-23159 GCA_041580235.1 Phycisphaerales bacterium
CCGAGATCTCGGAGACGGCGGCCGGCGTCGACAACGTCATCCAGTGGGACTTCCACGACGTCAAGGACGAGTGGGTTGGTAACGTGGATTTCATCTACTCCAACTCCTGGGACCACAGCTACGACCCGGACGCGATGCTGTCCGCCTGGATGAAGTGCATCAAGCCGGGGGGACGGTGCTTTCTGGAGTGGACGCAGTGGCACTCCGATCGCGGGGTCGGCGGGGCGGACTGCTTCGGGGCATCCGAGAATGAAATGCGTGATTGGATCAACGGCAACTTCGAGGTCGAGGCGGTCCTGGAGATCAGCGAGCGCATCGGCGGAGGCCTGCGCGTGCTCAACGCCCTCCGCTGGGTGATCTTCGATAAGATGCGGGCCAGGAACATCCGCATCTTCGTGGTGAGACACAGGACACGGTGAGGGGAGACTTTCTGGTTTTCCATGGGCCGCAACACCAGACCCTGGTGGGGGGAGCCGGAGACGGGCCTGCTGGTCCTGCTCGTGGCGTGTCTCTACTTCGCCCGCCTCACCGATCTTCCCATCCGCGGTGAGGAGTCACGCCGCGGCCTGGTCGCGCTGCAGATGCTGCAGACCGGCGATTGGGTCGTCCCGCGGCTCCAGGGCGAGCTCTACCTCAGCCGCCCCCCGCTGCAGAACTGGGTCATCGCACTGGCGGGGGCCGTCCGCGGTGACGTCGACACGTTGGCTGTGCGTCTGCCCAGCGCGCTGGCCATACTCCTGACGACGCTTCTCGTCTACGGCTACTCGCGCACGTTTCTAAGCCGAGGCGGCGCCCTGGCTGCCGGCGCAGCGTTCGCCTCCATGGGTCATGTGCTTCAGCTGGGCCGTCTCGGCGAGACCGAGGCACTGTTTACCCTGCTCGTCAGCGCGTCGCTGCTGAGCTGGCACTGGACCCGGGTACGAGGCTGGCCCGCAGCCTGGGGCTGGGTGCTCGCGTACGTCCTCGCCGCGCTGGGAGCCATTGCCAAGGGGCCGCAGGCCCCGGTGTACTTCGTCGGGTCCGCCGTGGTCTACCTTCTGGTCCGCCGCGAGTGGCGGGCGCTGCTGGGCTGGTCCCACCTGGCCGGCGTTGCCGCGTTCGCCGTCGTCCTGCTCGCATGGTTCGCGCCGTACGCCGCGCACCCCGAGGTCGGTTTCGACGAGGCGGTGCGGATCTGGACCTCGAGCCCCTCGAGGCGTTTTACCGACGCCGGTCTCATTGACACCCTGCACCACGTCGTCACGTACCCGCTGGAGGTGATCGGGTGCATGATGCCGTGGGCGATTCTTCTCGGAGCGTATCTGTTCCGCGATATGCGCCGGCCGCCCGGAGGGCTTCCCCGCCAGGTGCTCTTTCTGTTCGTGTGCATCGCCGTCACCTTTCCGACCGTGTGGCTGGCAGGCGGGGCGCGGGGACGATACTTCATGCCGCTGTTCCCGTGCTTTGCGCCGCTGATCGGATACGTGGTGCAGCGGTGCTGCGAGTCGTTTCCCCCCAGGACGTGGCGGATGTTCTGGGGCGGCTACCTGCTCGTGATCATGATCGCGATGGCGGTCACGGCGGTCGCGGTCATCTACGCGGCGCGGCTCGACCCCCAGCAGTCCACATTCGTCCAGCCGACCGCGTTCGCGGTGAGCGCGGTGACGCTCGTGGTCATTGGAATCGCACTCGCACAGTGGGCGAGGGGCGGCATCAGCGACGCGCGTGTGCGGGCCGGGGTGCTGACGGTCGCGGGCTGGATGGGTCTGACGTACGTGGGCGGCTTTCTCAACGCTCTGCTCAACAGCAGCCTCGACGTGGCAGCAACCGTGAAGGACGTGCGAGACTCGCTGCCCTCCGACGAGCGGCTCGTCAGCTTCGAGCTTGTGGATCACCTCTTCGCGTATCACTTCCGCGATCCGATCGAACCGCTGCCGTGGCCCGCCACGGCCGAGGACGTGCGCGATGACGTCACCTACTTCTGCTTTTTCGAAGACGCCGCGCGCAGCCCGCTTCCCTTCGACTGGGAGCAGATCACCGCCGTCTCCTGCGAGCGAAGCCGCCACCGTGCGCCCCATCGCACCGTCATCGTCGGCCGGCGCGTGCCCCAGACCGCGGAAACGGTGCCCCCGTGATATCATGAACGGCGTCCGGCGGTCACCCTGCCTCGCGAGGCCCGATGAAGGACGCCGCAGCCCATCGCCTTTACGGGGAGGCCGGCACCTGGCTCAACCGGGGCCGCGGGTCGGTGATTGCAGCCCTTCTCGATCGCTACTGCACGCGGCCGGGCGATGTCCTGGACATCGGATCGGGCGTCGGCGTCCACCTGTCGGTGCTTGCCCGGCACGGCCCGCTTGACGTGATCGAGACCAATGACGAGGCGCTGGCCGCGCTCACCCGGCGGCCGGAGATCCGCACGCTGTACCGCCAGGGTCTACCGGACCTTGAGCTCGATCGACGGTACGAGGTGATCGGAGCATTCGATGTCATCGAGCACATCCGCGACGAGCAGCTCGCGCTCGAGTGGATCGCCGAGCATCTCGTGGAGAACGGCCTGTTTCTTGTCACCGTGCCCGCCTACCAGTGGCTCTTCAGTGCGCACGATGTGGCCAACGAGCACTATCGCCGGTATTCCCGTGGCATCCTGCGCGACGTGATGCCGCCGGAGCTGCGGGTCGTGCGTTGCGGCTACTTCAACTCGATTCTCTTTCCTCTCGCGGTCACGGCCCGCGCCGCATGGTCGATCACGCGACGGCTTCGAATCGGAGGCAACGGCGCCATCACCGACAAGCAGCCCTCGCGTGTTCCCGGTCCGATGGACCAGTTCTTCCGCGGTGTCCTCAACACCGAGGCCGCGATCATCAAGGCCGGCGTGACGCCGCCGTTCGGTCTGTCCGTGTTCGCCGTCGCCCGCCGCCGGCCACCCCGCGTCTCGGTGGTCAAGGATCTTTGGCTCTCGGCTCTTCTGCGCGGCAACGGGAGATCCACCTCGGACGCGCCGCAGCTCGATCTCTCGGCTGTCGTTCCCCTTTACAACGAGCAGGAGTCCGTCGGTGAGCTGATCGAACAGCTCATTGGCGGTCTCGAGGCGACCGGACGCCGCTACGAGATCATTCTCGTGGATGACGGGTCCACGGACGGCACCGCGGCGGCGATCTGGCGCGCTCAGACGACCCACGAAGAAGTTCGAGGCGTCTTTCTCGCGCGCAACTACGGCCAGTCGACGGCGATGCAGGCGGGATTCGATCACAGCCGCGGCGCGATCGTGGTCACGCTCGATGGCGACCTGCAGAATGACCCGGCCGACATCGCGCGCATGCTGCGGCTCATGGAGAAGACCGGGGCTGATCTCGTGTCGGGGTGGCGGCGGGACCGGCAGGACGGGCGGCTGCGGGTGTGGGTGTCGCAGGTGGCCAATCGCGTCATCTCGCGCATGACCGGACTGCGGCTTCACGACTTCGGCTGCTCCATGA
The DNA here is from genome assembly GCA_041580235.1 of Phycisphaerales bacterium. GTDB lineage: Bacteria > Planctomycetota > Phycisphaerae > Phycisphaerales > SM1A02 > JADFOJ01. The sequence goes on from JBFGEG010000054.1 coordinate 3,453, forward strand.
AGCTCTACCGCGCGAGCCTGCTGAAGCAGGTCCGCATCTACGGCGAGATGCATCGGTTTCTGCCGGCCGTGCTGGCCGAGGTCGGGGCGAAGACGGTCGAATTGCAGATTCGCCATCGGCCGCGACGCTTCGGGCGATCCAAGTACGGGTTTGACCGCACCATCCGCGTGCTGCTCGATCTGATCCTCGTGCGGTTCCTGCACCGGTACATGCACCGGCCCCTGCACCTGTTCGGCGGCTTCGGCATGGGGCTGCTGGGTCTGGGCGTCCTGATCTGCGGATACCTGTCGTTTCTCAAGATCGTTCTCGGGCAGGAGATCGGCGGCCGACCGTTGCTGCTGCTGGGCGTCTTCCTGATGATCTCGGGCATCACGTTGCTGGGCCAGGGACTGCTCGGCGAGCTCGTGATCCGCGTGCTGCACGAGCCGCGCGGACGGCGCCAGTACGTCGAGAAGTACCCGCCGGCGGGCGGGACCCCTGCCCGCACGACGCCCCTGCCGGCCCGCGAGCCGGACTACGAGGTGGTCACGGTACCCGGCGCGGTGCAGCGACAGCGGTCCTAGGGAGCAGGTTCAGGGGACGCGGGTCTCGGTCCTCGTGCCGCTGAGGACGATCTCGCGGACGAAGTCGCTGGCCAGGAAATCGTGAGGGAAGCCGAGGTCGATGGCGCTGACGTCGTCGAGCCGGTCCAGGTGGGCGTCGGACAGCGTGAACTCCATCCCGCCGAGGTTGTCACGGATCTGCTCGACGGTCCGCGCCCCCAGGATGGGGCTGGTGACACCGGGTGAGGAGCCAGTTGATGGCGACCTGGGCCGGCGTGCGACCCGCCTCCCCGGCGACGGCGCCGACCGTCTCGGCGATGTCGAGACGCCGCTCCGTGAGCGTGACGGGACGGCGAGAGCTGCTGAGACGGCGTGATCGCGACCAAGTATGTCTCAGTCGCGAGTGGCCGCGGCGATGCGGAACACCAGCTTCACCGCCTCAAAGTAGATCCACGCCAGCGTCACCATCAGGGCGAAGGAGAGATACCACTCCTCCGACTTCGGACCGCCGGCGGCGACGCGCTGCTCGATCATCCCGAAGTCGATGATGAGCCACATCGAGGCCAGGCCGAGAATGAGCACGTTGATCCCGATGCCGATCAGGCCCGCGCTGCCGCCGGCCATCGCACTGCCCAGACTGATGAAGGGCAGCGACATGCCGAAGAAGCCCAGGACGAACGAGATCAGGTACGTGAACATGATGCCCATCGTGGCCACCGAGACGACCGACACGAACAGCTTCGTCGGCCGCAGGATCCTGAACTTGTAAAGCAGCAGCATCGCGATCAGGATGCTGATCGTGATGATGAAGGCCTGCAGCGCAACCCCGCCGGGGATGGCCTTGTTCATGCCGGCCAGAATGCCGTCGAGGGCCCCGGTGAGGGCGCCGAGAAACGCACCCTCGACGAGGGCGTAGACGGGCGCCGCGACCTTGGCGATCGCCGGGTTTCGGCGGATGACGAGATACACGCCGATGCAGGTCACCAGGGCGGCGATGTTCGTGATCCACAGCAGCGACGGCACGCTTCCCACGAGCGTGTAGCCCCCGGCCCCGGCCGACACGGCCAGCACGGCGAGCAACCCCGTCTTGTTGACCACCCCCTGGAGGCTGGCCACGTTTGATTCGCCCGCGAAGACGCTCTTGAGCTCCTCGAAGGTCTGGTCGTTCGTGAGCGCTGGATTCGATGACTGCCACATACATTTACCCTCGAAGATTTTCCGTCGGGCCTTGAGGCCTTCTCGACCGCGGTGGCGGCAATTCTATGATGCCGGGCGTGTCACCGAAAACGCGTCTCGGTCTGGTCCTCGCCTGGGCGGCGGTCTCGCTGGCCGCGGTGACCGCGAGCCTGGGTATGCTCGATCTCGCACCGGCGGGCACGGCGGCGGACGCCCGGGCCAACCTGTCGGCACTGTGGCCCTTCTGGATCACGTCGGCGTGCGGATGGGCCTCGTTGACGGCCCTGTGGTGGGTGCTGCGAAGTGCGCCGCGTGCCGCCGACACCCGGCGGGCGGCGGCGGTCGTCCTCGGCGTGGCGGCCCTGGCCCGGGTCGCGGTGCTGGTGACCCACCAGCCGGCTCTCAGCGACGACGTGTACCGCTACGTCTTCGACGGGCGCAACCTCGCCTCCGGCGTCAACCCCTACATGGTGACACCCCAGGAGCGCCTCACCGGCGTCGCGGCCTGGCCCGGCGAGCAGGAGATCGCTGCCCGCACCAACAATCCGCAGCTGCACACGATCTACCTGCCCACGACACTGTGGGCGTTCGGCGCGACAGGGCTCGTCATCCCGGAGTCGTGGTCCAGCCCCGCCGCGAGCGCCCGGGTGTTTCGAGGCGGGCTGATCCTGATCGAGCTGGCCGCGATCGCCCTGTCGCTGGCGGTGCTCACCGGCACGGATCGATCACCCTGGTGGGCGGCGTTGTACGCCTGGCATCCACTGGCGCTCACCGAGATCGCCGGCTCGGGCCACCAGGAGAGCCTGGGCATCATCCTGCTCGTCGCCGCCGTCGCCCTCGGCACGCGGGCGCCGGCGCGAATCTGGCGATGGACGGTGCCCCTGGCCCTGTCGTCTCTGGTGAAGCCGGTCGCGCTGCCCATCGCGGCCTTCGTGCTCAAGGGACAGGGTTGGCGCGCCTGGGCGGGCAGCGCGCTCACCGGCGCCGTGGTGTGCGCGGCGATCGCCGCCCCGCTGTGGCTGACCGGCGACGGCGAGCCTCTCCAGAATCTGTTCGCGACCGGGCAGCGGTTTCGCCTCAAGTGGGCGCACTTCGGAAGCGTCTACGAGCCCCTGCTGTGGGCAACCGAGCAGCTGCGCCCGGCCTGGACCAACGACCAGCAGGAGATCCTGGCCCGCCGGATCTGCATCGCCATGCTCGCCGCCGTGTTCGTCGCCTTGTGGCTCCGGGGCCCGGCCAGCGTGTGGGCGCGGGCGCGGTGCCTGCTGCTGGCGATGGTCCTGCTGTCGCCCGCCGCGCACCCGTGGTACCTGCTGTGGGCGCTGGCCCTGGTCCCCCTGGCCCCCGGTCCGGCCACGTGGGTCGCGTCGCTCACCCTGCCGTGGGGCTACGCGGCGTGGTCACACGTCGCGTCGGACGGCCGGGTGGAGTGGGGCGTCCCCGCCTGGCTCATGTACGCCGCGTACCTTCCGGTGTACGGCGCGCTGGCTGTCAGTCTCCTGCTCGACGTCGGTTCGAGAAACCGTAGCGATCACGCCGCCTGATCGAGGGTGGAGATCACGAGCCGGTCACGGCCGTCGGACTTGGCGCGGTACAGGGCCTTGTCGGCCCGGTCGAGCACGGTTTTCCAGCCATCGGGGCCGGGCCCCGCGGCGACGCCGAGGCTGATCGTGACCAGCCCGTTGGGTCCCAGGCCGGGGTGGGGGATGGCCGTGGTCCGGACGGTCTCCAGGATGCGCCGGGCGACGATCTCGCCGCCGGCCGGATCCGTCTCCGGCAGCAGCACGACGAACTCCTCGCCACCGTAGCGACCCACGACGTCGATCATGCGGCAGCTGTTGCGGATGCACGCCGACACCTGCTCGAGGCACTCGTCGCCGGCCAGGTGCCCCGCCGTATCGTTGAACTTCTTGAAGTGATCGATGTCCATGATGATCACGACATAGGGACGGTCATGACGACGCGACCGCTCGTCCTCGATCGACACGCCTTCCTCCCACGCGCGTCGGTTGAGCACCTTCGTCAGCGGATCGATACGGGCGTCCACGGCGAACTCGGTGTTCGACTGGGCGAGCCGCTTGGACAGAGACTCGAGCTGATCGATGGCCAGCCTGCGGTCGGTGATGTCCTGGATCGAGCCCGCCATGCGCACAGGATCGCCGGCCTCGTTGCGAACCGCGATCCCGCGGGCGCGGAACCAGCGGTACTGCCCGTCGCGGGTCCGCAGGCGAGACTCGACGTCGAACGGCTCGCTGTGGCGGAGATGGGTCTCGATCGCATGCCACGTCTCGTTGTAGTCGTCGGGGTGCAGGTGGTCGTTGAAGCTCTCCAGGCGGTTGGGGAACTCATCTTCGCGATAGCCCAGGAGCTCCTTGAAGCGTGGCGCGTACCACACCTCGTTGGTCTGGGTATCCCAGTCCCAGACTCCGTCGTTGGTCCCGCGGACCGCCAGCTCGAAGCGGGCCTCGGTCTCCCGCCGCGCCTGATCCGCCCGGGACCGATCGTCGAACGATCGGTTGTACTCCAGCAGCAGTCCGGCCAGGGGGACACCGTACATCACGATCTTCAGCGCATGCGCAGCGTGGAAGTGGGCATCGAATTGGGCGGACGAACCGAAGGCCATGTACATGCCCATCGAGATGGCGGGAATCAGGCTGATCAGAAGAGCGTGCGTGAAGAGGCTGCGATGCCGCCGGTGAAAGAGCGTGAACAGCGGAATGCCGGCGCCGAGAAACAGCAGCAGCGGGATGAGGTCGTACGGCCGGGTCACGAAGGAGTCCGGGAAGATCGTCTGCGGCAGGCGAGGGATCCACGTGCAGATCTGTATGGTCAACGTGGCGGCCAGAACGAAACCAACGCTCGCGTACGTAACGAATCGCTTGCCAGGAAACGTCTCTTGCCGCCGCCGGAGCATCAGGGCGACGCCGCTCACGAGGATGATCGCCGGGAACAGTCGAGACAGCGTGGACGTGAACGGCAGCAGTCTGTCCGGGGCCGGCTCTCCGATGAAGCGGACGGCCGCCAGCACGTGAAAGGCGTCCATGCAGCCGGCCGACAGCAGCGCCATCCCGATGACCGGCGTCGTCACGTCGCGTGTGATTCGAAAGTGAATGAAGGCGAGGGCCGCGGTCATGATGGCGGCGCACACCGCGGTCCAGTCCAGCAGGACATGGGTGACGGTGGCCGTGGCGTCGCCCGCGGCCGACGACGCGGACTCCACGCCGATGAGGTGCAGGAGCAAGGGCAGCGCGCAGACGGCTCCGACCGACCAGATGAGCCACGTCGGCAGCGCCGGCGAACCGGCCACCTGCGACGTGTTATCGGTATGACGCTGCATTCGCTATCATCCGCCCCGCGGCTCAGGCCCCGTGCCTGATATCGCCTCTCCCGGAGGACGTCTTGAGACTCAGCCAGGTTGTCGAGCAGCTCGAGTCCATCGCCCCGCTGCGGCGGGCCGAGGCGTGGGACAACGTGGGCCTTCTTGTGGGCAGCCTGGACTGGAAGGGGTCGCCGCTGCTGCTCACGATCGACCTCACCGAGCCGGTCATGCGTGAGGCGATCGACGCGGGCACCAAGGCGATCATCGCCTACCACCCGCCGATTTTCGAGCCGATGTCACGCGTCACCGACGCCTCCGCGGGCCAGCGCATCGTGCTCGAAGCGGCGCGACATAGACTCGGAGTCTACTCGCCGCACACGGCGCTCGACGCGGCCCTCGGCGGCATCAACGACTGGATCGCCGAGGGCCTCGGCCACGGCGATGTCCGCGCCCTGGAGGCGCAGGCCGAGCGGCCGCCGACCGAGGAGTGCAAGCTCGTGACCTTCTGTCCGGCCAACGCGGTGGACCGCCTGCGCAACGCGCTGGCCACCGTCGGCGCGGGTCGTATCGGCCGCTACGAGTTGTGCTCGTTTGAGATTGCCGGGACAGGCACCTTTCTCGGCGGCGCAGGCACGGCGCCAAAGGTCGGCCGACCCGGCTCGCTGCAACGCGTCGACGAGCTGCGTCTGGAGATGGTGTGCCCGGAGGCGTCGCTCGCCCTGGCCGTCACGACGCTGCGCGAGTTCCACCCCTACGAGGAACCGCCGATTGAGATCTACAGGCTGATGCCGCGACCGGAGCGCGACACGGGCGCGGGCCGCCGCGTCGTGCTCGACCGCAAGCAGCCGCTCTCGGTCATTCTCGAGCACATCAAGCGGCGTCTGGGCGTCAGCCGCCTGCGCGTCGCGGTTGCCGACGACCCCCCACGCCGCTACCGCACCATCGGCATCTGCGCGGGGGCGGGTGGGTCGCTGCGCAAGCCGGCCTGCGAGCAGGGCTGCGAGCTCTTCCTGACGGGAGAGATGCGTCACCACGACGTGCTGGCGGCCCAGGCCGACGGGTGCACCGTGGTGCTGGCCGGCCACACCAACACGGAACGCGGTTATCTCAAGGTGCTTCGAAAACGGCTCCGCGCCGCGCTGCCGGCCCTGGACGTCTCCATCGCGCGCCGCGATACCGATCCGCTCAAGGCGATGTAGAACGTCTCCCGACTACTTCTTCTTCTTGATGAGGCCGTCGAACAGGTCGCCGATCTCCTTGTCAGCTCCCTTGAAGAGCTGCCGCAGCCCGGCCTTGGCCGCGGCCTCCGCGAGGAACTCCGGCTCGATCTCGGTCTTGTGCTTGTCCAGCGTCCCTCGCGTCACGAGCGGAACGGCGAGGTCCTCCGCGTAGCCCTGGAGCTCCTTGAAGGTGCCGGCGAGACCCTCCAGCGGGATCTCCGTCAGCAGGTAGACCTGCCTCGTCTTGAGGTTGATCCGCCCGGAGTACACGAGCGTGTACTTGTCGATCCTGGCCGCGAAACGCTCGTAGGTCACGATACCGTCCCGGATCAGAGCCTTGATGGGCTCGATGTAGCCGGGGATCGTGCGGGCGTTGGTCGTCTTGCCGACCGCCAGCAGGGTCAGCGTCAACGACCCGCTGTCCAGCTCCACGGCCCCGATGGTGATGTCGATGTCCGCCTGGAGCCGGCTCACGTCGCCGTCGAGCGGCACGAACGCGTTGCGCACCGTGGCCTGCAGGGGCTGCTCCGTGGTGCGGATGTCCGCCAGCAGCGGGTGAATCCCGCGCAGCAGCCGCTCGCGCATCGGGGGCGTAATCTCCAGCCGGGCGTGCACGGGGCGCTCGGCATCGATCGCCAGGCCGTTGTCCCTGCCCGCGGCCACGAACTCGAGGTGGCCGTTGGGCGTGTCGACCGTCGCCTGCAGCGAGCCGGTGTTGCGAGAGAACTGGTCGGCCACGGCCTGCGCCTTCACGGGGGTTCCCACGGCCGCCACGAGCAGGCCCTTGAGGTTGGCGGCCGCGTCCACCACGGCGGTATGCAGGCCGTCGATGTTGGCGGTCATCTCCAGCTCGGCTTGCCGGGCGTCGAAGAGACCCTCCCGCATGAGACCGGTCATCTGCCCCGTCAGCTCGATGCGTCCCGGCGCCACGGCTCCGGCGAAGCTCACCCGGCCGGTCATGTTCACCGCCGCCCCCTGATCGAGGTTGCCGGTGGTGAGCGAGACGGCGAGCTGGTCGATCGTGTTGCGCCCCGTGCGGGGATCCTCGAGCACCAGCGGCCCACCGTTGAGGGCGAGATCGACGTTCACGGCAGCGCCGTCGAAAGGCTCGCCGTGCAGCAGTCGCTGCGGGAAGCGGAGCCGGTTGACCTTGAGCACCATCGGCACGTCGGCCGCCACCGTGATCAGCGCGGCCGGCGTCTGGCCCGCCTGCTTTCCAGTCGCGGGATTCAATCTCTTCTGGAGCACGTCGCGACGCAGGAGCAGCTTCGGTTCGCGTGCGGTGACCGAGACGGTGTCGCCGTCGCTCTCGGCGACGAACTCGCCGACAAAGGACGGCGAGAAGTCAGCTCCGACAGTCGCGCGAAAACCGGTCGCCGGTGACGTGAGGGCCACGCGGACGGTGCCACGGTCGCCGATCCAGTCCGTGAGCGTCGAGCCCGCGTCCCGGCCGGTCACCGCGTCGAGCCGGGACACGGACAGGTTGGAGAGCTCCACGTTGAGCTCGCCGAGCCTGGTCCCCTCGGGTCCCCGCGCCGCCGTGAGGGCGCAGCGGGCGTCGGCGAGGCCGCCGCCGTCCACCGTCCGCAGCCGACCCTGCCCGTCCATCGAGTACGTGGCCGGGGTGTCGCCCAGCCGGGCCGCGATGGCGACGCCCAGCTCGCCCACGGCGATCGGCTCGCTCACGCGGGGGATGTTGCGGACCACGGCCTCGTCGGTCGCGAGCCGGCCTCGGACCTCGCCGATGCGGGCCCCGCCCCCGTCGGCCGGCAGCACGACGTCGAAGGGCTCGAGCTGAAAGGTCACCGGGGTCGGCCTGACCAGGACCAGCGGCCGTTGCGAGCCTTCCTGCAACGCGGCCACCAGGGCCGGGGTCGTGTTGATCCTTCCGCGGGCCTCCATGACCCGAAACGAGCCCTTGCCCCGGCGACCCACGAGGTTGACCTGCGTGACGCCGCTCGTCGCGTCCACCGTGAGCTCCATGTCGCCGTTGCGTGACGCGACGTTCGCGGCAAGGCCGACCGGCTCGACGACGGCGGCCTCGATGAGGCTCGCCTGCGCCGGCATCAGGGCCGCCAACCTCGCCGGCTGAAGCCCCCGCACGGTCACGTTGCCCTGCGGCCGCACGCCGGCCGGCGTCAGGGCACCGCCGGCGTCGAACCAGCCGTCGAGCGACAGGTCGAAGGTCGTCGCGGCGCCGTCCACCAGCGCCGTGCCGCCGACGGTAGCGCCCCGCTCGCCGAGGTTCGGCGTCTCGAACCGTGCCTCGACGTCGGCGATCGGCAGAGCCGTCTCGGCGCCGACATCGACCACGATGGGCGTCCGCATCGTCACCGTGCCCGCGGCGGCCAGGCGACGAAGCTGCGCCGCCGTGCCGTCGCCTGCCGGAAGCGTCAGAGAGTCGAGGTCGAGGGTCACCCGCGCCGCCTGATCAATGGTCGCCCCGACCGCGGCCAGCGCGAGCGCCGGCTTCACGAGCCCGCTGAACCGCATCTCCTGCAGCGCGACGGCGCCCTGAGGGTCGACCGTCCCCGCCGCCGCCAGCTCCATCGATTCCGCCCGCGCGTTGATGGTCACATTGCGCTGCTGTCCGTCGGAGAATCGAGCCTCGATATCGAGCGTGGGCCCCAGGTCACGGACCGCCACGACAGGCGTTCTGCGAAGCGTCTCCTGAAGCAGGGCGGTGGGCACGGAACGCCCCGTGATCTGGCCCGTTGTCCGGTACGCGAGATCCCCGACGCTGACGAGTCTTCCCTTCTCGACGGGACGGTCCACGCTGAGCTGACCGGCGAGACGCCCGGACTCCGAGCCCTCGATCACCGCATCGATCTCGAGCGTGAGATCGAGCCGCTCGGTGAGACCGGCGCTGTTGGCGGTCAGCGTCAGGGCGCGGATCTCGGTGGGGCGCTCGGTCAGCGGAACACGTACGCCGTTCACGTTGACGGCAATTCGTCCCGCGGCGCGATCGAGCGTGAGGTCACCGTTCGTGTCGAACAGCTTTGCCACGTCACCGTTGATCTTGAGCGAGCCCGGCTTCTCAAAGCCGGTCATCCCTCCGGCAAGATCGAACGTGACACGCTCGCCCGGAAGGCTGGTGAGCGTTCCGGTCAAACCGTGCACGCCGATGACGCGCCCCGATCCCGCCTCGCGCAGCTCCACGTCGAGCTTGCTGACGCGAACCGTCGCCGGCCGGTTCCAGGGCAGGCCTCCCGTCGCGGTCCCGGCATCGCTGGCCTTCGGCTTGCGCTTCTCTGGCGCTCGCGTGGCCAGGAGATCGCCGAGGCTGGTCGCGCCGCTCTCCCGAAGCTCGCCCTTCATGGTGCCGGAGAGATCGACCTGCAGCTCGCTGATCCGCCCCGTGAGCAGGCTCAGCAGCCCTGCGTTGAGCTGCACGTCCACACGGGCCGTGGTCGCGCCCGCATCGCCGGCAACCTCGGCATCGACGGATTGCGACCCGAACCAGCCCAGGCCCAGCCGGTGCAGCGTGACTTCTCCGTTGACGTACGGCCGGGCGAGTCTCCGGATGGCGCCCTGTCCCAGCCCCCAGTTGACAAGCGTCGGCGCGACCGCGACCAGCAGCAGCAGCACGACCAGCGGCAGACCCACCCAGAAGAGTGCTTTTCTCATTTCGTCAATGATAGCCGATGGGAGACCGCGGTCCGTTTCGCTCAGTCGGTCAGGCGGCGCGACGTCGAAAGCCGACGGCAGTATCGAGCCTCTGGTCGAGGAACTGCACGGCCAGGGCAAAGCCGCCCTTGCCGGCGGGCACGACCCGCAGGACCTTGACCCCGGTCATCTCGTCCGCGGCGAGCAGCGCCTGGCGGCGCTTCATGGCAATCCCAAGGTACAGGTGGTCACCCGGCTCGAGCCGCGCCGGCTGGTCCAGCTGCAGCAGCGCGCCGCCACGTGACAGGTTGAACGTCGAGCCTGCCAGGTATCTCCCGCTCTGGGGCACGTACAGCTTGCACGGACAGTGCAGCGGTTGCCGTAGGTCGTCGCGGCGTTCCCCGTCGAGCATGGTGGCCTCCCCGGCCCCCCCCGGGCCATCATCCCGGACTGACCCCCGGGTTATCGGCGAGCCCCAAGGGCGACTTTGGCCCGGCCTTCGGGTTTGGGAACGGTTTCGGCCGCTTTTGCGCGGACGCCTATGCTCATGTCCATGGTGGACACGGTCACCATCGAGGCCCCGGCCAAGCTCAACCTCGCCCTGTCCGTCGGCCCGCCTGACGACGACGGCATGCATCCCATCTGCTCGTGGATGGTCACCATCGACTTGTGTGACGAGCTTGTCGTGTCACGTCTGCCGGACGACCGGATGTCGCGGTACGCGGTCCTGTGGCATGCCGAGGCCCGGCGTCTGCGCGAGATCGACTGGTCGATGACGCGTGACCTTGCGGTCCGCGCCCATCTGACGCTCGAGCAGCACACGGGCCGGCGGCTGCCCGTCCAGATGAAGCTTCAGAAGAGGATTCCGGTGGGAGGGGGTCTGGGCGGGGGCTCGTCGGATGCGGCGGCCATGCTGCGGGCGGTCAACCGGTTGTTCGATCTCGGACTCGGGGTGGATCAGCTGCGCGACATCGCCTCCGGTCTGGGCTCCGACGTGCCCTTTTTCGTGTCCGGCGGCAGCGCCATCGTGGAGGGGTTCGGCGAACGCATCGAGATGCTGAAGGGCCCCGCCGAGATCCACGCCGTGGTCGTCCTGCCCGAGGAGCACTGTCCGACCGGCCACGTCTACGACGCCTTCGACGAGCTTGGCTCACAGCCGCTGCAGCCCCAGGCCGTCCGCACGCTGGCCACGGGGGCGGCGCCGCCGCGGCCCGATTCCGTGTTCAACGACCTCGCCGCCGCCGCGGTGCGGCTCGTCCCTGCCCTTGACGAGCACGTGTCCCGGCTCGCCGAGCTGGCCGGGGGCCCGGCCCACGTGGCGGGCAGCGGGTCGAGCCTGTTCGTCCTCTGTGACAGCGAGCTGCACGCCTCGCAGCTTGCTGCGGTCATCGAGCAGCGGCTCGATCTGCCCGCCGTCGCGGTGCGGAGCACCGGCTGCCTTGATGCGGTGACGCCGTGATGCCATGATGAGGCGATGATCACGACTCCGCCCACCCCGGCCGCCTCGACATCCGATTTCGTGCCCGCCGACCTCGACGCAACGCGCTGGGAAAACCTCGAGCCGCTGTACGCGTCCCTGCTCGACCGCGAGCTCAAGTGCAGCGGATGCCTCGAGCAGCTCCTGCTCGACCGCAGCGACCTCGACGCGGCCGCCAGCGAGGCGCACACGAACCTGTACACGCACATGACCTGCCATACCGACGATGAGAAGGCGAAGTCCGCCTACCTGGCGTTCGTCGAGAACGTCGAGCCAAAGCTCAAGCAGGCCGGGTTCGACCTGGACCGCAAGATCGTCGGCTCGCCCCACACCGGCGACCTCGACGGGACGCGCTACGAGGTGCTGCTGCGCGACCTGAAGGCCGACGTCGAGCTCTTTCGGGACGAGAACATTCCGCTGCAGACGGAGGAGACCAAGCTCGACCAGCAGTTCGACGAGACGAGCGGGGCGATGACCGTCGACTTCCAGGGGCAGGAACGGACGCTGCCCCAGATGGCCCGCTTCCTGGAGGAAAACGATCGCCAGACCCGCGAGTCCGCATGGCGCGGGATCTGGGAGCGCCGCCACCGGGATCACGAACGTCTCAACCAGATCTTCGACCGCATGATCGAGCTGCGGCATCAGATGGCGATCAATGCGGGGTTCGGGAATTACCGCGACTACGCCTTCAAGCGGCGTCACCGCTTCGACTACACGCCCGCGGACTGCGATGCGTTCCACCGGGCCTGCGAGCAGGTCTGCGTGCCGCTGCTGCGGGAGCTCAACGCCACGAGAGCCGAGGCACTGGGCGTTGATCCGCTTCGCCCGTGGGATCTGGGTGTGGACATCAAAGGGCGCCCGCCGCTGCGCCCCTTCGAAGGCGCCGACGAGCTCGTGGCCAGAACGTCGAAGCTCTTTCACCGCATGGAGCCGTCACTCGGCGATATGTTCGATTCGCTGCGCGGCGGCGACTGTCTCGATTTGGAGTCGCGCAAGGGCAAGGCGCCCGGTGGCTACCAGGCCCACCGCGACCGGACGCTCAAGCCCTTCATCTTCATGAACGCGGCGGGGCTGCACCGCGATCTCGAGACGATGATCCACGAATCCGGGCACGCGTTCCACTCCATCCTGTGCCACGGCGAGCCGCTCCTGCACTACCGGCATGCGCCCATCGAGTTCGCCGAGGTGGCCTCGATGACCATGGAGCTCTTCGCCTTCCCCTATCTCGGCGAGTTCTACGACGAGGCCCAGGCGTCCCGGGCCCGGCGCAAGCACCTCGAGGATCTCGCGATCCTGCTGCCGTGGATCGCGACCATCGACGCCTTCCAGCACTGGCTCTACACGCATCCCGACCACAGCCGCGACGACCGCACCGCGTGCTGGCTCGATCTCGACGAGCGGTTCGGCCCCGCGGTGAGCTGGAGCGGCCTGGAGCAGTACCGCGTGAACTCCTGGCAACGCCAGGGTCACCTCTTCGGCGTGCCGTTCTATTACATCGAGTACGGCATTGCTCAGCTCGGTGCCCTGCAATTATGGTTGCAGTTCAAGGCCGACCGCGGGCGGGCCATCGAGAGCTACCGAAAGGCACTGTCGCTGGGCGGCTCGCGGCCGCTGCCGGAGCTCTTCGCCGCCGCCGGCCTCGATTTCGACTTCGGCCCCGACACCCTGAGACGTCTCATGGACGAGGTTCAGGCCGAGCTCGAGACGCTGCCGGCCTGATCCGGTTCGGGAGCCGCGTCGAGTCCGGGCGCTGACTCCGGCTCGGGCTCCGGCTCCGGCTCCGGTTCGGGCGGGGGCTCCGGTTCGGGCTCGGGCTCGGCGACTTCGGAAGGCTCCAGGACGAAGCGGTCCATGATCACGCGGACCATGTCCTCGGCGGCAGCCATCTCGTCGACGGTGACGTGGTCGGCTCCGATCTCCGAGAGCGTCCGGCGTTTGCTGATCAGGCCGGTGCGGGCGGCGATGAAGAGGTTGGCCGAGCGGCGACGCGCCGCGACGCACGCCCGCAGCACGGCCTCTTCGTCGGGGATGGTGAGGACCAGTGCATCGGCGTGGCCGATGCCCGCGGATTCCAGGACCTTCAGGTTCGCCACGTCGCCGAAGACGATCGACCGATGCCGGCGAAGCTGATCGACGACGGTGTCCGGGTTGAGCTCGATGATCGTGTAGCTGACCCCGGCCTGATCGAGCTCCTCGGCGATACGACGGCCAACGGGCCCGAAGCCGCCGACGATGACGTGCCGGAAGTCGTGCTCGGCGGGCTTCTCGATGTCCGGCGTGTCGCCGAAGAGCGCCGACTTGATCCACGGCGCATGACCGACCCCCGCCGCCGCCCGCCCCAGACGCCGGCCCAGGTCGGCCAGAGCCGGTGTCAGGATCAGCGAAACCACGACCACGGCGATGGCGCTGGGCCCGACGGCGGGCGAAAAGATGCCCGCGTCGCTCGCGGCACCGATCAGGATGAGGCTGAACTCGCCGGCCTGCGCCAGGGCGAGGCCCACGATGATGGCGTTGGAGGCGAGCGCGCCGGCGGACCAGCACACGGTCGAGATCACGGTGCTCTTGAGCACGACGAGGATCGTCACCGCCAGCAGGACCACCCACCAACTGCCGGCCAGGGCCGCCGGGTCGAGCTTCATGCCCACCGTCGTGAAGAACAGCGCACTGAAGATGTCGCGGAGCGGGCCGATCTGCCCGCTGAGCTGGTGGCGGAAGGGCGTGCCCGAAAGCACGAAGCCGGCGAGAAAGGCCCCCATCTCCAGGCTGAACCCGATGCCCTGGGCGACGAGTGCCGCCGCCAGCGCCGCGGAGATCCCCACGAGCATCATGACCTCCAGCCGCCGGCCGCGCAACGACTCGCGCAGGAGCCTCGGCAGGATGGCTTTGGCTGCGACCACCAGCGCGCCGACGCCGCCGATCATCAGGCAGGCGTCGGCGGCGAAGTCCACCCAGCTCATCGGCTGGACATCGGCCGCGGCATCGGTCCCGGCGCCCGCCCAACGCGCCAGCGACGGCAGCACCGCCAGCATGGCAAGGACCACGATGTCCTGGACGACGAGTATGGCGAACGACAGCCGGCCGCTGCGACGGCGCAGCTCGCGGCGGGCCGCGATGATCCGCAGGACCACCGCCGTCGAGGAGAGCGAGAAGGCCATGCAGATCGCCAAGGCCGCCGGCGGCGGCAGGCGGAACAGCCTCGCCACCGGGTAGCCGAGGGCCACGGTCAGCACACACGACCCGACGCCGGCCAGGATCATCCGGCTGAGGCCGCGTCGCAGGATCGAGATGTCGAGCTCCAGACCGATTCCGAACAGCAGCAGGACGATGGCGAGGTGAGAGACCTGCTCGAGGCTCTCCTGGCTGGTCAGGATCGACCACGGAACGTTGGGGCCGATGAGCGCCCCGGCAATCAGGTACGCCGGAACGATGGCCATGCGCATGCGCTGCATGATGATGGCCACCGCGCCGGCGACCGCGAGGATGAAGAACAGGTCGACGGCAATCGCCCGCTCAGTCTCGCCGACCGCTGCCAGAATGCCCGTCACCATCGTCCGCCTCGCCTCACCTAATCAGATCGGGCCACGCATTGACCCTTCTGCACCGGAATTGATCAGGTTCCGGCCGGTTCCGAGCCCGGGATGGTGCGCAGGTCGTCGAGAAGCATCTTCCGGTCCTCCTCGTCGGCGATGTTCCGCCCGGCCTTCTCGGCCAGCTCGAGATGACGCCCCGCCTCGCCGGCGTGACCGGCGACCGAGTGAGCACGCGCCAGCGCCTCGTGAGCGAAGGCGAGATCGAAGTCGCCGATCCCGTTGGTCTCGCAGATGTCCAGGCACCGCCGACCGTGACGAAGAGCCGTCTCCGGCCGGCCGAGGACCGCGTAGACGCGAGACAGCAGCCACTCCGCGCGTGAGAAGTTCACAGGCTCGCCGACCTTCGACCAATGCAGGTAGCTGGCGTGGGCCGCGTGGGCCATCATCTCGTCATCGTGCCCGGTCCGGTCGGGCTTTGACAGAAAGGTCCACGTCAGGTTGAACAGCGCCTTGCCGCAAGCGGTGTGCTGCTCGTCGGTCAGAGGCATCGTGGTGTCGGCCATGGCGGTGCGCCTCGTCGTCTCAAGCTACGATGAAATCATGGGCAAAGCGTATCACATGACGCCGGATGACTTTCGCCGCCACGGCCAAGCCGTGGTCGAGTGGATCGCCCGCTACTGGGAGACGATCGAGCGGCACCCGGTGCTCTCCCGGGTCGAGCCCGGGACGATTCGCGCCGGATTACCCGCCGAGGCGCCGTCGCAGGGCGAGCCTTTCGAGCGCATGCTCGTCGATCTCGATGAAGTGATCATGCCGGGCATCACCCACTGGCAGTCGCCCAGCTTCTTCGCGTTCTTTCCCGCCAACTGCTCCGGCCCGTCGGTCCTCGGCGAGCTGCTGTCCGCGGGCCTTGGCGTGCAGGGCATGATGTGGGCTACCAGTCCGGCCTGCACGGAGCTGGAGACGCACGTTCTCGACTGGCTCGTCGACATGCTCGATCTGCCTGAGAAGTTCAAGTCGTCGACGGCGGGCGGGGGGGTCATCCAGGACACCGCCTCCAGCTCGACGCTGTGCGCGCTGCTGGCGGCACGAGAGCGGGCCAGCGGCTTCGAGACCAACGCCCGCGGAGTGAGTCAGCGGTATGTCGTCTACGCTTCGAACCAGGCGCACTCGCTGATCGAGAAGGCGGTCATGATCGCAGGCCTGGGCCGGGAGAACCTCCGACTCATCGACGTCGATGAGCACTTCGCCCTGCGTCCCGACCGGCTGGAGTCGGCGATCCAGGCCGATGTCGCCGGCGGGGCAATACCGTGTTTCGTGTGCGCCACCGTCGGAACGACGGCGTCCAATGCGATGGATCCGCTGGGTCCCGTCGGCGAGATCTGTCATCGCCACGGCCTGTGGCTGCACGTCGACGCCGCCATGA
This sequence comes from Phycisphaerales bacterium, assembly GCA_041580235.1. GTDB lineage: Bacteria > Planctomycetota > Phycisphaerae > Phycisphaerales > SM1A02 > JADFOJ01. The sequence continues at coordinate 19,749 of JBFGEG010000054.1, forward strand.
GCGGCACCGCCGCGGTGTGCCCCGAGTACCGCTTCATCCATGCCGGGCTGGAGCACGCCGACAGCTACTGCTTCAATCCGCACAAGTGGATGTTCACGAACTTCGACTGCGACTGCTTCTACGTCGCCGACCGCGCGGCGCTGATCAGGACGCTGAGTGTCCTGCCGGAGTACCTCAAGAACCAGGCGACCCGGTCCGGCGCGGTGTTCGACTACCGGGACTGGCACATCCCGCTGGGCCGGCGGTTCCGGGCCCTCAAGCTGTGGTTCGTGATTCGCCACTACGGCCTCGAGGGCCTGCGTCACCACGTCCGCGAGCACGTGAATCTCGCCCAGGAGCTCGCGGGCTGGGTGGAGACCGACGACCGGTTCGAGCTGGCGGTGCCGCCGCCGCTCAACCTCGTCTGCCTCCGTCACCGCGGCGGCGACGAGGCCAACGAGGCTCTCATGGACCGCCTCAACCGCAGCGGGAAACTCTATCTCACCCACGCTCGTCTCGACGGCAAGCTGACCCTGCGGTTCTCGATCGGCCAGACACGCACCGAGCGCCGCCACGTCGAGGCGGCGTGGCGGCTGATCCGCGAGACGGCCGACACGCTGGAGGAGGTATCCTCTTAGCCATGCGACGACCGACGGCCGGCGGCGGCTGGCCCGCGATCGGCTACGCCCTCAGGAAGGCCCGCGCCGCCGGCGGCCTGTGGCGGATGTACCGCGCCCTGCGCTCGAAGAACGCGTGCAAGACGTGCGCGCTGGGCATGGGCGGGCAGCTGGGCGGCATGACCAACGAGATGGGCCGCTCGCCGGAAGTCTGCAAGAAGTCCATACAGGCCATGGCCGCCGACATGCAGGGACGCATCCGGGAGCACTTCTTCGATGACTTCAGCGTGGAGAAGCTGCGGAGCATGTCGTCGCGGGAGCTGGAAGCGGCGGGCCGGCTGACGGAGCCGCTGTATGCCGGGCCGCTGGACGGGCATTACCGTCGAATCACCTGGGACACGGCGCTGGATCGCATCACGGCCAAGCTCGCCCGGAGCAAGGCCGCGGAGACGTTCTTCTACTCGAGCGGGCGATCATCGAACGAGGCGGGGTTCCTCTACCAGCTCTTCGCGCGGCTCTACGGCACCAACAACGTCCACAACTGCTCGTTCTACTGTCATCAGGCTTCGGGCGTGGCCCTGGGAACGGTGACCGGCACGGGGACGGCCACCGTCGTCCTCGACGACGTGCACCACTGCGACCTGCTGATCCTGATCGGGGCCAACCCGTCGTCAAACCATCCGCGTCTCATGCGGACGATTGTCGAGCACAAGCGCCGGGGCGGCCGGGTCGTGGTCATCAACCCGCTCCGAGAGGTCGGCCTGGAGCGGTTCAAGGTGCCCTCGGACGTGCGGAGTCTGCTGTTCGGCTCGACGATCGCCGACCTCTACGTCCAGCCGCACGTGGGCGGCGACGTCGCGCTGCTGGCGGCGCTGTGCAAGGCCGTCGTCGAGCGCGGGTCGTGCGACGAGCAGTTCATCGAGGATCACACCGACGGCTGGGACGCGTTTCGCGGGCGGCTCGAAGAGCTGTCCTGGCCGGATCTTGTCGAGCAGTCGGGGGTGCCGCGCGACGTCATCGATCGGATCACCGGGCTGTATGCCGGCTCCCGCCGGACGATCTTCTGCTGGGCCATGGGTGTCACCCACCACGAGCACGGGGTGGGCAACGTCCAGATGATCGCCAACCTCGCAATGACCCGCGGGATGCTCGGCCGGCCGCACGCCGGGCTGCTGCCGCTGCGCGGCCATTCCAACGTGCAGGGCATGGGCTCCGTGGGCGTCGTGCCCGCGCTCAAGCCGGCCGTCATCGACGGGCTGCAGGATCTCTTCGGCGTGACCCTGCCCGCGTCGCAGGGTCTGGACACTCTCGGCTGCATGCACCGCGCCGACCGGGGCAAGATCCGCTTCGCGTCATGCCTGGGCGGCAACCTCTACGGCTCGAACCCCGACTCGGCCTTTGCCCACCGGGCCCTGAGCAAGATCGACATGGTCGTGTATCTCAACACGACGCTGAACACGGGCCATGCCTGGGGCACCGGCCGCGAGACCGTCATCCTGCCCGTTCTCGCCCGCGACGAGGAGCCGCAGCCCACGACCCAGGAGTCGATGTTCAACTACGTCCGCCTCAGCGAAGGGGGCAAGCCCCGCCACGACGGACCGCGGAGCGAGGTGCAGATCGTGGTGGACCTTGCCCAGCGCGTGCTCGGCGAGACGGCGCCGATCGACTGGTCGAAGATGCGAGAGCATCGCGCGATCCGCCAGGCGATCGGCAAGGTGATTCCGGGCTACGAGAAGATCGGGGAGATCGACGAGACGGGCTGCGAGTTCCAGATCAGCGGCCGGACCTTTCATGAGCCGAGGTTCGCCACCGACACGGGCCGGGCGAAGTTCAACGTGGTGGACGTGCCGGCGCTCGCAGGGAACGGCGACGGGCGGCTGCGGCTCATGACCGTGCGTTCCGAGGGCCAGTTCAACACGGTCGTGTACGAGGAGCAGGACGTCTACCGCGGCCAGCCGCGACGCGACGTCATCATGCTGCACGCCGACGACATCACGCGGCTGGGCCTGGAGATTGACGGGCGGGTCACGGTAAGGAGCGAGGCGGGTGAGCTTGCCGGCGTCGCGGTTCGCGCCATCGACATCCGGCCCGGCAACGCGGTGATGTACTTTCCGGAGGCGAATGTCCTCGTTCCCGGCCGCGTCGACGCCAAGTCGCGCACGCCGGCCTTCAAGAACACGCTGATTACCATCGACAAGGTCCTGCCCGGCGGCGCGAGAGAGCCGCCGGACAGGACTTAACGACGACGGCCCGGGCAAGCGCCCGGGCCGTGTGCGTCGTACCGTTGAAAAGGTGCTTGGGTCAGTCGCACGAGGCGCTGACGGAGGGAATGAGCCCGTCCTTGAGGATCAGGTTCGTCTGGAACGCGAAGTTGGAGCCCTTCGTCTGACGCTCGGCGTGGAACAGGTCCAGGCTGTAGATCTGGCCGTCCGTGAGTCCGAGGCGGCTCAGGTCCACGAACTGCTCGATGGCGTTGTGGGTGCCGGACAGGTCGATGACGAGCCGGCCGTCGATGAACACCCACACGTCGTCGTCGCCGACGAACCGGAAGACCTGCCCCGTGCTCGCGTCGTACCTGAACGAGCAGTGGATCTCGGTGGTGAAGTGGTAGTTGTGCTGCGGCCGGGAAGGGGTGTTGCCGAAGAGCTGATCATCGATCGGGAAGAAGCCGCCGTTGGAGGCAAACGAGGGATCATCCTTGTCGTCGAACACGTACGTGCCGTCCTCCTGGCGGACGAGGGTCAGGGTCAGCAGCGCCGACTGGTTGATTCCCTGCACGTCACGGAACCACTGGTTGAAGGTGTCCGCGGACTCG
>JBFGEG010000055.1:0-23051 GCA_041580235.1 Phycisphaerales bacterium
GCCTTGGCGCAGCAACCCGCAGCGCCCCAGGTGCTGTGGCCGCAGACCACGCCGCCGGCGATCGCCTCCGCCCTGTTCGCCCCGCCCCCGGTCGACAGCGTGTTGCGGTGCGGTTATTTCGGTTGCGGCGACAGCAGTGGATGCAGCGACGGATGCGGCAACGGATGCGGCGATTGTGGCAGCGGGTGTTGCGGCGGCTGCGACTGCGGGCTGCCGGCATCAAGGTTGAGCTGGACGTGCCGAAGGTGGTGCTCGGCCCCACGGGGCTCGGCGCGTCGCCCTACACGATACATGCCGAGGAGCTGGGCCCCGACAGCGTCGTCTACTCCTTCGGCGTGGGACGCGACGTGCACTGGGATCTGGAGATGATCGACCGATTCGAACTGACGGTCCACGCCTTCGATCCGTCGCCGCTGTCGGTCGAATGGGTCCGCTCGGCCGACCTCCCGGAGAAGTTCGTCTTTCATCCCTACGGGATCGGCGCAACCGATGGCCTGATCACTCTGTATCCGCCCCCGACCACCCGCACCGTGCATTACTCCTCGATCAATCGCGGCAGGGCCCCGGCGGACAAGGCCGTCAAGGTCCCCGTAAAGCGTCTGGCCACGATCGCCGCGGAGCTGGGCCATGACCATATCGACGTCCTGAAGATCGACATCGACGGCGGTGAATACGATGTGCTGCCGGACGTTCTTGCCTCGGGCATCCCGATCCGCCAGATCCTGATGGAAGTGCATCACAACTTCAAGACGCTCAAGTTCAATGACACTCGCGATATGCTGCGGGCCCTGCGCTCGCATGGGTACCGGATCCTCGACATCTCGCGCCGCGCACGCGAGTTCAGCCTTCTCAAGACCTGATGACTCGTTCCGGGCGATTCTCACTCGGGTGGACGATCGCGTCGGTCGGACTGGCCGGGCCGGCGGCCGGCACCGTGTGGCACGTCGATGCGACGGCGCCGCCCGGCGGCGACGGATTGAGCTGGACGTCGGCGTTCGCCCACCTCCAGGACGCGTTGACGCACCCTGACATCGCAATCGGCGACGAGGTCCGCGTCGCCGAGGGCCGCTACTACCCGGACCGCAGCGCCGCGGACTCCGCCGGAACCGATGAGCGCGAAGCCCGGTTCAGGCTCATCAACGGCGTGTCGATCTACGGCGGATTCCCCGCTGGTGGCGGCGACGGCAGCTTCGAGGCGCGTGATCCGGGCCGGTTCGAGAGCACGCTGAGCGGTGACCTCTTCGAGCCCGCCCCCCGGACCTTTGACGTGTGCGGCGAGCCGCCGGTCGGATCGGGCGGCTGCTTCGACGGCACGCCCGGCGCGGCGGGATGCCGCGACGGCTCGTGCTGCGACCTGGTGTGCGACGCCGTGCCCGTCTGCTGTATCGTCGAATGGGATCCGCAGTGCGCCGATGTGGCGGCGGATCTCTGCTCCCACCGCGTGTACAACGTCGTCTACTGCTTCGTCGTGAACGCCGGCGCCCGCCTCGACGGGTTCACGATCACCGGCGGATACGCCGACCACCCGGAGTCCATTTACCGCCGGATGGGAGGCGGCATGCTCGTCTGGAACGGAGCGCCCGTGATCGTTCGTTGCCGGTTCACGGACAACCGGGCGGAACGGGGCGGCGGCCTGACGCTGCTGGGCACGAGTGCCGACGCCCGGATCGTCAACGGCGTGTTCGCCCGCAACCGGGCCGCCGAGGGGGGCGGGGTCTACATCGAGGACGGCTCACCGCAGTTCATCAACTGCGTCTTTCACGACAACGGGGCAAGCGATGGCCGGGGAGGGGCGGTCTACGACAGCACCACGGGCTCGTCGATCACCAACGGCACGGTTGCGGGCAACACGGCCGCAACGGCCGGGGGTGGAGTCTACGGCGTCTCGTTCGTGAAGAACTCGGTGCTCTGGGGCAATACGCCGGACCAGGTCGCCGGCACCATCGGCGTCGCGTACAGCTGCGTGGAGGGAGCGATCTCGGGCCCCGGCAACCTCGCGTCCGATCCGGCGTTCGTGGATCCCGCCGCGGGCAATTTCCGCCTGCGTCACGATTCACCGTGCGTCGATCGGGCGCACAACGGTCTCATCGCCCCCGACGCGGGCGACCTCGACGGCGACGCGGAGGTCGGCGAGCCCACGCCTCTCGATCTCGATCTCGCGCGGCGTGTGCTCAACGGCACGGTGGACGCCGGCGCGTACGAATTGTGCCGGTATGATCTTAACGGCGACGGCGCCGTCGGCATCCCGGACCTGATCGCGCTCATCGGGGCGTGGGGCACGGATCCCGGCGGGCCGCCGGACCTCGACGGCGACGGCGACGTCGGTATCAGCGACTTTCTGGAGCTGCTGGGCAAATGGGGGCCGTGCACATGAGAAGTCTGCTTGTCGTCCTCCTCTTCGTCTCTGGTGCCGCGGGCGGATCGTCGGCCCGCGGGGGCTGCGTCACACCGGTCAACGAGACCTGCGACAGCCTCATCGCCTTTGATACCGCCGATCTGCCGTACTTCACGTCGGGCCTGATCGGGTGTGTCAACGACGTTGTCGACAAGCCCTACTGGGACATTTTCTACCGGTACGATTGCTTCAGCACCGGCGAACACACGTTCTGGATGTGCGACAGCGACGGCGACACGTACATTCGGATCTACTCCGGCGGGTGCGGCTGGGGCGACGGCGACGAATTCGCAGTGGCCGACGACGAGTGCCCCGGCTCGCCGCCCAACGCCGATCCGATGCTCACGGTGATGCTGGAGGCGGGCAACTCGTACTGGATCGAGCTGGGAACCTGGCGTCCCGACCCGCCGTGGGGAGCGCCCAACCTGCCGTTCGTCTTCAACGCGATCATCGAGACCTGCCCGGGCGACGGCGACGGCGACGGCGTGGTGGGCATCGGCGACTTCCTCGCCCTTCTTGGCCTGTGGGGCAGCGGAGACCCTGCATACGACTTCGACGACGACGGCGTGGTGGGCATCGGGGATTTCCTGACCGTCCTGGGCAGCTGGGGCCCGTGCCCCTGAAGATCGAATTTCGGATGAATCCGCACCTTCGTGGACCACGAGCTTCGCAAGGAGATCGCCAAGCGGACCACCTCACGCGTCGCAACGGCGGCCATGAGCGGCGCGGCCCGCTGAACGGCAGGAGAGTCTCGACATGACCACCACCGCGGACGCGATCGTCATCGGTGGCGGCGTCATGGGCCTGTCATGCGCGATGCACCTCCGGGAACAGGGTGTGGGGCGCGTCGTGCTGCTTGAGAAGCGGTTCGTGGGGGCGGGCTCTTCCGGTAAATCAGGCGCGATCCTTCGACAGCACTACTCGCACGAGACGACGGTGCTCATGGCCCGCGAGAGCCTGGGATTCTACCGCTCGTTTCACGAGCGCACGGGACACGACATCGGCTTCAGGGAGAAGCCGATGGTCTTTCTCTGCCATGAGACCGATCGCGGCTCGCTGGAGGCCAACGTCTCCCTCCAGCGGTCCCTCGGCGTGACAACGGAGCTGCTCGATTCGCGGCAGCTGCGCGATCTCGAGCCGCGAGGCGTCTTCGGCGACGACGTGCTGGCCGCCTACGAGCCGGAGGCGGGCTTCGTGGACCCCGGCGCGACGCTGCACGCGCTGGCCGCGGTGGGCCGGGATCAGGGGATCGATCTCCGGGAGGCGGTGCCCGTCGCCGACGTGCATGTGGCCGGAGACCGCGTGCGTGGCATCGAGACCGCCGACGGCACGACGATCGAGACGCCGGTCGTGATCAACGCGGGCGGGCCCTGGGCCGGAGTCGTCTGTCGACGAATGGGGCTGGACGTTCCGCTCACGGCGATCCGGCCCCAGCAGGCGTACTTCATGCCCCCGCCGCACTACGGGGCGGAGCGGTTCGTCTACGGCGACCTGCTCACCGGGCTCTACTGGAAGCCGGAGCCCGCGGGATGGACCCGCGTCGGCAAAATGGCCTACGACGGGGACGAGGAGGTCTCCGACCCGGATCGCTACGACGAGGGCGTGAGCGGCGAGTTCATCGACTTCTGCCGGACACGTCTGGCCACGCGTCTGCCCGCGTACGCCGATGCCGTCTCCTGGGGCGGCTGTGGCGCGCTGTATACGGTCACGCCGGACGCCCATGCGCTCATCGGGCCGATGCCGGGTGTCGAGGGGTTCTACGTCGTCTCGGGGTTCAGCGGACACGGATTCAAGATGGGGCCCGCGGTCGGAAAGGGCGTGGCGGCGCTGATCAACGGTGGCGACGGCGGCGCGTTCGATCCGGACTTCTTCAGCATCGACCGCTTCGAGAAGGGACGGCCCGTCGAGACCTCGTACCGGTACGGGATTCTCGGTTAGACTGACGATTCATGAGACACCTCGTGATCACGCTGGCGTCACTGGGCGCTCTCGGACAGGCCGACGCGCAGAGCCTGCTGGAGCAGCGATACGAGGAATTCCGGGAGCAACGCACCCGGCGCGACGAGACGATATGGGCCCAGGAGAAAGCGGCGGCGCATTACGAACGCTACTTTGTCAGGCTCTGGGACGAGATCCGCCACGCCCGCGATACCTACGAGCCGTTTCGGCGGCTGGCCTTCGGCGGGCTGCGAGTCGCACCCGTGGAGCTGACACGCCTCGGCCGCGATGGCCGGTGGCACGAGCCGCAGCTGCTCGGCCCCGAAGCCCGCTACGACCTGGATCAGTTTCATGGGCTGCTGGAGATGCTGCAACGAGAGGGCTACGCCCTCCAGCAGTGCGAGTGGCACCACGACGACTTCCGCCCCGGCGACGACGGGCAGGCCTCCTCGACGGTCACCATGGTGCTGCACGTCGCCGACGCGGCCGGCAGCAACCGCTTCCAGCTCCGGGGAAGGCTCGAAGTCGAGTGGTCGGATGCGACCGACGGTCACGGCAACTTCGTGCCCCGTCTCATCGACGTCGCGGAACTGGCCATCAGCCAGTGGGCCGGGCCGCCTGTCTTTCAGGAGCGGTTTACGGTGAGCCTGGATCACGAGTCGCCCATGGACGACGTGCTCGTGTACGACTTGAACGGTGACGGGCGGTCGGACTTCGCCTACCCCTCGACCAACCTCGTCTTCTTCAACGAGGGAGACTTTCGGTTCCGGCAGGAGACGCTGTGCACCGAGCCGCCCGCGATCGTCTTCGAGAGCGTCTTCGCCGACATGACCGGTGACGGCCACGCGGACTACCTCTGCGCCGGCGTGACCCCCCGGCGATTCACGGCCGAGACGAAGATGAGGCTCTTTCTGTATGCCGGGGACGGCTCCGGCCGGTTCACGCGGTCGCCGCGGCGGCTGGGGCCCAAGGACCTGCTGTTTGCGCGGCCTGACTGCTTTGCCGTGGGCGACGTTGATGCCGACGGTGATCTCGACCTCTGGGTCGCCCAGTACATGGCGCCGTACCTCAACGGCCAGTTCCCGGCGCCGTACTACGACGCCAACGATGGCCACCCGTCATACCTGCTGCTGAACGACGGCACCGGCGATATGGCCGATGCCACCGAGGCGGCGGGTCTCGCCCGGAAGCGTTTTCGCCGGACCTTCCGCGCCTCATTCGTCGATCTGGAGCCGGACGGAGACCTGGACCTCGTCGTGGTCAGCGATTTCGCCGGCGTCGACGTCTACACGAACGACGGCACCGGGCGGTTCACCGACGTGACCGCGTCCATGGTCGACGACCCCTCCAGCTTCGGGATGTCACACACCTTCGGCGACTTCGACACCGACGGGAGGCTCGACCTGTACGTGACGGGCATGGGCTCGACGACCGCCCGGCGTCTGGAGCGCATGGGGCTGGGCCGCGAGGATCTGCCCGCCTTCGACGAGATGCGTACGCGGATCGGCTACGGTAATCGCATGTACCTCGGCGGCGGCGACGGACGCTTTCATCAGCCGGCCTTCAGGGACGACGTCGCACGCTCGGGGTGGGCGTGGGGCTGCACGTCACTTGACTTCGACAGTGATGGTGACCCCGATCTCTATGTATCCAACGGCAACCAGAGCGGCCGATCGGCGCAGGACTACTGCACGACGTTCTGGTGCCACGACATCTACACGGGCAGCTCGAGACGCGACCCGGCGCTGGGGCTCGTCTTCGCCGAGGATCTCAAGCTCCTGGGCACCGGGCAGATCTCCTGGAACGGCTACGAGCACAACCATTTCTTCATGAACGGGCGGGACGCGGGGTTCCGCAACGTCGCGCACCTGATGGGCCTCGCCCTGGAAGCCGACTGCCGGGCGACCGTGGCCGACGACTTCGACCTCGACGGGCGGCCGGACCTGCTGGTGGTCGCATTCGATCGCCGCCACCAGTTCCCGCGCCGCGTGGTGAAGATCTTCCAGAACACCTGGTCGGAGTCGCGCAACTGGATCGGCGTCCGGCTGACCGGCGCCCCAGGCGTCTCCCCGATCGGGGCCGGGGTGGTGGTGGTCTCACCCGGCGGGCGCCAGGCGGACGCCTTCGTCACCGGGGACTCGGCGAAGTGCCAGCACGCGCATTTGAAGCACTTCGGTCTCGGGGAGCATGACCGGGTGGAGTTCATCGAAATCCGCTGGCCCGGCGGCGCCGTGCAGCGACTCGATGAGCCCGCCGTCAACCGCTACCACGACCTGGCGCCGCCGTGATCGCCACGATCACGATCACCACACCCGGCAAGGGTCTTCAGCTCATCACCGACGAGATCGAGGCCGTGGTCGAAGCGTGCCGCGTGACCGAGGGCCTGTGCACGGTCATCGTTCAGCACACCTCGGCGAGCCTCACGATCCAGGAGAACGCAGACCCCTCGGCGCGGCACGATCTCGAGCGGTGGCTGGATCGTCTCGTTCCGGAAAATGACCCCCTTTTCACGCACACCGCCGAGGGGCCCGACGACATGCCGTCGCACATCAGGTCCGCACTCACGTCGACGACGTTGAGCATTCCGGTCGTCGACGGTCGTCTGGCGCTGGGAACGTGGCAGGGCATCTATTTGTGGGAGCACCGGCGCCGCGGCCGCGCGCGAGCGCTCGTCGTCCACGTCGCCTGATGATCGGGGCCGTTTTCTGATGGTCCCGCGCCGACGTGCCCACCTGTAATTAAGCGATGATTTCGATGCCTCAAGGAGGTGCATCATGCCACTTTACAAGGTCACAATCTCAGCGACCTCCGCCCTGATCATCTCCGGAGTGCTCGCCATCGGGATCTGTCCACCGGTCGCAGCCCAGCAGGAGACGAGCGTTCCGATCGGACTGCGATACGAGCTGACCGATCTCGGAAGCCTGGGCGGTGAGCGAATCGTGGCGCTCGGGATGAACGACCACGGTATGGTCGTGGGCTGGGCCGAGACCGGCCCGCCGGAGTGCGAGGTGCACGCGTTCGTCTGGGAGGAAGGCACGCTGACGGATTTGGGGACCCTCGGCGGACGGTGGGCCCAGGCGGTCGACGTGAACAACCAGGGACAGATCATCGGCGTCTCGCTCACCGAAAGTGGTGAGCTTCGCGCCTTCTACGCCTTCGACGGGCGGATGAGGGACCTGGATGTGATCCTGCAGTGGCCGCCCCCCATGGGGACCGCGGCCGACAACGCCTTGTTCGGACCGCACGATCCCGGACCCCGATCCGACTCACCGGGGGCCGGTCCCGAGGCCGCTGACGAGGCCATCGCCGACGAGGCGGCCGAGTGCTACCGGCTGGTTCTCACGTTCTTCGATGTCACGTCGATCAACGAGGACGGCCGGATCGCCGCGTGCGGCTATGTCCTTGGTCACGAGTATCCTCACGGGTTCCTGCTCGTCCCGCTCAGCGCCGATCCGCGCGTCATGCACTATGACTACGTGGATCTGGGCGAGCTGCCCGGCGCGCAGGGGTGCCTGCCGTACTGCGTCAACGACTTCGACGAGGTCGTCGGTGTCAGCGGCAACCTGGCGTTCTTCTGGGAGGGCGGCGTGATGCGTCCCCTCGATCTCTTCACCCGCGCCGTCTTCTACGAGAGCCGGGCCACCGCCGTCAACAACCTCGGCCTGGTCGCCGGCTGGTACGCGGAAGGTGACCTGCAGCCTCATCATGGCTGCCTCTGGCGCGATGGATTCCGTTTCGAGCTCGAGGCGAACGGCGCGGTGGGCTGCGAGGCCCGCGATGTCAACGACGCCAACCAGGTCGTGGGCTGGGCCTTCGACGAAGGCGGGCCGATCGCCGCCCTGTGGGAGGGCTGCCAGCTCACGGACCTCAACGACGTGACGGCCATCCCGGTTAGAGCCCCGGGCGGCGGATCCATCTTCCCGTGGCTTCGTCTGGAGCAGGCGAACGCCATCGACGGCGGGGGCCGGATTGTCGGCTTCGGCGTCGCCTCCGACGGCCGGGTCCGGGCGTTCCTGCTGAATCCGATCAGCGTGCAGTAGCCGCGGTCGGTGGTCAGCGGTCAGGAGTCAGGGGATCCGCTTCGCGGGTCCCCTGTTGCCATCGACCTCCTCAGGCGTACGCGGGCTCGTTGCCCGGCTTCCACTTGATGTTGCAGCCGATGGAGGCCTTCTGCTCGGCGAGCGGCGGCTCGCCGGCGAGCGCTGCGTCGAGGGCCGCCCGCAGGTCGGCGCCGGTGACGGGAACTTCGTTGTTGGGGCGGCTCGCGTCAAACTCGCCGCGATAGACGAGCTTGCGGTCGGCGTCGTACAGAAAGAAGTCCGGCGTGCAGGCGGCGGTGTACGCCTTGGCGACCTCCTGGGTCTCGTCCAACAGGTACGGGAAGGTGTAGCCGACGGTCCGGGCCTCCTGGGCCATTTTCTCCGGGCTGTCGTCGGGGTACTTCTCGATGTCGTTGGAGTTGATCGCGACGACGGCAACCCCCCGCGGCCCGTAGTCGCGGCCCAGCTCGGCGAGGCCCGGCGCGATGTGCTTGACGAACGGGCAGTGGTTGCAGATGAACATGACCAGCAGCACCGGGGCATCCTTGAAATCCGAGAGCGAGACCGTCTCTCCTTCGGCATCCCGCAGGCTGAAGTCCGGGGCACGGGTTCCCAGCGGGCTCATCGTGGACGTGGTCGCGACCATCATCTGTCTCCGTAGGTTCAGGTGGCATCCGGGGATCCGAGCGACGCACCCTACAGTACCGCGTCGTCGTCGGGAAGGGGCTCGACGAACCGCAGCCGGACGCCGTGCATGACCAGCAGGATCGTCTGGAAGGCGACCCAGCACTCCAGCGCGAAGGGCAGGAACCCGCCGAAGCCGGGCAGGGGCATCTCGAACAGCTTGACCCCTTCGAGCGGGCCGAGAAACGGCAGATCGTAGATCCACTTCGCTGCCGCCCAGTAGTTCCAGAACTCCCACAGCACGCCGCAGGTCAGACCCGCGGCCATGAGCGAGAGCGTACGACCCCAGCGGCCGTGGCGCCAGTCGTCAATGAGGGTGGGCACGCGGCCGCGGCCCATCCAGAGATTCACCGGCTCGAGCAGGAGCACCAGGCTCACCCACAGTGTCCAGCAGGCGATCGCGTCGCGGACCAAAAAGGGAACGAGCAGGGCGGCGACGCCAAGGCCGAGCATCGCGATCTGGATCCCCCGACCGACGCGGACCCCGCGGGCGCGCACGCGACGAAGCCCGAGCTGCTGATAGAGCTCGGCGCAGAGGAACATGGCGGGGCTGATCGCGCCGAAGGCCACGAACTTCGCGAGGATCACGTGGGTGATGGTGAGCTGTTCGAGTCCCAGATAGCGCCATGCGTGGATGAAGAAGAAGTTCACCCAGTCGAAGAAGAGCCACACGCCGACGCTCGTCACGAAGCAGACCGTGAAGCGGCGAGGCCGGGTGCGGGCGGGAGATCCCGGTCCGCCGCGGGAACCCAGCCACGACAGCAGACCGTCGGCGAGCAGCAGGAACGCCGCCCAGCAGATGGGCGTCATGTTCACGGCCACCCAGCGGGCCACGTGCTCCAGCCCGCCCTCCACCGGCGCGATGGTCACTCCCGGCGGCGGCGGCAGCACGGCCACGCCCCGTCCGCCCGCGTCGACGAACAGGAGAATCTCGGCGGCCGCGATGATCGCCGCCCCCGTCCAGAACGTCAGCGGGATCCGCTCAGTTGATCTCCTCGGCGCCACCCCCGGTCGGATTGCCCTGCTCGTCGGCATCGGTCGGCTCCCAGCGGATCCGATCGTAGCCGAGCAGGGTTCCCGTGCCGAAAGCGATGTCCACGCGGGCGATCTCGTAGTCGGCAAGGGCGCGGACCTCGCTGGACTGGGCGTCGGCCAGACGGGCCGCGGCGTCAAGCACGTCGGTGCTGGTGCGCAGGCCCACCTCGAACTGGCGACGCTCGCCCTCATAGGTCCGTCCCGCGAGGATCACCGACTGGCGGGCGGCGAGGATCCGCTGCCACTCCTGGTTGAGCAGATCGATCGCGTCGTAGACCTCCTGGAGGATGGCCAGACGACGTGCCTCCTTCGTGGAGAGCCGCTGGAGCCGGATGAGCAGCGCGCGATGCACACGCGATCGGGCGGCTTCGTTGCCGATCGGGATCTCGCCGGTCAGGCCGACCGTCCAGCCGGTGAACGAGCGGTCGGCGACCTGGTCCAGCGCGTTGCCCCACGACGAGTCGCGTCCGCTGACGTTGTAGCTGTAATCCAGCGTGAACAGCGGCAGGGCGGCGTTCTTCTCGAAGCCGATGGTGGCCTTGTCGATCGCCAGCCGCAGCTCGAGCTCCAGCATCTCCATCCGGTTGGCGACCGCGTATTCGCCCAGGGCGATCGGATCCAGCTCAAGGAGCACCGGCGCTGGATCCGTGGTCGTGACCAGCGCGGTGTCCGCGTCCAGGGGCAGGTCGGGGCGGTTCATGATCCGCTTGAGCTCGCGCTGACGCCTCAGCAGAATGGTCTCGGCCAAGATGATGTTCTCGAGGCTGGAGGCCACGCCCGATTCGGCGCGCGTCACGTCGATCTCCGGGGCATCGCCCGCGTTGAACCTGCGGCGCGCCTGCTCCAGCTGCTCGACGGCGAGCTCGTACTGCTGCTGGCGGACTTCGAGCTGGCGTCGAGCTGCATAGACGAGCCAGTACGACCGGTCCGCGTTGGCGAGGATCCGAATCGCCTCCAGCTTCGTCTGGGCATCGGTGATCTTGCGCTCGTACCGCGCAACCTTGATCGAGTAGGCGTTGGCCTGGAGACCGGCTCCCCGCAGCAGCTCCTGAGTGATGGAGAACCGGACCCCCGCGTCGAAGGCGGGGTTGATGACGCTGAAGACGTTGTTCGTGTCGGACCGCCCGAACGGAAAGTCGACGACGACCCGACCGCCGGTGCGCAGCGGAATGTCGACGCCGAAGTTGAAGCGGCTGACATCAGCCTGGCCCGACTGCGTGGCGAACTCCACCGGCTCGTCGCTTCGCGTCTGGCGGGCCGAGCCGAAGAACGTCCACTCGAACTTCGCCTCCTCGATGTCCACGTTGGCCTGGCTGATCGAGGGGTCGACGAGCTCGACCTTGAGATCGAGGTTGTTGGCCAGGGCGGACATGCGGACGTCGGCGAGCCCGACCTCCGCCCGCAGCGGCGGCGGCGGCCGGTCGGCCAGCCGGGCGATCGCCTCCTCGGTGGCCTGGTCCACGGTGATGGGATCGGTGCCGGCCTCGGGCTGCAGCCGCAGCGTATCGATCTCGTGCAGCTCCTGAAGCGCGGGCCCGATGAGCTCGTACTCCGGACGCAGGAACGGGCTTTCGCAGCCCGCGCAGCACAGCAGCGGAAGGCCCCAGACGATGTGTGACGCTCTCATGCCGGTCATTCGTGTCGAAGGGCCTCGATGGGATCGAGCCGCGCGGCCTTGACGGCGGGGAACATGCCGAACAGCACGCCGATCGCGGCACAGAAGGAGAAGGACATGATGATGGCCCACCACGGGACCGCCGCTTCCCCCAGCTTGGCGGCGGGGATGTTGGACAGGATGAGGGCGGTCGCCTCCCCGGCCCCGATCCCGATCAGCCCGCCCACCAGGCACAGCGTGACCGCCTCCAGCAGAAACTGCATGAGCACGGCGGACGGCGTGGCACCGACCGCCTTGCGCAGCCCGATCTCGCGGGTTCGCTCCGAGACGGAGACCAACATGATGTTCATGATGCCGATGCCGCCGACGAGCAGGGACACGGCCACGATGCAGCCGCCGCCCACGGTCAGGACCACCGAGACGTTCTTGATCCCCTCGATGAACTCGTCGGCGGCGAAGATCTCGAACGTGTCCGGATCTTCGGGGCCGAGTTTGCGGACGTGCCTCAGGACGAACTTCGCTTCAGCCTTGGCCTCGTCGCTGACGTTCGGTCCCGTCAGCTTCGTGATGATCATGAAGAAGAACTCGGGACGCTGCAGCTTGACCGCGGTGGCAAACGGGATGAGGACCTCCGTGCCCGTCACGTTCTGATCGAAGATCGTCTCTGTCTCGTTCTCGACCACGCCGACGATGAGAAAACGCCGCGTGTTGATCAGGATGTGCTGGCCGGTGGGATCGGAGTCAAGACCGAGCTCGCTGATCGCGTCCTCGTTGACCAGGCACACCTGCCTGGCGTTGGCCTCGTCAATCGGCGTGAACGGCCGCCCGATGAGCGTGGTGCGCTTCTGGATCTCGTGCCAGTCCGGCCAGATCCCGGTCACCCGCACCGCCTCCCGCTGCCGCTCGCCGTGCTGAATCGTGGCTCCCAGATTGGTCTCCGGCGTAATGGCGGCGATCGAGGGGCAGTTCGTGGCCAGGGCCTCGAGCTCGTGGGGCTTGAGCCGGATCATCGACCACGGGTACTTGTTGCGCGGCGCGTCGTCGGGGCGATCGGGGAAGATGAACATCTTGCTCCCGCCCAGCGACTCGAACTCGTTGAGCACCATCGTGGTGACGCCGTTGATGGCGGCGACCACCGTGGTCACCGCCCACACGCCGAAGATGATGCCCAGCGTGGTCAGCACCGCCCGCAGCTTGTTGGCCCAGATCTGGCCCAGGGCCAGGAAGATCGCCTGAAAATAGAAGAAGGGATTGAGCACGGCTCACGCTCCCTGCGCCAACGCCTTGACGCCGCTGTCGGAGGCGATGAGGCCGTCGGCGAGCACGATCACGCGGTTGCAGTGGGACGCCACGTCCGGCTCGTGGGTGACGATGATGATGGTCTGCCCCTCGTCATGGAGCTGCTCGAAGACCTCCATGAGCTCTCGGGTCGTGGCCGAGTCCAGGTTGCCCGTGGGCTCGTCGGCGAGCAGGATCGCGGGGTTGTTGAGGATGGCCCGGGCGATGGCGACCCGCTGCTTCTGGCCGCCGGAGAGCTGGCTGGGGCGGTGGGTGACCCGGTCGGACAGGCCCACGCGATCCAGAGCCGCTCGGGCGGTGCGGCGGCGCTTCCGCCAGCCGCCGCTGGCGTAGATCATCGGCAGCTCCACGTTGCGCTGGGCAGACATTCGCGGCAGCAGCTCGAAGGACTGAAACACGAAGCCGATCCGCTCGTTGCGGATCCGGGCGAGCTCCGCGGCGCCCATCCGGCTCGTGTCGCTGCCGTCGAGCTCGTAGGTGCCCGCCGTGGCCCGGTCCAGGCAACCCAGGATGTTCATGAGCGTGCTCTTGCCGGAGCCGGAGCTTCCCATGATGGCCACGAACTCGTTGGGCTCGATGGTCAGGTCAATGCCGCGCAGGGCATGAATACGCTCCACGCCGACCCGGTAGACCTTGCGCAGCTGTTGCGTGCGGATGATCATTCGGTCCGTTCCGGCGGCGAGTCGACGCCATCCGCCGTCGTGGCCAGGACCTCCTGCTCAGCCTCGTCCTCGGCCTTCGACTCGCTCTCGGTCTTGACAAGCTCCTCGTGCTCGATCGACTCCAGCACCTTGTAGGGGCCGACGACCACCTCGTCACCCTCGGCCAGACCGTCCAGGATGAGCATGTGCGTGAGGTCGCTGGGGCCGGGCAGCACCGGCGTGCACACGGCCTTGCCGTCGATGACGCGGTAGGCGACGTTGGCGACCCGCTTGCGGGGATTGATGATCGGGCTGCCGCGGACCTCCGACGGCAGATCGTCGACGAGCCGCTCCACGACCGCCTGGCTTTCCACCACGAGGCCGTCGTGGGAGGCAATCTCGATGTCGACGTTGGCGACGAGTCCGGAGTAGATCTGCCGTCCCTGGAGGTCCAGCTCGACCTCGGTCTCGAAGTAGCCGGTGCCGTCGAGCTCGGTCGTCCGCTGCAACGCGATGGTTCGCACGATGCCGGTGAAGACCTCGTCCCGATAGGCGTTGATGTGCACCTTGGCCGCCTGGCCCACGGCGATTTTGGCCACGTCGCTCTCGGCCACCCGCGCGTTGAGGATCATTCGCGACAGATCGGCGATGGTCATGATGACGGTGCCGGGGTTGTTCATCGTGCCCAGCATCACCACCTCGCCGACCTCGGCGTTGAGCTTGGTGAGCAGGCCGTCGATGGGCGAGATCATCACGGTCTTGGTGAGGGCGTCCTCGGCCCGGTCGATGTTGGCGTCCGCAGCGGCCAGGGAGCTCTCGATCACGGAGATGGCGTGCGTGGTCGCCTCGGCCGCGGCTTCCAGGTCGTGGACACGATCCTGGGCCTCGTCGAGCGTGCCTTGGCTGATGTCGCCCGTCTCGTACAGCTTGGCCTGCCTCTGGAGCGTCTTGCGGGCGAACTCCAGGTGCTTGAGGGTGCCGGTCAGGGACGCCTGCTCCGACTGCAGCCGGAACCGCTCGGCCTCCCGCTGGGCCCTGGCCGACTGGAGGCCCGCCCGCAGGTCGCGGTCGTCGAGCTTGACGATGACGTCGCCCCGCTTGATCCGGTTGCCCTCACGGAACGGCAGCTGCTCGATGCGGGCCGCGACCTCGGCGGAGATCTCCACCTTGGTCAGCGGCTCGATCTCGCCGGGGGCGGAGACCGTCTCCACCAGCCTCTGGGGGACCACCTGCTGCGTGCGGACCTCGGTCCGGGGCGGCTCCCGCTTGAGGAAGTCCATCATGCCCTCCGGGGCGACGCCCACCAGCACGACCGTCCCCACGACGGCGACGGCCGCAAAGAGGCCCACCACGATGAGCACGATTTTCACGTCCAGGCTCCTTCCGATGACCGCGAAACCCAGTGGATTCTTGGGCTTCACTCGCGCGGGCTTGCAGGGGAAATTCGCCCCCTTTGCGCCTGCCCGCGACCCCGCACCGGTCCCAAACAGTACGCATGCCGCAGGTTCCGGGTCACGGCGGGTTTCGCGCCGGGTTTCTCAGGGCCTTCTCCAGCGTTACAGTGGGCAACCGTGATCCGTATCGAGTGCGACAATTGTGATCGGGTGTTCGAGGTGAAGCCGGACGAGGCGGACGCGGCGGGGGGCAAGGTGAGCTGCCCCTTCTGTGGTGACGTCAACCGGGTCCCGGCCCCTGACGCCGCCCGCCCCGCTCAGACGACGACGGATCTGCCGTCCGCGGACGGGCCGGAGCGGGAGATCCTGGCCATTCACCCGGCGATGTTCCGGGCCCATCCGTTCCGGGCGCTGGCAATCCTGGCACTGCTGGCAGGCGGGGTCGTGATCGCGATCCTGCCGTTCACCTCCGAGGGGGTCGGGCGGTGGATCATCTGGCCGGGCGTCGTGCTGGCGCTCGTGGCGGCGGGGTGGTGGCTCACCTGGTACTTCAGCGCGTACCTGTGGGTGAAGCTGAGGATCTCCAACAAGCGGACGGTCCGCAACGAGGGCATCGTGCGGCGGCACACGTCCGAGGTGCTGCACGATCACGTCCGCAACGTCGAGATCAGGCAGAACGCACTCCAGCGGATCTTCAACGTCGGCTACCTGGGCATCTCCAGCTCGGGCCAGGACGGTATCGAGATCGAGGTGCGTGACGTTCCCAAGCCGTACGAGATCAAGGCGCTGATCGACCAATACCGGGATATGTAAGAGGGACCCTGATGAAGATCCACGAATACCAGGCCCGCCAGCTGCTCGCCGACGCCGGCGTCCCGGTGCCGCCCGGCGCGATGGTCCAGACCGTCGACGATGCGGCGACCAGGGCCCACGAGCTGTTCAACGCGGGTCACAAGCAGGTCGTCATCAAGGCCCAGGTGCACGCGGGGGGACGCGGCAAGGCGGGCTTCGTGAAGCTGGTGGAGACCACCGAGGCCGCGCACGACGCCGCCAAGTTCATGCTGTCCAATCGCATGGTCTCTCCGCAGACGCCGCCGGAGGGCCTGGAGGTCAAGCGGCTCCTGGTGTCGGCGGCCGTCGACATCGCGAGGGAGTATTACCTGGCCATCACCGTGGATCGATCCCACAACACCAACACGATGATCGCGTCCGCCGAAGGCGGCGTGGAGATCGAGGCGGTGGCCGAGCGCTCGCCGGAGGCGATCCACAAGGTGCCGCTGCACCCGCTGCTGGGGCTGCAGCCCTACCAGGCCCGGGGGCTGGCCTACGCACTCGGATTCCGAGGCAGGCTGGCGGGGCAGGCGGTACGCATCATGCTGAAGCTGGCCCGGGTCTTTCTCGACAACGACGCGAGCCTCGCCGAGATCAACCCGCTGGTGGTCACGCCGCCCACCGAGGACGCGCCGGACGGCAGGCTCATGGCCATTGACGCCAAGTTCAACTTTGACGACAACGCGTTGTACCGCCACAAGCGGATCGCGGAGATGTTCGATCCCGCCGAGGAGAATCAGGCGGAGCTTCGGGCCAAGACATTCGGGCTCAGCTACGTCGCCCTCGACGGCAACATCGGATGCCTGGTCAACGGGGCGGGGCTGGCCATGAGCACCATGGACCTGATCAAGCTGCACGGCGGGGAGCCGGCGAACTTTCTCGACGTCGGCGGCAGCGCGACCGACGAGGCGGTCACCGAGGCCTTCAGGATCATCCTCGGCGATGACAAGGTGCAGGCGGTGCTTGTCAACATTTTCGGCGGGATCATGCAGTGCGACAAGATCGCCAGGGCGATCGTCGCCGCCGCCAAGGAGGTCGGGTTCAACGTGCCGCTGGTCGTTCGGCTGGAGGGGACCAACGTGGCCGAGGCCCGTCGCGTGCTCGACCAGGCCCGCTCGGAGATTCCGACCATGGTGGCCGCCATCGACCTGACCGACGCGGCGAAAAAGGTCTGCGCCGCCGCGTCGGTGACGGCGTAGAGTCCCTCATGCTCGTGCTCTTCGACATTGACGGGACGCTGCTGTTGACGCAACACGCGGGCATGCGCTCGATGCATGCCGCGGCCCGCGAGCTGTTCGGCGACACGTTCACCCTCGAGGGCGTGGAGGTGGCCGGCCGCATCGATCCGCTGATCTGGGCGGACCTGGCCCGGATCAACGGCATCGACGACCACGCGGTTCACCACGACCGGTTCCGGGCCGGCTACGCCCGCCACCTGGCTCGGCGCCTCGCCGAGAACAACACCGCGGTTCTCTTGCCGGGAGTGCCACAGCTGCTGGAGGCCCTGGGGCGGCTCGAGCACGTGACGCTGGGGCTGCTGACGGGCAACTACCCGGAGACGGGAACGCTCAAGATCGAGGCCGCGGGGCTCGATCCCGCGGGCTTTGCGGTCGCGGCGTGGGGCAGCGACGGCGGCAGCCGCCGCGAGCTGCCGCAGCGCGCCATGACGCGGTACCACCAGCGCACCGGCCGCCGCCTGAAGGGTCACGAGGTCACGGTCATCGGGGACACGCCCCACGACGTCGACTGCGCGCGGGCCCACGGGTGTCGGGTGATCGCCGTCGCCACCGGCTCTTTTTCGCGCGAAACGCTTGCCGAGCACGAACCTGACCTGCTGGTCGAGGACCTTTCGGCGACCGGCGAGATCGTGGACTGGATTGCCGGCGCGGCCCAGCCGCCGACGGCTTAGGAGAGCCCGTGGAGCAGGCCCCCGGACCGATCACGGAAGCCCGGCGCATCGTGAGCCTGGACGTTCTGCGTGGCGTGGCCGTGCTGGGCATCCTCGTGATGAACGTCCAGTCCTTCAGCATGATCGGCGCCGCGTACATGAACCCGACGGCGTACGGGAACCTGGAGGGGGTCAACTGGTCGGTGTATTACTTCTGCCACCTCTTCGCCGACCAGAAGTTCTGGACGATCTTCTCCATGCTCTTCGGGGCCGGGGTCCTCGTGATGACGGCCCGCTGCGAGGCGACCGGCCGCAGCGCCGCCGGTGTCCATTACCGTCGCATGGGCTGGCTGCTGCTGTTCGGCCTGCTGCACGCTCACCTGCTGTGGTATGGCGACATCCTCTACTTCTACGCGTTGTGCGGTGTCGTGCTCTACCTGTTCCGCAAGTTGCCGCCGTGGGCGCTGATCGTGCTCGGCCTCGGCTCGATCTCCGTGACCTTCATCGTCAACATGCTGTTCGGCGTGGCTTTCGGCAGCGGGATGATGCCGGTCGAGTCGATCAAGGGCTGGTGGCTGCCGCCGCCGGAGATGATTGACGCCGAGATCAACGCGTACCGGGGCAGCTGGATCGAGCAGATGCCGCATCGGATGAAGACGGCGATCATCTTCGAGACGTTCCTGCTCGTCATGGCCATCGGCTGGCGCACCGGAGGCATCATGCTGATCGGCATGGCGCTGCACAAGCTCGGCGTGTTCACCGCCCAGCGGTCGCGGCTCTTCTACGGCTCGCTGGTCGCGCTGGCCGGGGTGGTGGGCATTCCGGCCATCATGTACGGCGTCTCCCGCAACGTGGCGGAGGGTTGGGACCCGCTCTACTCGTTCTACTTCGGCGCCGCCTGGAACTACTGGGCGAGCCTGCTCGTGGCCCTCGGCTGGGTGGGGGTCGTGATGCTCGCCTGCAAGACTGCCGCCTTTCGACCCTTGACGAGGCCCTTCGAGGCCGTGGGCCGCATGGCTCTGACCAACTACTTCATGCAGACGATCATCTGCACCACGGTCTTCTACGGGCATGGCTTCGGGCAATTCGGCCGGTTCGAACGCTGGCAGCAGCTCGTGCTCGTCGCCGCCGTCTGGGCCTTCCAGCTGATCGTCTCGCCCATCTGGCTGCGCTCTTTCCGCTTCGGCCCCTTCGAGTGGCTGTGGCGATCACTGACCTATCTGAAGTTCCAGCCCATGCGCCGATGACCGAGGTTCCAACGCCACCCACCGCGCGGCCGCCGTCGCCGCCGGGCCCGATGCCCCTGGGCCCGGTTCCCGAACCCGACCGCATCGTCCTGCTCGACGCGCTGCGCGGTGTGGCGCTGCTTGGCATCTTCATGGTGAACATCCAGGTGTTCTCCATGCCCATCGCCGAGTTCTTCGCACCGAGCTTTCTCGCCGCCGGCGGCAGCTGGGGCGAAGTCGTCGCGTGGGGGCTGACCAAGACGTTCTTCGAGTACAAGTTCATCTCGCTGTTCTCGCTGCTGTTCGGGGCCGGCATGGTCATGCAGATGATCCGCGCCGAACAGCGAAGGCGGTCGTTCGCGCCGGTGTACCTGCGCCGGCTGCTGGTGCTGGCGCTGATCGGGCTCGCCCACGGTTTCCTGCTGTGGTACGGCGACATCCTGTTCCTATACGCGTGTCTCGGCACCATTCTGCTGCTGTGCCGGCACTGGCGGCCCAAGACGATGCTCATCATCGCGGCCTCGATCATCGGCTTCTTCACCGCCCTCAACCTGGCGTTCGCCGTGGTCGCGCTGGTGGCCATGCCCGGTCTCCGCGCGATCGACATGGTGCCGACGGAGCAGGTGTCGCCCCCGGCGGCCGAGGTCGTGGAGACGCCCGACGTCGCCGCGACGCCCGACGCCGTCGACACGCCCGACGTCGTGGCGAGTCCTGACACCGCGACCCCGCCCTGGAGCGAGCGTCACCCGGACGTCGCCGAGCGTCTGCCGTGGATGGCCGCGATGCTGGACGCCGGCTTCAACGTCACCAGCGAGGCCTGGATCGAGGCGGAGACCACCGCGTACCGTGACGGCCCCTGGTTCGACGCGGCGGGCTTCCGCGCAGTGAGCTACGTGGGGATCTCCATGCTGTCGGTCTTCGGCTTCGGCTGGCGGGTGCTGGGCATGTTCTTCGTGGGCGCGGCGTTCATGAAGCTGGGCATGTTCTCGACGGCACGCCGTCCCTGGCACCGGCGGCTGGCCGTCGTCGGGCTTGGCATCGGCGTGCCGCTGGAGCTTGCCAACGCCGGAGTCATGTACCTGGCGGGCACGGGAGACCGCTGGGATCTGGCCGCCGTGGCGGGGGCCGCTCATGAGCTGGGCAGCGTCTCGATGTGCCTGGGGCTCGTCGGGGCCACCGCCCTGATCGTCTCCTCCGGAGCCGCCCGACACGCCGTCGCCGCGGTCGCCGCCGTGGGACGTCTCGCCCTGAGCAACTACCTGCTCCAGACCGTGATGGCGACTTTCGTCATGTACTTCTGGGGTCTGGGCTGGTTCGGCGACGTGAGCCGCCCCGAACAGATCGGCCTGGTCGCCGTGCTTTATGCGATACAGGTTGCGGTCAGCGTGCTGTGGCTGCGTCTCTTCTCGATCGGGCCCGTTGAGTGGTTGTGGCGGTCGCTGACCTACCTGAAGCCGCAGCCGTTTGTTCGCCGCTGATGTCGTCAGGGGCGACGCAGCATGTCCAGCACCTTGCCGGGCGACTCGCTGCCGCCGGTACGCGCGCTGAGACGCGCCGCCTCGCAGAGTGCCAGGAGCCGCGCCGCGTCCGGGGGGGGATCGGCGGGCTCAGTGTTGTCGAGCCACCGACGCAGCTGGGCGGCGACGAGCCTGCCCGGTGACATCGCGCCGGTCTCCCGGTGCGAATCGAGTGTCTTGCCCTGGGGCGAGATCCACTCGAAGCCCGCGTCGTCGATGTGCAGGCTGCCCGTTTCGCCGAGGACGAGCAGCCGTCGCATCCACCGGCCGGCACCGTCGGTCACGGTGGCCGACGCGCAGCGGTTGTCGGGAAACCGCGCGTTGAGCGTGAGGTGGCCGCGCAGGCCGCGGAGCGTCTCCGGCACACCGCCCAGCGGTCGCCACAGCGCCGCATCGAGGTGAAGAATGGTGCCGCACAGGGCCTCCAGCACGTCCATGGCGTCGAAGAGTCGGGCGAACAGCGTCCCCTCGCCGGCCGCACAGCCCATGATCACGGCCGCACCGTGACGCTCGCCGAACTGATCGAGCACCTGGCCGGCCGCCCGGTACCCCGGGCTATGCCGCATCAGGGGGACGAAGCGCACCAGGCCGCTCGTCCGCGTCTCACCCGGAAGGGATCCGGGCATGGGCTCGGTGCTGATCGCCGTCACGGATGTCTCACGCAGCAGCTTGAGCTCATCAGGCTCGACCTGATCGGCCGAGGCGAGCCACAGCACGTCCACGTCGTTGCGGAGAATGGCCGAGCGCAGCGTGACCTCGACGCTGCTGTCCAGGGCGCGGCCCAGCTCGATGGCGGCGCCGGCCTCGGGCGATCCCACGGCCGCCAGCTCGAGCGCCCCCTCGCGGACGGCGTCCTCGATCAGCAGCTCCTGATCCGGCCGGGCCCAGGCAATGACACGGACGGCCGTTGACACGATGATCCCTCCGAGAGGCCGAGAGTATAATCCAGGCGTGGACAGACGATCGCCGTCTCGACTCCGGTCGGGGCGGAGGAAAGTCCGAACACGACAGGACACGGTGGTGGGTAACGCCCACCGGCCCCTGGTCGCGGGGTCAGGGAAAGTGCCACAGAGAACAGACCGCCGATGGGACGCAAGTTCACAGGCAAGGGTGAAACGGTGCGGTAAGAGCGCACCGCCCGGCTGGTGACAGCCGGGGCACGGCAAACCCCACCGCGTGCAAGCGCAAGCAGTTCCCGGCTCACTCCGGTGAGCGCCCGCGGTCCGCGGGTTCCGCAAGGACGGGAGCGGGTAGCGTGCTCGAGGCCGTCGGCAACGGCGGCCCCAGATGAATGGTCGTCGCCCGCCTCGTCCGTCGAGCGACCGACGGGGCGGGAACAGAATTCGGCTTACGTCCACACGCGACCACCACAGGCGGGCCCGTACGGGCCCGCCTTTGCTACCAACAGAGTGTTGTGCGCCGGCAGGCTCTTGTCATTCTGGGTGGTCTCGTCATGGTGTGGGCGGCGACCGGGTGCTCCCAGGTCGCGGTGTATGTCGAGCACGACCCGAGAGCGAGCTTTCCCGACCTCGCCACGTACCAGTGGCTCGAGCAGCCGTCGATGGCCAGCGCCCCGGACGTCGAGAACCCGATCCTGGATGCCCGCGTCCGCAGCGTGGTGGACGCGGAGCTGGCCGCCCGTGGCTTCGAGAAGCAGGACGACGGCACGCCCGACTTCCTGGTCGGCTACACGGCCGCCGTCGACAACGCGATGCAGGCGGTGACCATCGATCGGTACTACGGCTACACGCAGACGACATACCTGACCCGGGCGGGCAGCGCGAGGGACTACCCGCGCGGGACCCTCGGCCGCCAGACGGTCGTCTATGAATACCAGCAGGGCTCGCTGATCCTGGACATCTCCACGCCCGTGCCGCGGCGGCTGATCTGGCGGGCCTACGCGCGGTCCGCCGTCGACCCCAACGAGACCCAGGAGACCCGCGACAAGCGGCTCCGGGAGGCCGTGCGGAAGATGCTCAAGGACTTTCCACCGGGCCGGGCGGCAGATACCTCTCGGGCACGGTGACGCCCGGCCGCTCCCGATCCCAGAGGACGTTGACGATCCACCAGCGTCCGTGGCTCTGCAGCAGCTGAAAGCTGTTGACGCCGCGGGAGTACGCGGCGGCGTCACCGCCGCGTCGGGCCTCGTAGGTGCTCAGGGCATGGGCGATCCGACCGAAGGCATCGACGGAGACGCGGATCTGCCGCTCGACGTAGCCGCTTCCCTCGAAGTACTTGCGGTTGAGCCCGACGAACTGCTCCGGCGCCAGCGCGAGCGGCGTGTCGCCGGCCCGCCCCGAGATGACCGTGACGAGCCTGGCCTCCGGCAGGAACAGCGAGCGGAAGCGTTCCCATTCGCGTGGTGCTCCGGGCGGTCCGGAGATCGAGTCGTAGTAGGCATCGACGATGCCGCGTGCCGAGCTCACGTCCCCGAGGTTCGCCGGCTGCGTGGCGGGCCCCTCCCCGACGGGCGGGTGGCCCGGCGGCATCGTGGTCACGGGCGGGTGACCCGGCGGCATCGTGTTGACGGGCGGGTGACCCGGCGGCA
>JBFGEG010000056.1:0-23049 GCA_041580235.1 Phycisphaerales bacterium
CGGCCGCAACGCGGCCGGCGACATGTTCTACACCGACAACCAGGGCGACTGGGTGGCCACCTGCAAGCTGGCCCACCTCGCCCCCGGCGACTGGCACGGGCATCCGAGCTCGATCGACTGGTACGACGACGCCGGCTTTCCGACGCCCGCGGGCGAGGCCGACTTCAAGCCGCCGGCGGTGTGGTTTCCCTACGGCCGCATGGGCCAGAGCGCCAGCGACATCCTGCTGATCGACGACGGCGACCGCTTCGGTCCGTTCGCGGGCCAGCTGCTCGTCGGCGACCAGACCAACGCGTCGATCATGCGTGTGGACCTGGAGCGTGTCGGCGGCGTCTATCAGGGGGCGTGCTTCCCGTTTCGAAGCGGATTCGGCGGCGGGATCAACCGGATGCGTTTCGCGCCCGACGGGAGCCTGCTGGCGGGTCTCACCAATCGCGGCTGGGGCAGCGTGGGACGACGCTCCTCCGGGCTGCAGCGGCTCGTGTACACGGGCGTGATGCCCTTCGAGGTGCTTTCAATGCGGGCCGCGTCGGACGGCTTCGTGCTCACCTTCACCGAGCCGGTCGATCCCGTCACGGCGGGCAGCGTCGACAGCTACGAGATGAGCAGCTTCACCTATCACCGCTTCGAGAAGTACGGCTCGCCGGAGATCGATCACCAGCGGCACGCCGTCACCGCGGCGACGGTGTCGGAGAATCGCCGATCGGTGCACCTGGCCGTCGAGGGGCTGCGGACCGGCCGCGTCCACGAGCTGCGCTGCGGCGGCGTCCGCAGTGCCCGGAACCAACCGCTGCTGCACGACGAGGCGTACTACACGTTGAACAGCAAGCCATGAAGAGGATCGAGCAGCTGCGGGCCCTGCTGGAGCAGGCCAACCGGGCGTACTACGTCGACAACGAGCCCGTCATGCCGGACGCCGAGTACGACGCGCTCATGGCGGAGCTGGTCCGGCTGGAGACGGCTCATCCCGAGCTGCACGATCCCCACAGCCCCACGCACCGGATCGGGGGCGAGCCGATCGAGGGGTTCGTGACCGTCAGGCACGCCGTGCCCATGCTCTCGATCGACAACACGTACGGCCTCGAGGATCTGCGTGCGTGGCACGACCGCGTGCGCAAGGGTCTGGATCTCGAGCCGGGCGAGCCGGGCCCGACCTACGCCTGCGACCCGAAGATCGACGGCGTGGCCGTGAGCCTGCGGTACGAGCGCGGATCACTGGTCGTGGCGGCCACGCGTGGCGACGGCGAGCGCGGCGACGACATCACCGCCCAGGCCCGCACGATCCGGGCCGTGCCCCTGCGGCTGGGCGCTCGAGGCATCGCCGTTGCGACCCCGGAGGTCGTGGAGATCCGCGGCGAGGTGTACATGCCCAACCGGGAGTTCGATCGAATCAACGACGAGCGGGAGAGGGCAGGTGAGCCGCTGTTCGCCAACGCCCGCAACGCCACGGCGGGCACGCTCAAGAGCCTCGATCCCAGAATCGTCGCCGGGCGCAACCTCCACTTCGTCGCCCACGGTCGCGGCGAGGTCGCCGGGTCGGGTGGGGGGGCGGTCGACGTCGCGAGCTTCTCGGCGTTCATGGCGTGGATCCGCGCCCTGGGCGTGCCCACCAGCCCCGATCTCACCCTGTGCGCAGGCATCGACGAGGTCGTGAGCACCATCGAGTCCTTCCGTGACCGCCGGGCCGGCCTGGGCTACGGCGTGGACGGCATGGTGGTGCGGGTCGATGCGTTCGAGCATCAGGACCGCCTGGGCGCCACCAGCAAGGCGCCGCGCTGGTGCATCGCGTTCAAGTATCCCGCCGAGCAGGGCACGACCGTGCTGCGACGTGTCGACTGGCAGGTCGGCAAGGGCGGCACGCTGACGCCGCGGGCGACCATGGAGCCGATCCTGCTCGCCGGCACGACGGTGCAGCACGCGACGCTGCACAACATCGAGGAGATTCAGCGCAAGGACATTCGCGTGGGCGACACGGTCGTGATCGAGAAGGCCGGCGACATCATCCCCCAGGTCGTTCGCGTGGAGACGTCCAAACGCCGGGGTCGCGAGCAGCCCCTCGAGCCGCCGAGCCGATGTCCGGCGTGCGAGGGGGTGGTGCAGCGGGAGGGTCCGAAGATCTACTGCGTGAACCCGGAGTGCCCGGCCCAGTTCCGCGAGAAGCTCGCGTGGTTCGCGGGCCGCGGCCAGATGGATATCGACGGTCTCGGGGAGAAGCTCGTGAACCAGCTCATCGCCGCGAAGCTCGTCAGTCACTTCGCCGACCTGTACACGCTTCGGCGCGACGACCTGCTGAAGCTGGATCGTATGGGCGAGAAGTCCGCCGACAACCTGCTCGCCGGCGTGGAGGCGAGCCGGTCACGAGGCCTGGGCCGCGTGCTGGCGGGGCTGGGCATCCGGCACATCGGGGCGACCGCCGCGAAAATTCTGGCCCGGCACTTCGACGACGCCGACGCGTTGCTGGCGGCCGGTGTCGAGCAGATCATGGAGTTGCCCGACTTCGGCGAGGTGACGGCGGCCACGTTGCACGCCCATCTTCATTCGAAGCCCGGACGGGAGACGTTCTCGCGGCTCGACGCCGTCGGCGTGGACCTCACGAGCCACGATCGGGCCCGGTCCGGCCGGGCGATCCCGGCGCTCACCGGCAAGACGATCGTGCTGACGGGGACGCTGGAGCACCACTCGCGTCAGGAGCTCGTCGAGCGGCTGGAGGCCATCGGGGCGAAAGTGACCACGTCGGTGTCGAAAAAGACCGATCTGGTCATTGTGGGCGCCAACCCCGGATCAAAGCTGGAGAAAGCGAAGGAGCTCGGCATCGCAACCTGGGACGAGGCGACGCTCGACAAGGCCCTGACCCCTGACTCCTGACGCGTCTCTTGTCCATGCACAACATTGAATTCAAAGCTGAGTTGCGCAACCCGTCGGCGGCCCGCCAGCAGTGCAAGCTGCTCGGGGCCACCCGCATGGGTCTGCTGCACCAGACCGACACCTACTATCGACTCGCCGAGGGCCGGCTGAAGCGACGCGAGGCCCCGGGTGAGCCGACCGAGTGGATCTTCTACCACCGGCGCGACATCGTGCGTCCCCGGATGAGTGACTATGCGATCCTCACCGATGCGCAGGCGCGGCGTCGCTGGGGCACCCAGAGCCTCAAGGAGTGGATCCGCGTGGTGAAGCGCCGCGAGCTGTGGCTGCTGGACAACGTCCGCATCCACCTCGACGAGGTGCAGGGGCTCGGCGACTTCATCGAGTTCGAGGCGGTCGTCAGCGAAAAGTACGACACGAAATCGTGCCACGCGTCCATCCGCCGCCTCCGCGACGTTTTCGGCCCCACCATGGGCGAGCCGGTCGCCCCCAGCTACAGCGATCTCGCGGCCACCGCCCAGGCCGTGGACCAGGAGTAGTCCGAGCGGGGGCTCGACTACATCCACGTCCCCAGCAGACCCCGGTAGGCCAGCACGGCGAACACGGCCGCGACGATCAGCCGGTACCAGCCGAACACCGCCAGGCCGTGACGGTTGAGCCAGTGCACCAGCCACGCCACGGCCAGGGCCGCCGAGACCGTCGCCGTCACGAAGCCGACCGCGATCGGCGCCCAGCCGAAGGCGGTGAGCATGCTGATCTCGGCCCCCGCGGCGCTCTTGGCGATGCGGTAGACGCACGCGCCGCCCAGCGTCGGCAGACCCAGCAGGAAGCTGAACTCGGCGGCCTGTCGCGGGCGAAGCCCGACGAGCATGCCGCCCACGATCGTCACCATGGAGCGGCTCGTGCCCGGCCACATGGCCAGGCACTGCAGCCCGCCGATGACCAGCGCCTGCTTCCACAGGAGCTGTTCGAGGTCCACGAAGCGATCGACTCGACGCTGCCAGGGGGTGATCGCGATCATGAGCACGCCGCCGACGGCCAGGGCCACGATGACCGGGACCGGACGGAAGAGCCACTGCTCGATGGCGTCGTTGAGCAGCGGACCCAGGACGGCCGCCGGCAGGAACGCCACGATGAGGTTGACCGCGAGGCGGGCTCCGCCGGGATCCCGTCCCATGATGCCCCGGATCATCCGGGCCACCCGCTGGCGGTAGAGTCCAAGGACCGCGAGGATGGCTCCGCCCTGGATGGCGATGATGAACGCATCGACGGCGGGCTTGAGCTGGGGATCGGTGAGCCCCAGCAGACCGCCGGCGAGCACGAGGTGTCCGGTGGAGCTGACGGGCAGGTACTCGGTGATTCCCTCCACGAGCCCCAGGATGAACGCCTGCCACAGCGTCATGGCGTCGTGTCCGGGGCCGTGGTGGTCTCCGCGGCGGACCGGGCCAGCCAGGGCATGAGCGAACGGACCACGCGGCCGGCCGGCTCCATGGGGTGGGCCCGCGCCGCCGCCCGCTGGGCGGTGAACCACGGCGACCCGCGGCCGTAGTCGTCACGCAGGGCCCGGGCGAAGGTGCCGTCACGCACCTCCCTCAGCAGACCGGCCAGTCGCTGCCGCGTCGCGTCGTCCACGACCTGCGCGGCCGTTCGATAGGTGCCGAACTCCGCCGTGGTGCTGATCGCCTCGTACATGCCGGCCAATCCTCGCTCGTAGATCAGATCGGCGACCTGCTTGACCTCGTGGCAGCATTCGAGGTACGCCAGCTCCGGCGGGTAGCCCGCCTCGCAGAGTGTGTCGAAGGCGGCGCGGACGAGACCCGTCAGGCCGCCGCACAGGACGGCCTGCTCGCCGAAGAGGTCCGTCTCCGCCTCGGCGGCGAAGGTCGTGTAGACGATCGCCGCCCGCGCGCAGCCGATGCCGTTGGCCCACGCGAGCCCGATCGCCTCGGCGTCGTTGGTGTCGCGGTGCACCGCGAAGAGGCACGGCAGCCCGTGACCCTCGCGGTAGAGCCGGCGCAGCGTCGCGCCAGGTCCCTTCGGCGCGACCATGACGACGCCCACGTCGGCGGCGGGCTCGATGAAGGCGTATCGGATGTTGAACCCGTGCAGGAATCCGATCACCGCGTCGCGTTTCAGATGCGGCGCGATGGACTGAGCGTAGATCTCCGGCTGAGCTTCATCGGGAAGGGCGATCACGACGAGGTCGGCGCGGCCGGCCGCTTCGGCCAGCGGATACACATCGAAACCCAGCTCGGCGGCCCGCCGCCCGTTGGGCGTGTCCCGCCGGTTGCCCACCACCACCTCGATGCCCGATTCACGCAGGTTCAGGGCGTGGGCGTGTCCCTGGTTGCCGAACCCCGCCACGGCGACGATTCGCCCGCGAAGGGGATCGAGCGGTGCGTCGTCGGCGCCGCGGACGATCTTGATGGTCATGTGCTTTCCCGCATGGTTTTTGTGCCGGTGGTCCGGGGCGGAAACCGGGCGAATAATCACAGTGATTCTGAGGAGAAAGTCCTCATCCGTCCAGAAGGGGTCTTGATGCCGACGACGCGCGAGCTGTTTGCCTGCCACAAGCTGCGTTGCACGTGCCAGCGACGCGCGTTGTACGAGGCTCTCGTGCAGAACGGCAACCACCCCACGGCGGAGGAGCTGTTCCGGCTCGTCAAGCCGCGCACGAGCCGTTTGAGCCGGGCCACCGTCTACAACACGCTTGAGACCCTCTGTAAGGTCGGCCTGGCCCGCAAGCTGCCGTCGGGCAACGGAAGCTGTCGCTACGACGCCGACACGAGCGAGCACCTGCACATCTGCTTCCGGGAGGACGGCGAGATCCGGGACGTCCCCGGCGAGCTGGGGACGCAGCTGATCGACCAGCTGCCGCGGTCGGTCATCGCCGAGATCGAGGCCAGGCTCGGCGTGGCGGTGGACGGGCTCAACATCCAGCTGCTGGCCCGGCGCGGCCGCTCCTGACTCTGGTAAGCTGTCAAGCTCCGCAGGACACTGGCCGATAGCCAGTGCTTGAGGCTGTCATGTCA
This sequence comes from Phycisphaerales bacterium, assembly GCA_041580235.1. Classification (GTDB taxonomy): domain Bacteria; phylum Planctomycetota; class Phycisphaerae; order Phycisphaerales; family SM1A02; genus JADFOJ01. Next base: position 5,895 of record JBFGEG010000056.1, read on the forward strand.
CCGAAGCGGCACAAGACGAGACGAGCGCACGAGCGGGTTCAGGTGCAAGCGATGTACACCGCGGTCACCGCGAGCCGCGACCCGCACGGGGAGCCGCTGCACGGTCACGTGTACGACATCAGCATCGGAGGCGTGCGGATCGAGCTCGACGAGCCGCTGCCGCCGGGCGAGTCGGTGACCCTGCAGCTGGATCTCCCGGGTATCCACACCTCAATGCAGGCCGCGACCAGCGTCGTGTGGTGCAACGATGACCAGGACGACCCCGGCCCGCGGCGTATGGCCCTCCGGTTCACGGCGTTCCCCCGGGGCGACGATCGCGATCGCCTCGCCCAGTACATCGGCCGCGAGCGCGGGCGTCGCGTGGCCTGAGACGCACCGCGCGATCTCGTTGCATGAACATCCTGCTCATGGGTCTGCGGGGGAGCGGCAAGACGACAGTCGGCCGCATGCTCGCCGAGACGCTCGGACGCCGATTCGTGGACCTCGATCAAAGCGTTCTCGAGTCCTTTTCGGCCGCGACGGTGCACGACGTCTGGTCGAGCCGGGGCGAGCCGGCGTGGCGGGCGGCGGAAGCTCGCGTCCTCGAAACGATCCTGCACAACGACGGGCTGGTGGTGGCGCTGGGCGGCGGCACGCCGATGATCGGTGCCGCGCGGCGGGTCATCGAGGCCGAGCAGCTGCGGGAACGGGCGGCGGTGATCTACCTGCGGTGCACCGTGGCCGAGCTGGCCCGCCGCCTCACCGGCGAGACCGCGGACCGGCCGTCCTTGACGGGCCGGGACCCCGTCGAGGAGATCGGTGACGTCCTCGCGGCGAGGGAGCCGACCTTCCGGAGGCTGGCGGATCTCGAGCGAGACGTGACGGGGGTCACGCCCGAGCAGATCGTGGAGATGCTGACGGGGCTGCTGCGGCGTGGCGGCTGAATCAGACGGGGGTCAACCGGCGGCCCAGGCGGCGCTTGCGGTTGATCATCTTGCGGCCCTTGCTCGTCTTCATCCGGGCCCGGAAGCCGAGCTTTCGGACGCGTTTGATATTGCTGATGCGGCGGGGGTAGTGCATGGGCGGCCTCGTGGGCCATAGGGTAGCCGTCGGCGGGTCCGGCGGCCACCCCGCGGCCGGAACTTATGTCGCCCCTGTGAAAAACCGATCTGAACCCTATAGTTGGTACCGGAGCCGTGTCGGCTCCACTGGACGCGTTTTGCAGCCGCCCCTTGCGGCGACTGTAAAGCCCGCCCAGCCTCTGATGCGGTCCCGTATCGGGCGGCCCCCGCGGCCCTGATCGGGACGAGGCCCGGCCCCCGCGAGCGGGGCCTTTCCTGGACGGCGGGATCCCGTGGACCCCAAGGACATTCGTGCTGCCGAGCGGCTGCTTGGGCATCGCTTCAACGACAAGTCGTTGCTTGTCCAGGCGCTGACCCATGCCTCCGTCGCCGACTCGCGGCTGGAGAGCAACGAGCGTCTGGAGTTCCTCGGCGACGCCGTGCTGGGCCTGGTCGTCTGCGATTACATCTACGAGCGGTTCAGCGACCTGCTGGAAGGGGAGCTCACCAAGATCAAGTCCTCGGTGGTGAGCCGGCGCACGTGCGCCGACATCGCCGAGGAGCTCGGGCTCGACGCGCTGCTGCGGCTTGGCAAGGGACTGGCGGACCGCCAGTCGCTGCCGAAGTCGGTCCTGGCCGCGGTGTACGAGTCGCTCATCGGGGCCATTCACACCGACGGCGGTCTGGAGGCGGCCCGCAAGTTCATTCTCAAGGGGATGAAGCCCACCATCAAGCGGGCCGCGGGCTCGGGCCACCAGTACAACTTCAAGTCGGTCCTCCAGCAGACGGCCCAGGAGGTGCTCGGCCAGCAACCACAGTACGTGGTCCTGGACGAGAAGGGCCCCGATCACGCCAAGTGCTTCGAGGTGTGTGTCGAGCTGGGTGCGCGGCGTTTCGCCTCCTGCTGGGGCGCCTCGAAGAAGCAGGCCGAGCAGCAGGCAGCACTGGAAACGCTGCTGGAGCTGGGCTTCGCCAAGCGACGTCGCGACGGCGAGGTCAAGCTGTGCCGCGCCCCGCAGATCGAGCCCAAGAGCAAGGCGTCGTAACCGCGGTCGTCAGGCGGTCAGCCACCAGATGAGCAGGCTGTTGGCCGCCAGGGCCGCGGCGAGTGCGGCCAGCCACCGCAGCACGATCGGATCGGCGACGAGAGACCTGGCGGGAGCGGGCGGTGGATCGAGCAGGGCAATCGTGCCCGCCGCCTCGTCCAACCGGCGGCCCCGGCGGGCGTGGTCCTGCACCACGGCCACGATGACGTTGGCGTCGAAGGGTCTCACTCCGAGCTGCCGGGCCGTCCGCATGAGCTTCTGCCGGCGGTCGAACGTCAGGGCGGACCCTTCCAGCTGCGAGTAGGCGCGGGCGGCCAGCACCCAGCGAGGATCGGCGGCGTCCAGATCGAGGTTGCGGGCCGCGGCCCGGTTCTCCTCGGTCACGACGCGTCGCGCCTGCTGCACGGGACTGCGCCGTGCCTCCTCCAGCCCGACCAGACGAAGATGCGGATGTGACTCGATCGATGCCATCCCTGGACAGTCAATGTACTCCGGCGCAGGGGTCGAGCGAAGTGGATAACTGAAAGATGGACGTGGGGGGGACAGGGGTTAGCGGTTAGGGGTTCGAAGAACCCTGGGGCAAGCCTGTTCCAGGGACGCAGGCTATCCCGAGCGCCGGCGAGGGCTCAATTGCCAGGCAGGATGCCTGGCAATTGACGAAAAGAGCCCCGCGGCATGGATGCCGCGGTTGGACCGGCAGGACGCCGATGGCAGTACGAGAGGTCACCCGCCGCGCGAGCCGCGGTTGGACCGCCAGGTCGCCGACGGCAGTACGAGAAGCCACCCGCCGCGCGAGCCGCGGCTGGACCGCCAGGACGCCGACGGCAGTACGAGAAGTCACCCGCCGCGCGAGCGAGAACACCCCCGCCGCGACCTACCGCTTCGGGCTCACGGCTCCGGTCGCGCCCCCGGCGGCGTCCCACACCGTCAGGAGCCCGTCGCCGCGGCTGTCGTAGCCGGCGTGCAGGATCTGGCGGCCTTCGCCGTTCTTGACCGACAACGCGCCGCCGAGGCCCTCGTCGGCGGTCCCGGCGATGAAGACCGTGTGGCCGGCGTTGTTCATGATGTTCACGAGGCCGCCCTGAGGCCGGGTGCCGATGACGAACTGCTTGTTGCCCTGGGCGTTCATCACGGCCATGGCGGCGCCCTTGCCGGGGACCGCGTCCACGGAGAACACCACGGTCCCGTCGCCGTCGGCAAGGTCGATCCGGCCGGCGCCGTCGGCGTCAACCGCCGTGGTGAAGGCTCGGCGGCCGTCGCGGTTGAAGATCTCGACGTAGCCGCCGCCCGTCGCCTCCGACGCGGCGGCCACCATGACCGGGGCATCGCCGTCACCGTAGATCCGGGCCGTTCCCCCGCGTGCGGTGGCGCCGGCGGCAAAGGCCCGCCGCCCGTTCCCGTCGGTCATGTCGAGCCAGCCCGCGCCGCCGTCGTCGGGCGTCGCGGTCAGGACGGCCACGCCGGCGGCGTTGTGGAGGGCGAGCGAGCCGCCCGCCTCGGTCGCCCCGGCGGCGAGGACCACCGCGCCTCCGGCCCCGGAGATGGCGGTCTGCCCGCCCGTCGCGATCGCCCGCGCCGACCACGCCTCGTCACCGTGGGGGCCGGTGACGGCAAGCCGGCCTCCGTGCTCACCCGCCTCGGCCGTCACGATCGGGCGATCGCGGGCGCCGTCGTACACGGCGAACCGCCCACCGAGACCGTCGGCATGGCCCCGCAGCCCGCGGGCGCCCTGGGCGTTCCACAGGGCGAACTCGCCGCCGGCCGGGGTGGCGTAGGCGCCGAAGACGTTCTGCCCGGTGTTGCTCCAGATGGCCAGGTCGCCACCGCTGTCGTTGACCCACAACCGGGCCACGTTGCTGTGCTCGTTGCTCCAGACGTTCACCTCGCCGCCCTTGGGCCCGGCCACGGCCGCGACCACCACCTGGCCCTCGGCGTCGACGACCTCGAACCGCCGGGCCTGCAGGACGTCGGGGATCCCCGGTCCCATCGCGGCCCCCGCCGTGATCAGGCACACCAGGCCCAGGCTCAGGACCCACGACAGCCGGCGGTACCGGTCGGCGGAGCGGCGGGTCTGCCGCACCTCGGCTTCGAGGGCGGCGAGACGGCGTTCGATCGCATGGGTGCTGCTGCTCATGGCTGTTCTCTCAGAAGTCCGGGGACGAGACAGGCGTGCCCGTACCATGTCGGGTTGCGCGGCACCGGGCTTCTCGGCAAAACGTCGAGGCGGGCCGGTGATTGCAGATGGCCGAGGAAGGCGGCCACGCCGACGGGCCATATTCGTTAGGTATTTGTTCAGAGATCGGGCGGCGCGTGCCGACGGCTACTGTGAAGGCGGGCAGCGGCAAACGCGGAGCCGTGGTGGAAACGGACGCTCACCAACACCTCAAACGGCTGGCTCTGGAGTATCTGCGCCGGCGTGGCGGCCAGGCCCTGGCCACCGAGGTGCGGTGCCCGATCGCCCGGTATCGGGTGGACGTGGCCGGGTACCTGGACACGGATCCCGAAGCAGGCAACGGCGCCGGTGGCCGGCGCCCCCGACGGTGCGAGCCACGCACGGTCATGATCGAGTGCAAGCAGACGCGGGCGGATTTTCTTCGAGACCGGCGTGACGCCGATCGGCTGCTGGACCTGCGACAGGAGCTTGAGCGTATGCGCCGGGCCATCGAGGAGCGGCGCATCAAGGTCCACGAGCCGCACTTGAGACAATCGGGCTCGGCTCTCTTCCCGGAGCTGGAGGACTGGGACTTCGGGGCCAGCCGTCTCCGGGCGTATCACCGCCTGCTGCGGAGGATCCGGCGACTCGAGACCCAGCTCTACGGCGAGACGAAGTTCTTCACGATCGCCCGTTACCGGCTGGCCGACGAGCTGTACCTCGCGGCACCCCGCGGCATGATCAAGCGGCGGGAGCTGCCGCGGGGGTGGGGGCTGCTGGAGTGCCCCCGACGCCGGCTGGGCCGGGCGGGCCCGGGCGTGGTGCTGTCGGCAAGCGTCGACGCGCCGCCCCAACGCTCGCGAGCCGATTTCCGTCTGAGGCTGCTACGCAACATCGCGGTGGCCGCGAGCCGCCGCACGATCCCGGTCATGTCACCCGCCCCCCGCCGCCGACAAGAGAAACTCCGGTGCCTGAACCCTCCTCGCCACGCCGACTGATCACCGCCGTTCCCAACGTGCTGTCGCTGCTGCGTCTGGGGCTGGCCATCGCGTTTCCGTTTGTCGCCCCGGGCTGGAGGCTGGCGGTGGTGCTGGGCGGGGGTCTCAGCGACTTTCTCGACGGCTTCGTAGCCCGGCGCTTCAATGCCCACACGCCCAGCGGGCAGCTCATCGACGCCATCGCCGACAAGCTCTTTGTCTTCTCGGTGATCGTGACGCTGACGGTGGCGGGGCTCGTGACCTGGTGGCAGATGCTGCTGATCATCTCCCGCGACCTCACGGTGGCCGGGGTGGCGGCGTACGTCACGGTGCGACGTGACTGGTCGAAGTTCCGCCGACTGGTCCCGAGACCGATCGGCAAGCTCACGACAGCGTTGCAGTTCACGATGTTTGCGTCGTTGCTGCTGTGGAGCGAGGCGTCGTTCACCCTCGTTGTTCTCTGGGTGACGATCCTGTGCAGCACGGCGGCGGCGGGGGACTACCTGTGGAAGTTGCTCACGGCGTTTCGGGCGGACCGCGCCGCGAGAGCAGGCTGACCACGACGTTGACGATCAAGGCCAGGGTGAATCCGAGGGTGAGGTTGTAGACCTCCAGCGCGGTGACGTACTGCTGGAGGTCCAGCAGCTTCCAGAGCAGCGCCGTCAGAAACCCGGTCGCCATGCCGGCGACGCATCCGGCGTACGTCGCCCGCTTCCACAGCAGCAGGAGGATCAGCTGCGGGCCGAACGACGCCCCGAGAATGGCCCAGCCGTACTCCAGGACGTACTCGTAGACCTTGACCCGCGTGTCGATGACCAGCAGCACCGCCCCGAGGCCCAGCCCCAGCATCACGAGCCGGTTGACGAGGGTGTGGGCCAGACGCCGGCTGCGATCGACCAGCCGCGCGTACACGTCGTTGGCGGCCGAGCTGGCGGCGACGACGAGCTGGCTGTCGGCCGTGGAGCAGATCGCGGCCAGCACCGCCGCCAGCACCATGCCCGAGAGCACACCGGGAATCATGTTCTGGGCCGCCAGGATCAGCCCCGTTTCGCCCGCATCGGCGGCGCCCGTCGCAAGCTGGTCGGCGAGTGACGCGGTCCACGGATACTCGACGCTGCCGCTGCCGCCGGCGGTGGTCATGGCTCTGACCATGAGCCCCACGGTGACCGCGCCCCAGTAGACGAGCGTCGCCCACACGGCGGAGATGACACCGCCCAGCCGCGCCTGCCGCGGGTTGCTCAGGGCCATGAACCGCACCAGCACGTGGGGCTGGCCCGGATAGCCGAGGTTGATGCCCAGCGCGCCGGAGCCCAGCAGGAAGCCCAGCAGCGCCGCCCCGCCGCCCTCGGCGTCGAACGCCGGCAGGAACTGCAGGTACCCGCGATCGACGACGGCCATCTGCTGGGCCACGAAGTCGTAGCCGCCCCCGGCCACGAGCAGGTACAGGGGGAAGATTACGAGCGTGCCGACCATGATCAACCCCTGCACGAGATCGGTCCAGCAGGCGGCGCGGAAGCCGCCGAGCACGGTGTACACCAGCACGATCGCGGCCCCGATGAGCACGCCCGCCTGGTAGCGCACGCCGTCGAACGCGACCTCGAACGCCTTGCCGGCCGCGGCGAACTGGGCGGCCACGTACACGAGCATGGCGACGAGGATCACCACCACGCTCAGACCACGCAGCAGCGGCACCCGCTCCCGGAAGCTGAAGGCGAACAAATCCGGCAGGGTGAGCGCCCCGACCGCCTCGGAATGCCGGCGAAGCCGCGGGGCGATCACGAACCAGTTGAACATGAAACCGAGCAGGCAGCCGGGGATGATCCAGTACGCCGAGACGCCCGAGGTGAAGGCCCAGCCGATGAGCCCCAGCGTCACCCACCCCGACTCGCTCGACGCCGACGCGGACAGGGCCGCCACCCAGGGCCCCAGCGAGCGCCCGGCCAGGAAGAAGTCCTCGTCGCTGCGGCGGGCGTACTTCGCCGAGTACAGCCCGATGAGCACGATGGCCAGCGTGTAAGCCGTGAACGAAACGGCGAAGGCGCTCATGTTCGGGCCTTTCCTGCGGGCCGGATCATGCCGATAAGGGTGGAGACTATAACGGGGTCGGACCCTGCCGCCAGGGGCGACCGAGGGTGAGAGGATGATTCGCCGGCTTGCGTTTGTCGTGGGCGCCGCTCTGCTCATCGGGGGGTGGGCGGTCACGAAGTACATCGACGCCCATCAGATGGCGGCGGGGCCCAAGGCGGGCCTGCTGTGGCGTGAGGGCGTGCGGCGGGCGGCCGTCTCCATGCAGCCTTCTTCACCCGCGCCCGTCATCCAGATGGAGGACTCGACGATCCTCGACCTCACCCTCGACGAGGCCCTCGATCCGGAGGTGGCCCCGTCGGTCGAGCAGGTCTTCCAGATCCTGGACGAGAGCCGGGGCTCCCGCTCCGCGCCGGCCCGGGAGACCAAGCCCGTCAGGGTCATGCGGCAGGTCGTGCCGCCGTTGCAGAGCCTGTACCTCGGCAGTCTTCTCGTCATGGCGGCCGGCGGGGTGCTCATGGCCCTCACGGTCCCCCTGGGCCGCCGGGGTCGCCGCCAGGCCTTCACGAGCGAGCCGGTGGAGCCCATGCCTCGCCTGAGGCTGCGGGGGCCGTAAAAACGCTCACGGAGCCGCTCTCGCTGGCCGACGACTGTGTGGGGGTCCGTTTCAGGGTGTCCCGGGGGTGCCACGCATGGACAGCAAGCCGACCGAGTCATCCAAGCCCGCCAAACGCGGGGGCAGGTCCGCGGCCATCCGTCGCCGCGCCACCGACGCGGCCCGCAAGGCGGCCACCAGGGGGGCAAAGCTGGCGCGAGACAAGGGGCCCGTCGTGGCGGCCCGGGTGGGCACCGCGGCCAGGCGGGCGGGCACCGCGATCAAGAGCCCCGGCTGGAGAGCCCGGGTGGCCGCGTTCGCACGCCGGGTCGTTGAGGTCGTGTGCGCGACGGCGGTGGCTGTCAAGCAGAAGGTCGAGCAGTGGGGCTGGCTCAAGACGACCTCGAAACGCACGGCCGACCTCAGCCGCCGCGCGTACCGCGCGGGCAAGGACCACATCGACAAGAAGGGCTACAAGGAGTCCCTGACCAGGACCATCAAGGACGTGCCGCAACGCTACCCGGCCCTGGAGCGGTCGTGGAAGGAATTCATGCACGCGTTCGCCCTGGCCCCGGAGTCGTCCTCGAAGCAGTCACCCGCCCGCAAGACGGCGACGTCGAAGAAGAAGACCACCGGCAAGACCGGCCGCACGGCGACCTCGACGAAGACCGCCGCCCCCAAGACCACGTCGAAAAAGAAGGCCGCCAAGAAGACCACGAGCAAGAAGACGACGTCCGGCAAGACCGCGTCCAAACGCGCGGCCTGACGGGCCTCACGGCCGGCCGCACTCGGGGCACGCGTCGTGTTCGGCGTGCGCGACGTCGTAACCGCAGTGGGGGCACGCGCCGCGCCGCCGCCTCAGCCGCCGCCGCAGGGCCAGGGGGCCCGGCACGGCGAGCCAGAACACCGCCGTGTAGAAGATCGCGTTGACGGCAAGCCCGCCCCACCGGGGTCGCAGCGGGACCAGCCGCATCGGCTTGACGCCCAGGTCCCGGACGAGGCCGGGGGGCTCGACCAGCCCGTGGGGCCGTCGCGTCGTGCCCCGTGTCGTCCGCTGACCCTCGAGGCAGCTCAGCGGCCAGCCCGCCGTGAAGATCTCGACCTGCTTGTCGTCGGGGTGGATGGGAATCTGGGTGAAGGCGTGGCCGGACGAACGCCGCCCGCGTGCCTTTGACAGGCGGGTCGGCCGCGGCGGGGCGGGGATGGTCGCGTCGGAGGCGAAGACGGCGGCCCAGCCGGGACCGTCGTTGCGCGTGCCTCGAGGCCGGCCGTGATCACGAACCGTCCCCATCCGCTGGGTGATCAGGTCCGTCGCCTCGACGGCCGTCAGCGGCCGGCTGTCCCGCAGCGGTGACCACAGCACGCAGCCCCACGCGACCACGGTGCTGGCCGCGATCGAGAGCACCGCGAGGAACCCGAACATCCGCAGGCGACGTCGCATGACGTCACCATTCTACTCGTCGCGCGGGGTCAGCAGGCCCCCCAGTTGCCGAGCACGGACAGGAACTCGGCGATCCCCGTGTCGTTGTCGCCGTCGATGTCACCGGCGGGCGTGCCCCAGTTGCCCAGCACGAACAGGAAGTCGTTGATGCCGACGAAGCCGTCGCCGTCGTAGTCGGAGGGGCAGGCGTCTACCGTTCCGGACTCGCCGGCGAAGTTTGTTGGCGTGTTGGGGCCGGTCGTACCGTCGCCGGACAGGGAGTCCTTGCCGTTGAGCGGCAGCGCCCCGGCAGGGAAGTCAAAGTCGTCGTAGGTCCAGTACTCGAGGAAGTCGTCGTTGAGATCGAAGAAGTTCGGGGGGATCTCGTAGTCCGGCGTCGGCGCGCCGGGCAGCGCGGCGAAGCCGGCCGTCGCCAGCAGCAGGTGGGCGTTGGAGGTGTTGCCCGACAGATTGCCTGGGAAGTCGAACTGGTTGCCGGCGATGTTGGCGCGGACCCACTTGTCGTTGAGGCCGACCTCGTTGGCGAGCCCATTCTGCTCCTGCAGCTCGACAAACTGTATCGTTCCGTCGGAGTTGCTGAAGATCTCGACGATGTCCCAGGAGTGCGAGCCGGCCATCACCGGCGCTTGAACGAGAAGGAGCACGCAAACGACAAGCCCGGCGATCACGTTCTGCCTATTCATGGGTGTGTGGTCCTTACAGGATCTGGGGAATCCGGAACGGGCGTGGAGAGATGGGCGATTAACGTACCATGTCAGAAGAGACCCGACTACTTGCAAAAAAGACGCATTTCCTGATTTAAAAAAAGTGATCGCCGGCCGCGAGACGGGCTTCCTATCGTTGGGGTCGTGCCCCCGCGAATGATCAGTCCCGGCCTGCTCCTCCTCTCGGCGGGGCTCCTGTGCGCCGCCGCGGCCTCCCCGATCGGCAGCGATCGCGAGTGCAGCTGCGCCCGCGGCCAGGTGGACAACGTCTGGTGCGTCCCCTGTAAGATCGGCTACGTCGCCACCGTCGAGATCAGGTCCTACGTGCTGTTCGACGCGCTGGACGCACACGGCCACGATGTCGATCCGGAGGGCATGCGGTGCGCCGCCTGCCGGTGGGCGGTGAAGCGTGACGCCTTCTGCGGTGACTGCCGCGTGGGCTACGTGAACGGGCAGGCGTACTTCTCGAAGCTCACCTACCTGCTCGCGCAGGGGCAGCCGCTGGACGCCGGGGCGCTCACCTGCACCGCCTGCAGGACGCACGCCGGTGAGAAGACGCTCCCCCTCGAGACGGGCGGCTGGTGCGACGCCTGCGCGGTGGGCATCGTTGGGAACCGCGCCTACCGGGACCGCCGGACGTTCAAGAAGGCTCGCCGGGAATACGAGCGCCTGCTGCGGGCCGTCGAGCGGTCAGCGGAGTGCGAGCTGTGCGCAGCAGCGATCATCTACGACCGCCGCTGTCACCGCTGCGAAATCTCCTATCGCGACGGCAAGCCCCAGGTGCCCGACGAGCCCGCTACGGGCACGTCCCCCACACGCCCAGGACCTTCAGAAAGTCCGTGATCCCCACGCCGCCGCCGTCGTAGTCGCAGGACCCCGGCGTTCCCCACTGTCCCAGGACGGCGAGGAACTCGTTGATCCCCACCTGGCCGTCGCCGTCGCCGCTGCAGTCCCACGGGCAGGGGTCGCCGCCGCCCTGCAGCACCACACGCTGCACGAGATGGACGCCAAAGAAGTTCAGGGAGTCGAACGTGGCGTAGTTGTTGATTCCGCAGCCTGTCGGCGGGTTGCCCGGAGCCCGGAAGTACGTCGGGGCGCTCTGGCCGAGATCGTTGGTTCCGGGCTGCATGATGCCGCTGTCACCGTCGATGTTGGGGCTGCGGCTGGGCTGGTACTGCTCGACGACCAGAACCGAGTCGATCGCGAGATCGACCGGCGGGTCGAACTCGGCGATCAGGAAAGCGCCCTCGCTGAGACTGGCGGGCACCACCACCTCGACCGACTGCAGCAGCAGCAGGTCGTCGCCGGGCGCGGTCGGGGCGCCGCCGTCGGTGTCCTCGTACAGGCTGATCGTGACGGGGCTGGCCCCGCCGCGGTTGATCTCGATGCCGAACTGCACGCACTCGACGGCCACCTGGGTGCCTGCCGTGTCGGGGATCGCCGACAGGTCGTAGGAGCGGGCGTAGTAGCTGTCGAGGTTCCAGACGGGGTTGCCGCCCTGCGTGTTGTTGCAGGCGATGGAGTTGTCAGGGGTGATCGTGTCGGGGTCGGTGCTCTGGGTGAGCTCGGTGTCGCCGGCCGGGCACGACTCCATGGGCAGTGGCGCTGCGCACGGGGTCTGGTCGCCCAGCGGCAGGTTGCCGCACCAGGCGAGGTCGTGGTTCTCGCCATCGGCGACGTCGTATCCGGTGCCGTCGTCGAGCATCGAGTAGCGGTCGCCCGGAGGGGCCGTCGACCACCACCACCAGCACTGGCCGTCGAGGCTGTTGGTGATCTCGATCCAATAGCACATGCCGGCGGTCACCGCCACGTCGGCGTGGCTCGCCTCGTAGCGATAAACCGGGATCGATCCGCCCCCGCCGATGCCCCCGTTGACGGTCCTGGTCGGCGTCACGGAAAACGTCGCCAGCACGCTGCCCGGAATGCCGCTGCCGTCGTCCGCGTAGTAGCGGATCGTGAAGTCGTCGACGGCGCCGCTGCTGCACTCCTGGCCCTGATTCAGGTTGAAATAGAAGCCCCACCAGCAGACCGAGCTCATCACGCCGCTCACAGCCGGCGTGAAGTTCTCGGCGGCGGCGGATGGGATCGCCGAGTCGCTGGCGGCGCCGATGAACGCGTTCTGGAAACCCCCGCCGTGAAAGTTGAGGTCCGTGACCTGGCAATTCTGCTGGGACGCACACGCCTCCGGCACCGGATCGAAGCATCCCTCGTCCTGGGCGATGCCGATGCATGTCTCGTCCCACAGGGCCTGGCAGCAGAAGCCCTCCGACACCTCGCACACCCGCGCGCAGCACGCGAGATCGTCGCAGCCGGGTCCGTGGGACTGGTCACAGCCCCCGGCAGCCGCGTTGCAGGTCTCCGGCGGGCCGCACTGCGTGCTCGCGTCGCCGAGCCCCAGATTGATGCAGAACGCGAGGTCGGTGCCCGTCTCGATGTCAAGAAAGTCGTAGCCGTCAGCGCCGGGCCCGTCCACGATCGACCACCCGTTGCCCTCGCCGGCGTTGGCCCACGCCCAGTACCAGTCCCTCGACCCGTCGTTGGGGTTGGTGATCTCGACCCAGTAGCAGCCGCCGGAGCTCACCGAGACGACCGGGTGTGTCACGCTGTATTCCCAGATCCCGGCGAAGCCGCCGTCGGTCGCGTCGCCGGTGTCCACCGGTCCGCTGACGCTGAGATCGGCACCGCTGAAGTCGGCGATCAGCGTGCCGGGAAAGCCGAAGCCGTTGTCGTCGTAGTACCTGATCGTGAAGTCGTCAACGGGAGGGGTGCCGCCGGGGTCGGGCGCATACGCCCCCCAGAAGCAGATGCTGGTGATGCCGCCGGAGGAGCCCGGGCGGAAGTCGTCGGCCGTGACGAACTCGTCGCCGGTGCTGTTGAACGCGTTCTCGACGGAGTAGGCCTGGCAGTTGGCCGCCGGCTGGGCGCACGGGGGCCCTTGCTCGCCGCCGAGCAGGACCGGCAGCACCGGTGCCAGCAGCGCCAGCGCCCCCACGCACGGGATCGTCCAGCATCGCTTCATGTGTTTCGATCTCCTCGCCTCGGGCGCCGCACCAGAGTACCTCCGGCGGGACGACAGGGGAACCAGAAACGCCCACGACGCGAGTTCCCGGACGTGCAGGGTCGCCCCAGCCGGACCCGCCGGGCGGCCGGAGGCGGCCCCGCCCCCGGACGCTGGACAGCTCGCCGCGGCCTGCCGATGGAGCCCCAGATGCACTTCTACATCCGCAGGACCGTACTGGGACTGGGTGCCGTGCTCGTCGTGCTCGGCTGGGGCGCCACCCGCTATGCCGACGCCCGCCAGGAGGCGATCGACAGCGGCAAGTCCGAGGCCCTCACGCTGTGGGTCGGCGAGTCCACGCGTGCGAAGTCCTTCGTCGACGGCGACACGGTCGTGGCGACCAAGACGCTGTACACCTTCGGCGTGGTCGGAATGGCGGTGGGGGCCGCCCTGATCGTGGTGGGGTTCCCCCGCGGCAGCTGGCAGTCGCAGCCCTGAGACGCGCGTCCTTACCGCCGGCGCCGCCGCGTGACCAGGCCCAGGGCGGCCAGCAGCCCCAGCCCGCCCGCGCCGGGCACGGGCATCAGCTCGAAGTACGCGTTGATCTGCACCGAGTCACCGGGGCTCAGGTCGAAGTCAAGCAGCAGCCCGATGCTCGAGATCGCGTTGCGCGAGGCGGAGAGGGGACTCGGGATGCCGAAGGTTTCGGGGCCCACCGGGGCCTGCTGGAGGGCGCCGGCCGTGGCCGAGAAGGGATCCGCCAGCATGAAGCCGTCCGACTCATCGATGCCGTCGATCTGCGGCGTGTAGATCTGCCCGCCGAACGGGGCGGAGACGGTCGCGGAATTGAAATTGAGATCGCTGACCGTTCCCGACACCTCGCCGCGCATGAGGGGCGAGTCGATGGCCCCGGTCAGTGACAGATTCGACTGCGACTGGAAGTTCTGGGTCGAGCCGAAGTTGTTGGTGACGACGATGTACGCGGCCACGAACGCGCCGCCGCCGTCGACCGCGCCGTTGGTGTCGTCGTTGAAGACGCACGTCCAGCTCAGGCTCCACTCGCTGTTCTGACCGGACAGCGCGCCCTCGTACTTCCACCCCGTCCAGGCCTCGCCGCCCAGCGTGTGATCGCCGAAGACGGGCGTGGAGCCGTAGAGGTCCCAGTTGTAGAAGGACTCACCGATTCCGTCGGCGGAGGCGTCCCACATCATGGTGAAGTCGGGGGGGTCTTCGGCCAGGGCCGGGGTCAGCACCGCCGCCGCCACGGCCACCGTACAACCCACGAGCAGACGAGAAGTCATGGACCTTCCTCCAGCCTCCTCTCTGCTCTTGTATGGTCCGTCCCCCCGACGGCCGCGATGCGTCGTCGCGGCCCCTTGAGGCTGACCAGACTACTCCAGATCGGGACCGTTTCAAGCCCGCCCGGGGCAACCAGGCGGAAATTCGCGCCAAAATGCCGCCCTGGTCCCCCAACAAGGAGACGGGACGGGGCTCTGGGCCCCGAACCTGAAAGGAACGCCACCGGGCACGCTCTTATCTGTTAGCGACACACTCAAACGTATGGCGGGGTCACTCGATCTGGGCCTTGGGGGCAGAGAGGACGTGAAACGCCATGAAGAGACGACCAGGGTTTACGATCATCGAGCTGCTCGTGGTGATCTCGATCATCGCGCTGCTTGTCGGGATACTCCTTCCGGCAATAGGCAAGGCTCGCGACAACGCGAGGATCAACGTCTCCAAGAACAACCTGCGACAGATCGCGATCGCTCACAAGACCTATGCCGCCGACTGGGCCGACCGCCATGTGACCTACACCCGCGACAATCTGGGCCAGTACGACGGCGACGTCGCGGCCTACAACGCGGCGATCTACGGCGCGGGCAGCGGCTTCGAGATTCATCCCCCGATCGTCGGAGGCTGGGGCTACACCTCCGGCGGCGACTACGTCGCCTGGGCGTACTGGACCGACCAGGGCAACGACGTGATGTTCCAGCCCATCAACTTCCCCGGGCCGCCCAACGACAACGCCCAGGCGGACGGGTGGGGCTGGTTCCGGTTCGGCGTGCAGTCCAAGCCCTTCCAGGACTACGTCAACGGGCGGTATCACGATCCGATCTTCTTTGCCCCGAAGGACCGTACGGTGCTCAAGAATCTCGATCCGTGCTTCGAGGTTCCCGGTGAGTTCGTGGCCGTTCCCGCCGAATGCAACCCGGCCTGGACCAGCTACTGCCTGTCGCCGGCCGGGCTCTTCGCGCCGTATGTCTTCTCGGACAACGGCGAGGAGGAGTTCTTCAACGCGCCGTGGGAGCTCCCCGCCGGCTACAAAGTGCCGTCCTTCGGTCAAATCCGGTACCCGACGCTCAAGACGCACATGCTGGAGCACCAATGGCTCCAGAATCCCAAGGTGCCGTGCAACGCTTCGTTCTTCGGCTGCGAGCCGTACTACTTCAACCACGGCTTCCTGTCGCTGCCGGTGACGCTGTTCTACGACGGATCGGTGCGGATGATGGGCGTCACCGAGGCGATGTCCTCGGACCGCCGCCACACGCGGCAGGCGGGCTACGGGCTGTGGAGCCGGGATACGCCGTTCGCCAACGACGGCTACTTCATCGGTGACGGGTACGACTTCGTGGAGACCGCCTACCACATCCTGACCATCGACGGTGTTCGCGGCCGCGACACCGTCGGCAAGGAGTGACGGTCACGCCGATCGGAAGGACCCGGGCTCGGGTCGCAAGACTGGGGCCCTTCCCTGCGCGTCGGGTCAACCGGCGCGTGGCGAGCCCGGGCCCCGTTCAGGAGAGAAAAAAGCCCCCGGTCTCGCGGGAGACCGGGGGCGGTTCTGGTCGCGTCGGTAGCCTCGGTCGGGTCAGGAACCCCACCAGCCGATGATGAGCAGGTAATCGCCGATGCCGACGATGCCATCCTCATCGAGGTCGGCCTCCCCGAACGTCGTCCCCCAGTAGCCGATCACCTTCAGCAGGTCGGTGATCCCCACGAGCCCGTCGCCGTCGGCATCCGCGTTGCCGTTGAGCGGGCAGCCGGCCTCGTTGGCGGCCGCGAAGTCGCTCTTCAAGGCGTTGTACTCCTCGATGGTGCCGGGGTACACCGCGTTGAACATGTCGATCACCTCGCCCACCGAGAACTCGTAGCTCACACCGGACGAAGCCGCGTTGAGCAGCGCCGCCACCGTGTGACGCCCCAGGGTGTTGAGCTGGTTGGGTCCGGGCGGGCTCGACGCCGGCTGGCTGAGCACCTCCAGCAGCGTCAGTCCGGGGAACGCGCACTCATCACCTGAAAAGTCGCCGAAGAAGACGTCGCAGAACAGCGTGTCCGGCGTGTACGGCGCCGCCCAGTCATCGAAGTGGTGCGGCTGCTTCCAGTAGCCGGGGGTGCAGCCCTCGTCACCGGGTCCGCAGAGGTTCGGCTCGCAGACGGTGCCGGGACCCTGCGGGGTACCGCCCATGTCCGTGCAGTCGCGCGGGATCAGATCCTGGCAACTGTCATCATCGAAGCAGCACGCCTCCGTCGGGCATGGGTTGGGATCGCAGATCGTGCCGGGTCCCTGGGGGGTGCCGCCCATGTCTGTGCAGTCGCGCCGGATGATGTCGAGGCAGTTGCCGTCGGACAGGCAGCAGGCCTCCGTGGGGCACGGGTTGGGATCGCAGATCGTGCCGGGTCCCTGGGGGGTGCCGCCCATGTCCGTGCAGTCGCGCGGGATGATGTCGAGGCAGTTGCCGTCGGACAGGCAGCAGGCCTCCGTGGGACAGAAGGTCGTCGCGCACTCGGTGTCGGGGCCCTGTGGGGTGCCGCCCATGTCCGTGCAATCCCGCGGGATTACGTCGATGCAGTTGCCGTCCTCCAGGCAGCACGCCTGGGTCGGGCACATGGTGGTCACGCATTCCGTGCCGGGACCCTGGGGGTCACCGCCCATGTCCGTGCAGTCGCGCGGGATGACGTCGATGCAGTTGCCGTCATCCAGGCAGCACGCCTCGGTCGGGCACATGGTGCCGGCGCCCTCGGTGCCGGGTCCCTGGGGAGTGCCGCCCATGTCCGTGCAGTCGCGCGGGATCAGGTCGATGCAGTTGCCGTCGTCGAGGCAGCAGGCCTCCGTCGGGCACGGGTTGGGATCGCACACGGTCGCGGGACCCTGCGGGGTGCCGCCCAAGTCCGTGCA
>JBFGEG010000057.1:0-22783 GCA_041580235.1 Phycisphaerales bacterium
ACCGTGACCCGGTCTCGGCGCCGACGTCAGCAGGCCTCCAGGATACCAGCCCGGCGGCGGCGGCCGGTCAGTTCATCTGCCAAGCGGGGTCGCTCGCAGCGCGGCGGCGGAGACGATTCCACAGACGCCCCACCAGACGCCAGGACGTGTCGGGCTGCTCACGGAGATCCCGCAGATCGGCCCCGGCCCACACGAGCCGACACGCGCGGAGTCGCCAGTGCCAGACGAACGCCGCCCCGGCCAGCCCGACTAACGAGATACTCCTGATCCGCGGACTGCACCGCGGCCTAACATCACGTTCGGGCGCGGGTGACGACCGCCCCCGGAGGAGGAGAAGACCGATGCGCGATCGGATCGGGCTCTGCGGCGCGGCGATGGTGGCGACGATCGCGGTCGCCGGCGGCCCGGCCGTCGGCCAGGTGCAGGTGGCCAAGCTGCTCGCGTCGGACGGCGCGGCCGGTCATCGGTTCGGCGAGGCCGTCGCCCTCGACGGCGTCGTGGCCGTCGTCGGTTCGCCGCAGGCCGACGCGAACGCGGGGGCGGCCTACGTCTTCATCCGCAACGCCGGCGGGCTCAACGCCTGGGGCGAGATCCGAAAGCTCGTCGCCTCCGATGCCCCGAACGGTGCGGGCTTCGGGTCAACCGTCGCCGCGGGCGGCAACCGGGTGATCGTGGGACGACCGACGGGGCTCATTCTCGGCGCGGCGTACGTGTTCGACCGTGACGAAGGCGGGGCGAACAACTGGGGCGAGGTCAGAACGTTCGCCGCGTCCGACGTCAGTCTCGGCGACGACTTCGCCACCGCCGTGGCCCTCGACGGCGGCGTTGCCGTGGTGGGAGCCCGATCCGGCGACGGGAACGTCACGGGCTCGGGCGCGGCCTATGTCTTCGAGCGTCACCACGGCGGCCCGGACAACTGGGGCGAGGTGACCAAGCTGATCCCCTCCGGCGGCAACACCGGCGGTGGCTTTGGCTGGTCGGTCTCGATCGACGGTGAGACCGCGATCGTCGGGGCGCCCGGCGAGGCCGACGCTCGCGGCGCGGTGTACGTGTTCAGCCGAGACGAAGGGGGCCCGGACAACTGGGGCGAGGTGGCGAGAGTCACGCTTCTCGACGCCGTCAATCAGGACGAGTTCGGCCGGTCCGTGTCGATCCGCGGTGACATGCTCATTGCCGGCGCGCCCGGCCGCGATGACGCCGGACCGCACTCCGGTGCCGCGTTTCTGTTCGCACGCGACCTTGACGGACCTGACAGCTGGGGCCTGCTCCGCGCCGTCACCGCCTCCGACGCGGTGCAGGAGGAGGATTTCGGGTTCTCCGTCGCGCTCGCCGACAACCTCGCCGTCGTGGGGGCGCCCTTCGCCGATCCGAGCGGTGCCAGCTCCGGGACCGCCTACGTCTTCGCCCGGGACGGCACGGGCCCCGACAACTGGGGCGAGGTCGGCCGCCTGACGGCCTCCGCCGGGGCCGCCCAGGACACCTTCGGCTACAGCGTCGCCGTCAGCGGCACGACGGCGATCAGCGGCGCGAGAAGCCACGACGAGGCCGGGCTCGACGCGGGCGCGGCGTATCTCCACGAGCCGACCAGTCCGTGCCCGTGGGATCTGGACGGTGACGCGGGCGTCGGCATCATCGAGTTTCTCACGGTGCTGGGCGTGTGGGGGACCGACCCCGGCGGCCCGCCGGACTTCGACGGCGACGGCACGGTCGGCATCACGGACTTTCTCGAGATTCTGGGTCACTGGCACACCTGGTGCGGCACTGCCGAGAAGAAGCTGAAGCTCTACTTCGAGCACACGTGGACGTTCAACCAGTCGGATCCGATGGACTTCGCCCAGTGCGACGGTGCCCGGTTCAAGAAGGGATACAACTACGAGGTGTGGCGCGACGCCGTGACCGCGCGGATCCTGGCCCGCGGCGGCAACCCCGACGACGAGATCATCGAGGACGACACGTACATCAGGTTCACCGGTGAGGCCGTCCTCGACTTCGGTTCGATGGCGCACGTGCTCATGAGCGGTGCCCACGCGCCGCCGGTGGAGCAGTTCGAGGAGATCCGGCGGCGGTCGAGGCACGACATCGAGATCGCCATGCCCCTGATCGGATTCGAGTCCATCAATC
This sequence comes from Phycisphaerales bacterium, assembly GCA_041580235.1. Classification (GTDB taxonomy): domain Bacteria; phylum Planctomycetota; class Phycisphaerae; order Phycisphaerales; family SM1A02; genus JADFOJ01. The sequence goes on from JBFGEG010000057.1 coordinate 2,122, forward strand.
AGAAGCCCAAGTGGCGGACCATATTCAACGAGCTTCGGGACGTGGCCAAGACGCACGTCCTGGACGCGGATCCCGCCAGCGGCTGTGACGCCGACGGCCTCAACGGGTACGGCTGCCCCGCCATCGACAAGTACGAATCGTTCGACCGCTCCGGCGGGGCCTGCGACCCCGACCGATCGTGGACACCGGGCAAGGTCGCCTGCCCGCACACCCCGCCGCACGCCGGGCTGCCTGCCGACGCCACCGTCGGCACCGTGCACAACTGGGATCTTGACATCACTGCCGTCGGTGCCGAGACCTACGCGTCGGAGTACGCGGGGGCGGTCACCCAGTGGCTGCTGGACCACGGTTACATCACGGGGGCCGGGCCGGGCTTCGAGTTCAGGATCGACGGGATCATGTTCGACAACGTCCTCTCGCGGCCGTTCGTCGGATCGGCAACCAACGCACACCCCGGCTGGTACACGCAGTCGGCATACCACGGCAATGAGTTCGGCGGCCCCGGCAGCACCGGCTGGAAGGGGTTTTTCTACCAGCTCAAGAGCCAGCTCACCGGGTTCGGGGTCAAGGGCGGCGACACGACCTGGCACGGGATGCCGGATTTCGTGTGGGGCAACGCGGCCCCGCACGTGGACAACTACTCCGCCCACGACCTGCGAAACCGCTGGATCGAGCACTTCTTCCGCAAGTACGTTGACGGCTCCTTCTTTCTCAAGACGCTCGACGACATCACGGCCGATGTCACGCTGATGGTCGGGCAGGACATCCGGTTCGCGGTCGCGGGCGCCGACGGGCCCGGCAACGTCACGGCCTGGTTCACCTCTCCCGGCCCAGGCGGGATTCACGGCACCTGGGCCGACATCCTGGCGCTCGTGGAGGCCCTCGACGCGTTCGACTACGCTTTCGTGACCATGCGCTCCACCACCGCTGACTACCTGTACTGGCAGCCCGAGTTCGAGCTCCCGGAGTGACACGGTATGATGCCGCCGTGTCCAGCGCGGCGGTGTCGGATTCACTGAAGCTCGCCCGGGTGGCGTTCACCGGCCGGCTGGCGTCGATGACCCGGCGCGACGCGGCCGGGCTGGTCAAGGCGGCCGGGGGCGCCCTGGTGACGACCGTGTCGCGGCGCACGTCGCTGCTGGTGGTGGGCATGGACGGCTGGCCGCTGCTTCCCGACGGCACCGTGAGCCGCAAGCTGGGGCGGGCCGAGACGCTGAACCGCCAGGGGGCCCGGATCCGCATCGTCTCTGAAGCCGCGTTCCTGGAGATGGCGGGCCTGACACGGCGGGCCCCTGATCTGCGCAAGAGCTTTCCGGCCGCGCACGTGTCGAGCCTGCTGGGCATCGACGAGGCCAGCCTGCGACGCTGGGAGCTGTTCGGTCTGATCCGCGCCGAGCAAGGGCTCTACGACTTCCAGGACCTCGTCTCGTTACGCACCGTGGCGGAGCTGGTCGCCGGCGGGGCTGATCCGGCGACCATCAGCCGCAGCATGCGCGGCCTCGCCGCGGTGCTGCCCGGCACGGAGCGGCCGCTCTCGCAGCTCAAGATCGTCGTGGAGGACCGGGGGACGCTGCTGGCCGAGCTCGGCGACCGGCTGGTGGCTCCGGACGGGCAGCTCGTGCTCGACTTCGGCGCGAGGCCGGGCGCGGAGAGACCCCCCGTGGCGACGCCACTCACCGCGCCGGTGTCCGCCGACGAGTGGCTGGAGCGGGGCCAGCGTTGCGAGGACGAGGAGCGTCTGCCCGAGGCGATCGATGCCTACCGGTCGGCCGTGGCGCTTCGGCCCGACCTCGCCGAGGCGCACTTCAACCTCGGCAACGTGCTGCGGGGACTGGGCCGGCTCGACGGGGCCGAGGAGCGTTTCCGCATGGCGGTGGACCTGGACCCCGACCTCGCCGCGGCGTGGTACAACCTGGCGGACCTGATGGAGGAGAACCAGCGACTCGACGAGGCCGTCGCCTGTCTGTTAAGGGCCGTCGAGGCGTCACCGTCGTTCGCCGACGCCCACTTCAACCTGGCGTACTGCTACGACCAGCTCGGCCGGCCGACCGAAGCGGCCGAGCACTGGAGGGCCTACCTCAAGCTCGACCCCGACAGCGAGTGGGCCGAGATTGCGCGGCGTCACCTGCCCTGAGCAGCGAATATGGGACAGTAGTACGACTACTCTCCCATATGCAGGGCGTCAACGACCGACTCGCCCGTCGAGTGGTTCACGACGTGTTCTCGCTGCCCCGCCGTCGCGGTTACTTGTCGTTGAGCCGTGGATGGTGCGGCGCGATCGCGGGCGGGCCGTCGATGTCGAGGACAACGACCGTGACGGGCCCCGGCGAGGGCGGCGGCAGCCTGACGATGACGCCGCCCCGGTCGTGGCCGGCGGCCAGTGGCGTGCGGTCGGCCAGCCGGTAGGCCCGCCGGATGTCGTTGGCCAGGTCCGGCACGAGCAGCGTCCCGTCGGGAGGCGGGTCGAAGACGTGCAAGTAGAGTCGGGTCGCGCCCTGATGGTCGGCCTTCTGCGTGCACCGGCCCCACGGCAGACTCTCGAACGGGCTCGCCGAGGTGCCGTAGATGCTCTCGCCGTTGGTGTCCAGCCAGCGGCCGATCGCCTCCAGACGCTCGACGCTGGCGGCGGGGATCTCGCCCAGCGCCGTCGGTCCGACGTTGAGCAGGAAGTTGCCGCCCTTTGACGCCACGTCGACAAGGGTCCGGATCAGGTCGCCGGCCGACTTCCAGTTGTCGTCGTCGGTCTTGTAGCCCCACGAGTCGTTCATCGTCATGCACGTCTCCCAGGCGACGCCGGGAAGACCCGTGGCGGGGACCTGCTGCTCGGGCGTGCCGAAGTCCCCGGCAAAGTCGCCCGTTCGGGTCAGCCCCTCCATGCCGCCGCGGCCCTTATCCACGCGGTTGTTGACGATGACGTCGGCTTGAAGGCCGCGCACGAGATCGTAGAGAGCGCGGCCGTGCTCGTGTGTCCACGTCTCCTCCCACTCGCCGTCGAACCACATGATGTCGATGGGCCCGTAGCGGGTGAGCAGCTCGGTGACCTGGCTCCTGAGATGACGAACGTAGTTGTCGAGGTCGGCGTCGGTGCCGGGGCGCTCGTCCCAGGGCCGTCGCGGCAGGTAGTCGGGGTGGTGCCAGTCCATGATCGAGTGGTACCAGCCGATCCGCAGGCCCTCGCCCCGAAACGCCTCGGCGATCTCCGCCATGACGTCGCGTCCGAACGGCGTCGCGGCGATGTCGTAGTCCGTGTGCGCCGAGTCGAACAGACAGAAGCCGTCGTGGTGCTTGGTCGTGATGACCACGTACCTCATGCCCGCCCGGCGGGCCAGCCGCGCCCACACGCGGGCGTCGAAACGCACGGGGTTGAACTGCCCTTGAAGGGTCTCGTACTCGGCGGCGGGGATCCGCCCGTGGTGCATGATCCACTCCCCCACGCCGCCGACGGGCCTGCCCCGCCAGGTGCCGGCCGGGATGGCGTAGAGCCCCCAGTGGATGAACAGACCGAAACGAGCAGCCCGCCACCAATCGAGACGCGTGTCGGGGGCCTGGGCGTGGTCGGTCATGTACACCTTCACTTGCGGGAACCGGGTGCGCACGACCTCATCGCGGCCGAGCACGCTCACCGCCGAGGCCAGCGCGTCGGCGGTCGCCGCGTCGGGCGCGACCACGGTCACGGAGAGGCGATTGGTCACGCCCAGACCCGTCCTCGGATCGACGATGTGAGAGTAGCGGGTCCCGTCGATCATCACGAACTGCTGCGTATCGGCCGAGGTGGCCACCCCGCGGCCGTCGAGCTCGATGACCACCGACGGATCGCCGTCCAGCGTGATCCGCCAGCCGGCGGTCCCCGGCGGCGGCGCGGCGGCGGCGATGTCGCCACCGAGATCGACGAGACATCGGGTGACGCCGAGGCCTGCAAGCACGGCCACCGCCTCGTCCGCGGCAAACCCCTTGCCGATGCCGCCGAGATCGAGACGCATTCCCGGCTCGGTCAGCTCGAGCATGCCGGCGTCGGGATCGATGATGACGAGCTCTCGGCCGACACGACGCCGGGCCGACTCCAGCGCATCGGGGTCGGGGAGCCGTCCCGATCGGCGGGCCTCGCGCCACAGCCCTGCGAGCGGGCCGATCGTGACGTCGAAGACGCCGCCGGTGGCCTCCGAGAGCTCCTGAGCCCGAACGAGAACGCGGCACAGATCGTCGCTGATCGCCACCGGCCCGGACGACGCGGCGCGGGTGGCCCGCATGAGCTCGCTGTCGGGGCGATAGTCGCTCATGACGGCGTCGAGCTGGGCCATCCGGTCGAACGCGGCTCGTGCGGCGCGCCGCGCTTCGATCTCGTCGGGGGCGTAGAGGACGACGCGGGCCTCGACCCCCATGATGATCTCGGTATAGTCGAACCGTTGCAGCGTGTCATCGACGCCGAGGATCGACACCGTGCAGATCGTCAGAATGCTCCACATCGTGCTCGTGTCCATCGTCTCGAGTTGCGCGGCGTCGGGCGACGGGCCCCCGCCGTCGGTCGGTCTCGCACAGTTTACGGAGACGATCGCCGGCACCGCGGTGTCATTCGAGATGGTTCCCGTGCCCGGTGACGCGAGCCTCGGCATCAGGCCCTTCTGGATCGGGCGCACCGAGGTCACCTGGGACGCCTACGACGTCTATCTCTACGGCCTTGATCAGGCCGCCGGCGAGCCGGGAGCCGACGCGGTGACCCGCCCCAGCAAGCCCTACATCTCCATGGACCGGGGCTTCGGTCACGCGGGCTTTCCCGGCATCTCCATGTCGTATCACGGGGCCGCGAGCTTCTGCGAGTGGCTCTCGGTCAAGACGGGCCGCCGGTATCGACTGCCCACCGAGCAGGAGTGGCGGTTCGTGTGCGACCGCGGCGCGGTGGAGAACGCCTCGGAGCACGCCTGGCACCGGGGCAACGCGGACTTCAAGACCCACCCCGTGGCGACGCGCCGGCCCGATGCCCACGGCATCCACGATATGTACGGCAATGCCGCGGAATGGTGCACCGGCTCCGACGGCCGACCGGTTACGCTGGGTGGTTCGTACCGCGACGAGCCGGCCGGGGTCGGCTGCGTCGCCCGCGTCGAGCCCCGCGACGCGTGGAACCAGAGCGACCCCCAGATCCCCAAGAGCATCTGGTGGCTCGCCGACGCGGGGTTCGTCGGCTTTCGAGTCGTCTGTGAGACAAGGGAGCACACCCATGACTGATCACGTCACCCGCCGCGAGTTCGTCAGGACCACGGCGGTGACCACCGGCGCCCTGCTGGGGGCGCCCTTCGTCCACGCCGCCGGTTCGGACACGATCCGCGTCGGCCTGATCGGCTGCGGCGGTCGCGGCACCGGGGCGGCCATGCAGGCGCTCGACGCCGACCCCGGCGTCGAGCTGGTGGCGATGGGCGACATGTTCGACGACCGGCTCGTTTCCAGCCTCGAGCGGCTGCAGGGTCACGCCCGGCCGAGGGTGCTCGTCCCCGCGGAGGCCCGATTCACGGGCTTCGACGCCTACCGCGGCGTCATCGGCCGCGACGTGGACGTCGTGATCCTGGCCACCCCCCCGCACTTCCGGCCGGCACACCTCCGGGCCGCGGTGGACGCCGGCAAGCACGTCTTCTGCGAGAAGCCGGTGGCCGTCGATGCCACGGGCGTCCGGTCCGTTCTGGAGACGGCCGAGTCGGCGCGGGGCAAGGGCCTGTCGCTGGTGTCGGGCTTCTGCTGGCGGTACAGCTCCGCCGAGCGGGCGACCTACGCTCTCGTCCAGCAGGGCGCGATCGGCGACGTGGTCAGCGTGCACACCACCTATCACGCCAGCCCCATCGGGACCCACCCCCGCCGCGAGGGCTGGTCGGACATGGAGTGGCAGCTCCGCAACTGGTGGCACTTCCGCTGGCTGTCGGGCGACCACATCGTCGAGCAGGCGTGCCACAGCATCGACAAGATCAACTGGGCCATGAACGGCGTCATGCCGGTCCGCGCCAGCGCCGTAGGCGGCCGCCTCATGCGCGAAGGGCCCGAGTCCGGCAACGTGTACGATCACTTCGCGGTGATCTACGAGTATGACAACGGGGCCAGGTGCTTTCACACGTGCCGGCAGATGCCCGGCTGCGACTACGACAACACGGACTACGTCATGGGGACGAGCGGAACGTGCTACGTCAACGGCTGGGCCCCGACGCACGTGATCAAGGGCGAGCGACCGTGGGCGTACGAGGGCGAGCGACCCAACATGTATCAGGTCGAGCACGACGAGCTGTTCGCCTCGATCCGCTCCGCCGCGCCGATCAACGACGGCGTCTGGATGACCGAGTCCACGATGATGGCCATCCTGGGTCGGATGGCCGCCTACTCCGGCCGGACGGTCACCTGGGAGGATGCTGTCAACGCCGCCGAGGACTGGACACCGCAGACGTACGGTCTCGGGCAGATCGACGTCGCGCCGGTGGCCGTGCCCGGTCAGTACAGCGTGCCGGCCTGAGATGCCGACACGCCGCGCCATCCTGCAGGTGCTGGCGGCCGCGGCGGTCCTGCCGGGGACGCGGTCGGGACGGGCCGAGCCCGATCAGGAGCCGGCGCCCAAGGGCGGTCGCCATATTCGCAAGGCGGTCAAGTTCGGGATGGTGGCGGGCGAGATGACCGTCCTGGAGAAGTTCAGACTTCTTCGGGAGCTGGGCTTCGACGGCGTCGAGATGCCGTCCCCCGCCGACCTCGACCTTGACGAGGTGGTGTCGGCCCGCGACGAGACGGGGCTGGTCATTCACGGCGTCGTCGACTCGGCGCACTGGCGCGAGCCGCTCTCGGCGGCCGACCCCGAGGTCCGCGCCCGCGGCCGGCGGGCCCTGGAGCAGGCGCTTCGCGACTGCCGCCGCTACGGCGGTGACACGGTCCTTCTCGTCCCCGCCGTGGTCGATGCGTCCGTGTCGTACGAGCAGGCGTACCGGCGGTCCCAGGCCGAGCTCCGCGTCGTGCTGCCGCTGGCCGAGGAGCTCGGCGTGGCCATCGCGCTGGAGAACGTCTGGAACAATTTTCTGCTCAGCCCGCTGGAGGCCGCCCGCTACGTGGACGAGCTGGCCAGCCCCCGCGTCGGCTGGTATCTGGACGTGGGCAACGTCGTGCGGTACGGCTGGCCGGAGCACTGGATCGCCGTCCTGGGCCGCCGCATCCTCAAGCTGGACATCAAGGAGTACAGCCGGTCCAAACGCGACAACGAGGGGCTGTGGAAGGGTTTCGACGTCGCCTTGGGTGAGGGCGACTGCAACTGGCCGGCGGTGATGGCGGCCCTCGACGGGATCGGCTACGAAGGCTGGGCCACGGCGGAGCTCGCGGCCGGTGACGCGGCCTATCTGGCGGACCTGGCCGCCCGCATGGACCGGATTCTCTCCCAAGGGACCATGCCATGAGCACTGACGTCACCCGGCGCGACTTTCTCAGGACATCGGCCGTCACCGTGGCCGCGGCGCCTCTGGCCGCCGGTCGCGTGGCACGGGCGGCGGGCTCCGACGCCGTCCGCGTGGGGCTCGTCGGCTGCGGCGGACGCGGCACCGGCGCCGCCATCAACGCGTTGGAGGCCTCGCCGCGTGTCCACGTGGTCGCTCTCGCCGACGTGTTCTCCGACCGTCTCGAGGGGTGTCGCCAGCATCTGGCCTCGAACCACGATCGGGCGATCGTGGCTGACGACCGGTGCTTCGTCGGATTCGACGCGTATAAGGAGCTGATCGGCGAGGACCTCGACGTCGTGATCCTGGCCACGCCCCCCCACTTTCGTCCCGCGCACTTCGCCGCCGCCGTCGACCGCGGCCGACACGTGTTCATGGAGAAGCCCGTGGCCGTCGACCCCGTCGGCGTGCGTCGGGTCATGGCCGCCGCCGACGTCGCCGACGAGAAGGGGCTCACCGTGGTGGCGGGCACCCAGCGCCGCCACGAGACGAGCTATCTGGCCGCCATGGGCCGGCTGCACGACGGCGATATCGGCCGCATCGTCTCGGCCCGCTGCTCCTGGAACATGGGCGGGCTGTGGATGAAGCCCCCTCGCGACGAGTGGACGGACATGGAGTGGCAGCTCCGCAACTGGCTGTACTTCACATGGCTGTCGGGTGATCACATCGTCGAGCAGCACGTGCACAACCTCGACGCCGTCAACTGGGCGATCGGCGCCCACCCGGTGCGGGCCCTGGCCCTCGGCGGCCGCCAGGTTCGCACGCACCCGCACTACGGCCACATCTTCGATCACTTCGCCGTCGAGTACGAATATCCGGGCCACGTGCATGTGACGAGCATGTGTCGCCAGATCGACGGTTGTGCGTCACGCGTGGAAGAGGCCTTCCGCGGCACCGACGGCTGGGCGGTGACGCGGCCCGGCTTCGCCGTGATCGAGGGTCGTCGCCCCTGGCGCTTCGACCACGACAACTCCAACCCCTATGTGCAGGAGCATCGCGATCTGCTGGAGAGCATCGCCGGCGGCCCGCGGCTCAACGAGGCCCGGACCGTGGCGGAGTCGACGCTGACCGCGATCATGGGCCGCATGTCGGCCTACACCGGCCGGGAGGTCACGTGGGAGCAGGCCCTGACGTCCACGCTCGACCTGTCGCCGCCGGCGTACGTCTTCGGCGATCTTCCCGACACGCCGGTGGCCGTTCCCGGCAAGACGCCGCTCACCTGAGGACTCGCCTGATGAAGCGACGGGACTTTCTTGTAAGCGGGCTCGCGGCCGGTGCGGCCCTGACGGTGACGCGGGCCCAGACGACGCCGCCGCGCCGATTCAAGCTCAATTACGCGCCCCATTTCGGGATGTTCCGCCACAGCGCCCGCGACGACCATGCGGCCCAGCTGCGGTTCATGGTCGACCAGGGCTTCACCGCCCTGGAGGACAACGCCATGCGCTCCCGCCCCCGGGAGGTCCAGTCACGGATCGCCACCGAGATGCAGCGTCTGGGTATGACCATGGGCGTCTTCGTCGCCCACGCCGACTTCGCGGAGGTGACCTTCGCCAGCCGCGACGCCACCGTTCGCGAACGAATCCTCGACGAGATCCGCGAGGCCGTGGAGACGGCGAAGCGTGTCAACGCCCGCTGGTGCACGGTCGTGCCCGGCTGCTACGACCGCCGCCTCGAATGGGACTACCAGACGGCCAACGTCGTGGACAACCTCAAGCGGTGCGCCGAGCTGTGCGAGCCGGCCGGCCTCGTCATGGTCCTGGAGCCGCTCAATCCCTACCGCGATCACCCGGGACTGTTCCTGACGCGGATCCCCCAGGCCTTCATGATCTGCGAGGCGGTGGGCAGCCCCTCGTGCCGGATCCTCAACGATCTCTACCACCAGCAGATCACCGAGGGCAACCTGATTCCGAACATCGACAAGGCCTGGGCGCAGATCGCCTACTTCCAGGTCGGCGACAACCCGGGCCGCAAGGAGCCCACCACCGGCGAGATCAACTACGCCAACATCTTCCGGCACCTGCACGACAAGGGCTACCGCGGCATTGTCGGAATGGAGCACGGCAACAGCCGCCCCGGCCGGGAAGGCGAGCAGGCGGTCATCGATGCCTACGTGTCGTGTGACGACTTCTCGTGAACAGGCTGCTGATCGGGGCTCTGCTCATCTACGTCGTGGCGAGCGTGGTGACGTTCGTTTTGTTCGGTCTCGACAAGCGGGCCGCCGTGCGCGGGCGGCGGCGTGTGCCCGAAGCGAGCCTGCACATGCTGGAGCTGTTCGGCGGGGTTCCCGGCTCGCTGCTCGGCCAGCATCTGTTCCGCCATAAGCGGGCCAAGGGCCGTTACCAGATCGTCTTCTGGCTGATCGTGCTGCTGCACACGGCCGGCTGGACCGCGTGGTTTCTGCAGATGACATGAAATCGCCGTTCGGATCGCCCCAGCAAGGTGGTAGAATAGAGCGTCAGAAGCGCCGCCACCGACGGGGGGCCCGGCCATGAGCACATCGCAGAGTCCGGAGCTCACTGAAGAGCTGGAGTCGCTGCGCGCGCAGGTCAAGCGGCTCGATCGCGAGCGGGCCGAGCTGAAGCGGGCCCGTCAGATCCAGAGCCGGGCGAGCCAGGTCCTCGAGCGGCTGGCCGCCGGAGCGTCGCTCGGTGAGGTGCTCTGTCTCCTGGTCCGGTCGATTCAGGAGACATGCCCCGCCATGATCGGCTCGGTTCTACTGCTCGACGAGGACGGCAGGCACCTCCGCGAGGGCGCCGCCCCCGATCTGCCCGATTTCTACAACGAGGCCATCAACGGGGTCGAGATCGGGCCCGCCGTCGGCTCGTGCGGCACCTGCGCCTACACCGGCGAGCGGGTGATCGTCGAGGACGTGATGACGCACCCGTACTGGGCGGACTTCCGGGGGGTGGCCGAGCGGGCGGGGCTGCGGGCGTGCTGGTCGCACCCGATCACCGCGGCCACGGGACGGATCCTGGGCACGTTCGCAATGTACTATCGCGAGCCGCGAGGTCCGGATCGCTCGGATCTCGAGCTGATCACGTTTGCGGCGCACCTCGCCGGCATCGCGATCGAGCGCAAGGAGACGGAGCAGGCGCTGCGAAGAAGCGAGCACCGCTTCCGGGCTCTCGTCGAGTGCGCCCCGGTCTGCATCCATGAGATCGATCTGAACGGGCGGCTGTGCTCGATGAACGCGACGGGGCTCGAGATGTTGGGCGTCAAGACGGCGGACGAGATCGTTGGTTCGCCGTACCTGGATTGCGTGGTTCCGGCCGAGCGCGACCGTGTCCGGCAGCTGCTGGAACGTGCCTGCACGGGTCAACCCGCTGAGTTCGAGTTCACCGCGATCCTCGGCGACAATCTCCGCATCGTCACCTCGAGCCTGGTGCCTCTCAAGAATCAGCGGGGCGAGGTCATGAGAGTGATGGGCGTCTCCCAGGACATCACCGAGCGCAAGGAGGCGGAACGACGGCAGGCCCTCATGATCCAGGAGCTCGATCACCGTGTAAAGAACAATCTGGCGGCCGTGCTATCCATTGCGGCACAGACGATCGGCGGATCGGAGTCTCTTGACGAGTTCGATTCGGCGTTCACCGGCCGGATCCAGTCATTGGCTGCGGTTCACGAGATGCTGGCGCACGCGCACTGGGAGGGTGTCGAATTCGGCCAGCTCCTGGGGCGGATCCTCGAACCGTATCGGCGCCGCAACATGAGCCGGATCTCGATGACCGGATCGGTCGTCGTCGTGCCGGCGAGGATCGCGGCACCGATGTGCATGATCATCCACGAGCTTGTCACGAATGCCGCCAAGTACGGCGCCCTCACCGACGACAAGGGCCGGGTCCTGATCGGATGGGCGCAGGAGAGCTTCGGAGAGGATGAACGCGCCCTTCGCGTGACGTGGGAGGAGGTCGGCGGTCCCCCCGTCTCGCCGCCGAAGCGGCAGGGTCGCGGCACGACGCTGATCGAGCGCATGGTGTCCTACCAGCTGCACGGAGACGCGAGTATCGACTTCTCACCCTACGGCGTGAAGTGCGAGATGACCGTGCCTCTCACCGAGCCGAAGTGCGACGAGGATGTCGCGTCATGATCCAGTCTTCGGAACCCATCGACGGTCTTCGGGTGCTGGTGGTCGAAGATGACTTCGACGTGGCGGAGTCGTTGCGGGCTGCGCTGACGGCCTCGGGCTGCGTGGTCGTCGGCCCCGTGTCCACGGCCCAGGAGGCGTGCGAGCTGGTCAAGAGCGAACGGCTCGATGCCGCCATCCTCGACATCGCCCTGAGCCCCGGCACAAGCGCACCCGTGGCCCGATCGCTGCTGTACCGTGGCTGCCCCTTTGTCTTCGTGACGGGCTTCAGCAATCTCGACATGCTTCCCGAGGATCTGCGCGGGCACTGCGTGCTGCTCAAGCCCGTGGATCGGGAGACGCTGCACTCAACCATCCAGGGGCTCGTGCGGTCCAACGCCCACTGACGCGGGCGGGATCGGCATCACCGCTGAAGTCGAATCGAGGGAATCGGCAAGCTGGCCAGCAGCTGCTCGCCGGCTGCTCGTGCATCCGCCGCGAGGAGCTGCGCCTCCTCCCCGAGCAGTGTCTCCCACGGAGACGGGATCGCTCCAAGCCGGCGATCGATCTCGAAGAAGCCCTCGAATCGCGAGCGGTCCAACGTGATCGACGCCACAGGCGGCCCCGGCGCGGCGGGCTTCGGCCGGCTCACCAGGGGAATCACGGCCAGAATCGCGGCCGCACCGCATGCCGCGACCGAAGCGCCGAGGCGGCCGTGTGGCTCGCGTTGCGGACCGTCCCGCGACACGCACTCCATCGCAGCCAGCGCGCGGCTGCGGACCCGCGCCGGCGGCTCGATCCGCGCTGCCTCGGCCTCGGCGCGAAGTCGCCCGGCAATCTCATTGCGTTCCCCTCGAAGTCTTCTCAGCATGACAGGTCTCCCGCCAGTCGATCGGGCAGGGCGACGCGTGGCCTGCCGGGAGTACGAGCGTGCGGTCGCGTCGAGGCGACACACGCGGCCAGACGCTCGCGGGCCCGGAATAGGGTGACTCTCACCACGACCTGGGACGTGCCCAGGACACGGGCGATGTCACGCGGCGGCATGTCCTCGGCGTACCGCAGCCACAGCATCGTCCGCTGCCGGTCGGTCAGCACCCGGTCTGCGAGATCCCAGAGCAGCCGACCCTGCTCCCGAAGGGTCGCGAGGCGTCCCGGCTCGTGGGCCGGGTCGGCGGCAAGGTGAGCCGGGTCGCCCGCCGCGGCGCGCCGCCGCGTCCGCTGCCGCAGGGTGATCGCTCGCCGGTGCCCGATGGTGAACAGCCACGTGGAGAACTGCCACCGGGGGTTGTACTGGCCCAGATGCTGCCACGCGCGGACGAAGGTCTCCTGCGTCACGTCCTCCGCGTCGGCCAGCGAGCCGGTGCGACGCAGCACGAAGTTGAACAGTCGTTTCTCGAACCGCTTCACGATCTCGTCGAAGCACGGCTTCGAGCCCGCCTGGGCCCTGGAGACGAGCGTCTCGATGGTCAGGTCCCGGGACGGCGGGCTGCTCACGGGTCGGTCACCTGCTCGAGGCCGTCGAGGAGCTCCGCGGCGTCGAACCTGAAGCGGACCGTCACCTCGTTGTCTCGTGCGGTCACGTCGAAGGCCTTGACGAAACGCCGCAGAGGCCGCAGCTCCGGATCCTGGCTGCCGATCAGGTGACCCAGCGCGATCATGCCATCGATGACCGCGGCAATGCTCTCGGCGACCTCCGCGTCCTCGGCGGCCACGGCCGCCTCGGCGTGAACCTGCCCGCCGGTCTCCCCCACGTCAATGGCGACTCCCTTGGAGAGCCGCAGGATCTCGGACGCGGGCTCGATGTCCGCGAAGTCGCTCATGTTGCCGGCGGCGATGAACACGATGGAGTCGGGGCGCGGTCGGGAAGCCATGATCGATCCCTTGCCCGGTGACAGGCTCAGCCCGCGGCCATCGATGACCTCGAGCGCGTCCACGAGCTCGTGGCGAAGGTTGGCGATCACGACGAGACGCTGTTGCCGTTTGTACCGTCTCAGATGCACGTACAGGCGGTCGTCGCCGCTGGAGAGCTTGTACATCGTGTAACCGTCGAGCTCGATCTCCCGCACGCGAATGTCCGGCGACGCCATGGCGTTCTCGAGTGCGTTGTCGGCTCTCGCGTTCGTGACGGCGATGACCACGGTGTCATCCTCCAGATCCTCCGATGTTCCGTAGACGGTGAAGCTCATCAGGTCCGTGCGGGGATCCATGCCGACCTCGCGGGCGAACTCGTCGAGGTCGCTCCAGTCGATATTGAGCCGGTTGTCCTGCTCGTCCAGGAGAACCTGGCCGATGGTCGAGCCCTTCAGGGCCTCGACGTCCAGGTGAACCAGCCACCGGGCTTCGGCGGCGATCCAGTCCGGGTTCAGCGGGCCGGCCGCGGCCGGGCCGGTGGCCAGGAGGGCCAGGGCGGGGAGGAGGCATCTCATGGTTGCGATTCCTTTTATGGCGAGCCGGGTCGCAGCCTTGTACGCGCCGCCATGCCGCTTCGTTACCTGCTGATTGGGACTTCCGCAGGTCGCATTCCAGGGGCCCTCCCGGCGACGCGGGTCGCGACGGCGACCAGCCGCGGTACCCTTCGAGAGGCCCGGAAGAAGGAATAGCGCCGGAACGATCGGGGTTGGTGTGGGCGCTGGACACGGGAACACCGGATGGTCAACCTGATTCGCAGGCCGATCCACGCCGTTGCATCGCTCTTTGACCGGAGCTTCGACCCGGCCCGCGCGCGGAAGCTGCCCATGATCAATGAAGCCGCGGAGTCCAACGTCCGCGGCCTCTACCTGGTCGGAGAGATCGGCGGCACGCCGCTCATCAAGCTCGGGCTCAACCGCGGTCGCGCGGTGATCGACCACATCGTCACGGTGGATCTCGGGCGGCCCGGGTCGGCCCGCCGCGGCTGGGAGGCCAGCGAGCCGCGTGACGACGACTGGCTTGACGTTCTCATTGTGGGGGCGGGCTCGGCGGGGCTCGGCGCGGCGGACCGGTGCCAGGAGCTGGGCGTCAGGTACGTGGTCGTCGAGCAGCAGCGGTCTGCCCAGCTCATCCGCAACTTCACGAAGGGCAAGCCGCTCTTCATGGAGCCGACCGAAGAGGCCAACCGGACGCGGCTCTTCTGCGAGGAGTGCGTCAAGGAGGAGTTGCTCGCCCAATGGGACCGTCAGATCGTCGAGCTCGGTCTCGCCCCGCACATTCGCGAGTTCGAGAGGGTGACGGGCGTCCGGCCCCTCGGCAGCCACGACGGGTTCCGGGTCACCACCGACAAGGGCGACTACCTCGCCCGGCGGGTGGTCCTGGCCATCGGCATGGCCGGCAACCCCCGCACGCTCGGCGTGCCGGGCGAGCAGGAGCATGCGGCCCGGATCAGTCAGAACGTGGCGGACCCCGACGAGCATCACAACAAGGACCTGGTCGTCTTCGGGGCCGGTGACGTCGCGTGCGAGGCGGCGGTGGTGCTGGCGGATCACGGCAACCGGATCACGATGGCGGCCCCCGATCGCGAGCTCACGTTTCCCCGGAAGCGCAACATCGACGCAGTGATGCAGCGTGTCGAAACAGGGACCATCGATCTCCGACTCGGTCACGCGGCCGAGGCGATCGGCCCGGACACCGTAACCATCCGAAGCCTCGACGCCGGCGAGACGATCGAGGTGCGGGCCGACCATGTCTTTCGCTGCATCGGCGCCGAGGTGCCCCTGGAGTTTCTCCGGGAGGCCGGTGTTCGCCTGGAGGGCTCGTGGCATCCCGGACGGTGGATGCTGCTGCTCGCCACGTTTCTGGTCAGTTACTTCATCTACGGATCCAAGGCCAGTCCCCCGCTGTGGCCGTTCAACGTCGAGTCGTCGTTCTTCGGCACGCCCGAGTCTCCGCGGTCATTCGCCCAGTGGTTCGCACAACTGCACGTGGGTGAGGGCACGTGGGCGTTCAAGCTCAACGGGTCGTTCTGGTACAGCCTCGCCTACTGCCTGGTCATGACCATCTTTGGCCTCAAGGCCTACTACCGCTGGGGTGTCCGCTACGACGACGGTTACCAGAGAAAGCGTTTTGCAACACTCATCATCGTGCAGTGGACGCTGGCGTTTCTGATTCCCATGGTGCTCATGTGGTGGATCCACGGCCTCTGGCCGGACAACCGGATCCTCGGCTTCCGTGACAACTGGTGGCACTCGTCGGGCTTCGAGTACGCGTTCCCCCTGTTCTTCTGGCAATTCTTCTGGGATGTCGGCTGGCTGTATCTCATCTACGGCCTCGCCGCCACGTTCGTGGTGATTCCCATTCTGACGGTTCGCCACGGCAAGCGATACTGCACCTGGTTCTGCGGCTGCGGGGGTCTGGCCGAGACGCTGGGGGACCCGTGGCGGCACCTGGCGCCCAAGGGCAAGGTGGCCACGCGATGGGAGTGGATGAACGCGGCCGTGCTCATCTGGGCCGTTGTGGCCGGGGTTCTCGTCGCCGCGAAGATCGGGCTCGGCTACTGGGTGACAGGCGAGCACTTCGTCACACCCAACCGCGATGATCACGGTCTCGTGACGGCAACGCTGTTTTCGGGCTACCAGGTCATCGCCGACATCTGGCTGGTGGGGATCGTCCCCATCGCCCTGTATCCCTTCTTCGGCGGCAAGATCTGGTGCCGGTACTGGTGCCCGCTGGCCAAGTGGATGCAGATGACCAGCAGGTGGTTCGGGACGCTGCGTATCTCCAGCAACGACAAGTGCATCACCTGCGGCGAATGCTCCCGGTACTGCGAGGTGGGGATCGACGTGATGAGCTTCGCCAAGAACCAGCAGCCCTTCTCGAACGTCAATACGTCCTGCATCCAGTGCGGCATCTGCGTGACCGTCTGCCCCCTGGACGTGCTCAGCTTCGACAACGACGATCAGGGGACCATCACGCGAAAGCTGCGGGGCCCGGCGCCGGGGGTCACCCTCACCGTCGACGGCCGCGATGTCGCGTAAGACGCGTCAACCCTCCTCCGGACCGGAACTGCCGCCCCGGTCCCGGCGTATCGTATCGCGATGAGCTTGCTGCCCCTGCTGCTGCTGGGACTGGTTCACGCGACGCCGCCGGCCGAGAGGCTTTCGATCGGCGACGAGGCGCCGCCACTGGAGATCGAGCACTGGGTCAAGGGGGACGAGATCCCGGCCTTCGAGCCCGGACACGTCTACGTGGTCGAGTTCTGGGCGACCTGGTGCGGGCCGTGCGTGGGCAACATGGACCACCTCTCACAGCTGCAGGAGAAGCACGCCGACGCCGGCGTGACCGTGCTGGGGGTCAGCGACGAACCGCTTGCGACGATCACGCGTTTTCTCGAGGCGACCTACAAGCCCACGGGGATGCTCCACAACGACCGGATCCGCTACACGCTGGCCACGGATCCCGATCGCTCGGTGTTCAAGAGCTACATGGATGCCGCCGGCCGGCGCGGCCTGCCCGCGGCGTTCATCATCGGCGCCGACGGCCGAATCGAGTGGATCGGTCACCCGCAAGCCGGCGGCATGGGCAGCGTGCTCGCGCAGCTGCTCGGCGGGACGTGGGACCGGCAGTCGTTCGCCGCTCGGTACGACGAGCGTCGCCGGCGGGCCGACGAGCTCGACCGCCTGGGCAAGAAGCTCGGCCCCGCCCTCGCCGCCGAGGACTGGGACGCGGCGCTCGAGTTGCTCGATCGCATCATCGCCCTCGGTCACGACACCTACGTGCCGACAAAGCTCGGCCTCCTGCTGGGGTCGATCGCCGACGACGAGCGTGGCTACGCCTACGCGCGGCAGGTGGTTGAGCAGGCCTGGGACGACGACGGGTGGCTGCTCATGCAGGTGGCGTGGATCATCGCGGGCCATGAGCGGGTCCCCATGGAGGACGGCCGCCGGGACTGGACGCTGGCCCTCAAGGCGATCACCCGCGCCAACGAGCGGACGGCGTGGCAGGACTTCGACTATCTGTCCCTCCAGGCGAAGATCGAGTTTGCGCTGGGCCGTTGGGCGGAGGCGGTCGAGCACCAGCAGATGGCCGTGGAGCAGCTCAGCGCGATGGAGCAGCAGATCGGGGCCCAGGAGCAGGACAGCTACCGCGAGCTGCTCGCGAAGTTCGTCGAGCGTCTCGAAACCTACCGTTCCGCTAACGGTCAATGACCAGGTCGTGACGACATCGGGCGACCCCGTCGTCGCCGATCGTGACCTTGGCGACCCAGGTCCCCGGCGTGCGGCGCTGCCAGTAGGGATCGTCGGAGAATCCGAGCCGGGTCCGCTTGTCCTGATGCCCGGCGGCGGTGATGACGAAGTGCATGTGCTGATCCACGTTCATGCCGGGATAGGACGCGGGCCGGATCGTCTTGAGCTCGAATTCGCCGTCGGGGCCGGTCCGCAGGTAGCCGAAGAGACGAGGGTCGCCATCGCCCCGCGCCGAGTAGATTCCGCGGGCATCGGTGTGGTAGACGTAGACGAGGGCGCCGGGCACGGCATCCCCCTCGCGTGTGCGCACGACGCCGGAGACGATCATGGGCTCGCCCGGCTCGCCTGCGGCCACGAGGGTGATGCTCGACTCGACGGCGTGGCTGCCCAGCAGCTCGCGGAGCCGGACGCGGGCACGGTCGTCAGCGCGGAGAGCGTCGAATGCCGAATCCACGAGCACGTCGGACGGGCGGGCGTGGCCGGCGGCCAGGCTGCGGCGAAGGTCATCGAGGGCGGCGGCGAAGTCCCCCGAACGGGCATGGGCAGCGGCGGCGGCGTATGACCGCTGGGTCTCGGTGCCCGGCGGCGAGGTCGCGTACTTCACGCTGCAGCCTCTCGGTCTGACGTAGGTCGGGGTGACGTCCGACCCGTGCAGGAGCGCCTTGAGCGCGCCGGCGAGGTAGTTCACCTCGCCGTGGCGGTCGGCCACGGCGCCCACGTAGGCAAGCACGCCCTGGGCGTCGATCACGAACACCTGCGGTGTCCGGCTCGCGTCGTAGAGCCGGCCGACCGTGCCCTCGGCGTCCAGCAGATAAGGATGGTGGATCTCCCGCCGATCCCGCCACCGGCGGATCTCCGCCGCCCGACGCGTGCAGAAGTGGCTGGAGTCGACCAGCAGCCACTCGACGGGCTCATTCTCGACGGTGGCCCGGGCCCCGGCGATGGTCCCCGTGTCATACAGGTGGTTGACGGCCGGGCACTCGTGGTTGGTCCACTCGAGCACGACGATGCGGCCCCGCCGCTCGGTGAGCCGATGCGAGCCGCCGTCGAGGTCCGTCAGGACGAAGTCGGGTGCAGGTCGGCCTATTTCGGCGCGGGCCGGGGACAGGGGCGGCTCGGCAGGTCCGGGGCTCGCGCCGACCACGGGCGTGGCCGCCAGCAGGATGGGGATCAGTCCGTACCGTCGTCGTGGGGTCATGGCTCATCTCCTTATCAGGCCTCCCCTGAGAGGTCCCGGGCGCCGGAACCGTTATCAGCAATCAAGGTCACGCCCGGGCGAGCCGACGAGAGGGGCATGTCCATCCACGGCCGGGCCACAACGATGATGGATCAGCTGGTGGGGCGGGCCGCCGGGCCGCCCCCGGTCAGCCCCGCCCAGGCGCCGTGGGTCAATGCCCTGACGCAGGATCTGCGACGAGTCTGCTCGGCCCTGGCCGGGACACCGGACGCCACCCCGGCGGTCGAGGATCTGGATCGACTGCTGGCCGAGACACGCATCACTCTCCTGAGCCGGCGGTGTCTGACCTGTGCCTATGCCGAGGTGTCGCCCCGGGCGATCGATGACTACGTGGCGAGCCGGATCATCCGCCAGCGGGTGCCGGCGGCCCTGGTCGAGGACCTCGGCGACGCCCTGATCGGGCGGGTCTTCGAGGCCGGATTCACCGACGCCGAGCAGGAGCTCGCCCTGGTCCGCGAAGCGCTGGCCCGCCGCGACATCGCCGTGCAGGAGCGCGACAGCGGTATGCAGGTCTGCCCGATCTGCCAAAGCGACAACACGACCGACTACGGCTGGGTGATGGATGAGGACGGCCAGTTCACGGCCGGCCACGACAGTGCCGGGCCCGACAGGCTGGCCGGCTGAGGACGAAGGGGGGACGACGATGCACCACGATCAGGCCGGCCGGCCGCGCAACTGGTGGCAGCGCAACTGGAAGTGGTTCGTCCCCGTGATCGTCGTGACCCCGGTGCTCGTCTGCGGCGGCTTCATCACGCTTCTCTTTTCGTTCGTGCACGGCGTCATGACCGGCTCTGGCGCGTACGAGCAGGCCCTGGTTGCGGCGCGAGGGGACACTGCGGTCGTCGCCGCACTCGGGATGCCCATCGAGGACGGATTCTTCGTCACCGGCAACGTCCAGGTGAACAGCCAGTCGGGCTGGGCGGAGCTGGCCATCCCCATCTCGGGACCGAGGGGCGAGGCCACGATCTTCGTGGCGGCGGAGAAGGACGGCGGCGAGTGGTACTTCGACACGCTCGACGTCCTCGTCGACGGCACCGACGAGTGGATCGACCTGCTCGAGCCGTAGCCCCCCGGATCTCATGTCATCGGCGGGGCCGAGGCCGACCTTACGTCGGCCCGATCTTACATGTCTCGACGGACACGAAGCGTGTTTGTTTTGTGCATCCGCGCGTCTACATTTGTCGTAAGTCACTGCGCACAGAATGTTTGAATGAGCATATCACTCCCGCGACCGGGTGGATGACGTAAGGTTCTCCCAACCGCGGGGCAAGACCTATAGACCGACCTGCTTTTGCGCAGGAGAATGGAGAGTCACGTGGCAACATCACGTCGTGATCATCTTGTGGATGCGGCGATGAAGCTTTTCTATCGCCGCGGATTCCACGCCACGGGGATCGACACGATCCTGGCCGAGGCCGGCGTGGCAAAGATGACGCTCTATAACCACTTCAAGTCGAAGGAGGAGCTCATCCTGGTTGCCCTGCAGCGACACAACGAGCTCTTCCGCCGCTGGCTCACCGAGCGTGTCGCGCTGAGCGCGACCGAGCCGCGGCAGCGGCTGATCGCCCTTTTCAACGTGCTGGAAGAGTGGTTCGCCGGCGGCGACTTCAACGGGTGCATGTTCATCAACGCGTCCGCCGAGTACGCCAACCCGGCCGATCCCATCCACGCCGCCGCCGCCGAGCACAAGCGGCTCGTCCTGAACTACATCCGCGAGCTGGCCGTTGATGCCGGGGTGCCGGATCCCGATCGACTGGCC
>JBFGEG010000058.1:0-22776 GCA_041580235.1 Phycisphaerales bacterium
CGGCGCGAAGTAGTCGCGGGAGTCCCAGAGGTCGTCGATGTCCGCCGCGGCCACGGGGTGATCTCGAAACACGATCAGGCCGTAGACCCCGATCAGGGCCGCCGTCCCTCCGGCGTCGGGTTTGCCGATGGACAGATCGCCCTGAGGCGGGGCGGGGACGAAGCCGGGCGACATCGCCGCGTCGGCGACCGTGGCCACGGACTGCGACCGCGCCCAGCCGTCGAGCGCGCCGGCGGCACCGTCCCAGGAGACGGCGATCAGGATCCACTCGTTGGACGGGATCTGCCCCGTGCCGTCGGTCAGGGCCAGGGCGAGCTCCAGGGATTGCTCCGAGGCATCGAAGAGGCGGGCGCCGAGTGTCTGACTCGAGGCATCGACGAACACCTCGAACGTGCCGGGCACGTGCAGCAGGTGGGCGTCCTGAAACACGGGCCCGCTGAGACGCACCCGCATGAAGAAGGAAAACGGCTCGACGCCCTGGCCCAGAACTCCGGGAAGGTCGGGCGTGCGCAGGTACGCCTGGGCCGAGTAGGCCTGGATCGCGCCCGATGCGGTCGAACCTCCCGCGACGAGGCTCACCGCGGCAGCCAGATGGCTCACCCGTTTGAGCAGGGCTTTCTCCTCCTTCCGGACCCTGTACGCCTGCGGCCAAGCTACCGGTTGCAGGGCGTTGGGACAAGGGGTGAGTCCGATGGCCCCCCGCCAGCGTGCCCTCAGCCCCAGGAGCCGAGCAGCAGGTCGAAGTCGGCGATGCCGATCTCGCCGTCGCCGTCGAAGTCGCCGGGGCAGAGATCCGCCGGCGGGCAGAGCCCCCAGCTGCCCAGAAGGGCCAGGAAGTCCGACACGCCCACCAGGCCGTCACCGTCGAGGTCCGGCGAGGGCAGCGCCGCCTCACGGAGCTGCTGGAGCCACCGCTCGGCCAGTCGCGTGTTGCCGCGGTGGCTCAGGTGACTGCCGTTGGCGCGAAGGCCGTCCACGGCCTGGTCCAGATAGGTCCCGATCGCCGGGTCGGTGACCAGCGTCGCCGCCACCGCGCCCGCCGAGGCGGCCTCGTCGAGGATGTAGTGGTGCCACAACGCGTAGGTGGCGTTGTAGTGCTCGCCGTCACCCAGCCACGCGACCTCGGCCTGCGGCAGCGCGCGGCGCACCACGTCGCGAAAGTCGGTCATGGACGACGCGCCGCTGTTCTGCTGGGCGAAGGCCTGGATCCAGACATCGGGCTGCAGGGCGGCCATCCACGCCGGGATCGCCGCCGCGAAGGACTCGTTGATCTGCGTCGTGTAGCCGTTGCCCCCCCACCCGGCGAGCCCGAAGACGATCCCGGCCACGTCCGGCCGCCACGCGTCCCACGCGAAGTTGACCACGGGCCCGCCCACGGCCGCCAGCTGCAGGCCCCGCCAGACCTCGGGATCGGTCTCGGCCAGGGCCGGCCACTCGTAGTCGAGGGTCTCGACCGCCCAGGGACCGAAGACGAGGCTGGAGCCGGGGCCGGGCGATTGCACGAACCAGTGCTCGAAGGTGATGCGGGTCCTCTGGTCGTCCAGGAGCACCTCGCTGATGATCGAGAACCCGCGCTGCCCCGGTCCGGCGCTCACGTAGGCCGCGTCGCCGACGTTGACGTGGCCCGTGTGATCACCGTCGAGAACCAGGCGGGACGCCGCGGGCTCCACCGCGTCGGCGGGGCCGAGCAGGTACGAGTACTCCGTGGCCGCGGCGAGATCGACCGTGCTCACCGGCCCGAACGTTCCGATCTCGTCCTGGGCGGCGGCCTTGACGGGTCGCCATGACACGGCCCCCGCTCCGGGGAAGCGCAGCACGTACGCGCGCAGCCGCAGCGGCGCGTCGGCCGTGACCAGGGTGCCGGGCTCGGGACGACACTTCAGGGCGAACGTCGCATCCGGCGCCATCCAGATGCCGGCTCCGGGGCCGATCGACATGTACGCCGAGTGACTCCAGAGCCGCGCGAAGTTGCGGTGCGGGCCCGGTTCATGAAAGAGAACGACCTCGCCCGTCTGGCGGGGGGAGTCGATCGCGTCAAAGCCGAACCAGCGGAGCTTGTGGTTGGGGCCGGCCGGCCGGTTCACAACGCCCGCGACCGTTCCCAGGCGGGCATCGATGAACCCGTGGGCGTAGTTCTCGGGCCAGGTCTGCTCTCCGGCGTCGCCAAGCCGCGCCGCGCGGCTGTTGGCGCTGACCACGCACCGGATGAGATCGCGCGGCGCGCCGAAGGCGATCTGTCTCAGCTTCGGCGCCCGCCCCGGCACAACCGGCGGGTCCGGCAGGCCCGCCACGGCCGGGACCTGGCGCACGAAGAACTCGCCGGGCACGTCGTAGGGGCTCCTGAAGATAAACGCGTCAGCGCCGGCCGAGCTGTCGATGACCTGGCCGGCGGTGATCACCGAGCTGTTGGGATGACCGGCATTGAACAGACAGTAGTTGTCCAGCTCGACCTCGCTTCCGGGCAGCGCCACGGACGCCGCGCCCGTCACCGCCGGCGACGGCGCCGTGAGGATCGCGTGGTGCGTCATCCAGACGGCGCCCTCGGCCCCGGTGAGCCGACCGCCGTCGTCCGTGTTGATCAGGCGGTACGGCCCGAAGTAGTCGCGCTGCGTCCAGAGGTCCTCGACGTCGGTGACCTCCAGTTCGTGATCCCGGATCACGATCAGGCCGTAGATGCCGGGCTGGGCCACGCCGCCGGGTTGGTCGGGCCGGCCGAGCCGCAGGCCGTCCTGCGGCGCGGCCGCGACGAAGCCGGGGCTGATCATCGACGCGCCCGCGCGGGGGGCGCTGTCGGCCCGCGCCCAGCCGGCGAACCGGCCCAGCCCGCTGTGCCACGAGACCGCGATCAGGATCCATTCGTCCCGCGGCACCATGCCGTCGCCGTCCCGCAGCGGCAGGGCCAGTTCGATCGAGTCGCCCTCGGCGTCCAGCAGACGCGATCGAATCGTCTGCGTCGAGGAGTCAACCAGCAGCTCGAACGAGCCCGGCATGTCAAGCACCTGCGCCGGCGGCTCGACCGCGGCAGTGCGTCGGAGCCACATCACCAGCGAGAACGACTGGGGCACCGCGTCGACGACGGCCGTGAGGTTGCTCTGGGCGATCCGCAGGGACGCGTCCGTCGTCGGTGCCTCGACGGCCCCCTGCGCAGCCGCCGCGCCCACCAGCAGGGTGAGTCCCCCCCAGCCGGCCGGGGCATGGAGCTGCCGCTTGGGCAGGATTCCGCTCCTTCTCGCGGCCCGCGCGGGCCGCGGGCAAGCTACCGGCTCCCCGCCGCGGTGGCAAGACGACCCCTACTCCCGGGGGCTGGAGGGCGAGTAGTTGGGGCTTTCCTTGGTGATCTGGATGTCGTGGGGGTGTGACTCCGTGAGCGTGGCGCCGCTCACCCGCACGAAGCGGCCGTGCTCGCGGAGCTGGTCGATGGTCGAGCAGCCGCAGTAGCCCATCGCCGCCCGCAGCCCGCCCACCATCTGGTAGAGCAGATCGGCCAGCGGGCCGCGATACGGCACGCGCCCCTCGACGCCCTCGGGCACGAACTTCTCGCTGTCCCAGCGCTGACCGTAGCGGTCGGCGCTGCCGGCGCCCATGGCCCCTTCGCTTCCCATGCCGCGGTAGGACTTGAACCGGCGCCCCCCGTGCAGGATCAGCTCGCCGGGGCTCTCGTCGAGCCCGGCGAACATGGAGCCGATCATGACCGAGCTCGCCCCGGCGGCGATCGCCTTGGCGATGTCGCCCGAATGCCGCAGCCCGCCGTCGGCGATCACCGGTACGCCCTGCTCGTCGGCGACGGGGGTGACGTTCATGATCGCGCTGAGCTGCGGCACGCCCACTCCGGTGACCACCCGTGTCGTGCAGATCGAGCCGGGGCCGATGCCCACCTTGACCGCGTCGGCCCCCGCCGCGATGAGATCGGCCGCCGCCTCGGCGGTGGCGATGTTGCCGGCGATGACATCGAGGTCGTAGCGCTTGCGGATGGCCTCGACCGTCTTGATCACGTTCTTGGAATGGCCGTGGGCCGTGTCGACGACGATCACGTCCACTTCGGCCTGCACCAGGGCGTCGACGCGGTCCATCGCGTTGACGCCGACCGCCGCCCCCACCCGCAGCCGGCCGCGGGCGTCGCGGCACGCGTCGGGGTGCTTGTGGACGTTGTCGATGTCACGCATCGTGATGAGCCCGGCCAGGTTGCCCTTGCCGTCCACCAGCAGCAGCTTCTCGACGCGGGCGTCGTTGAGGATCGACTCCGCCGCCTCCAGGGTCGTGTCCGGAGAGGCCGTGATCAGGTTGGTCCGGGTCATGTGGGCGGCGACCGGCCCGTCGGTCGCGCCGCCGCGGAACTTGAGGTCGCGGCGGGTGAGGATCCCCACCACGCGGCCGCCTCTCTTGCCGTTGTCGGTCACGGGGAAGCCCGACACGTTCTGCTCGTCCATGAGCCGCAGGGCCTTGCCCACCGAGTCGTCGGGGCTCAGCGTGATGGGATCGTTGATCACGCCGTTCTCGCTGCGCTTGACCTTGGCCACCTCCAGGGCCTGGTCGTCGGGCGAGAGCGTCCGGTGGATGATCCCGATGCCGCCCTCCTGGGCCAGCGCGATGGCCAGCGCCGACTCCGTCACCGTGTCCATGGGGGCGGACACGAGCGGGACGTTAAGGCGGATGTTTCGGGTGAGGCGGGTGGCCGTTTCGGCCCGGTCGGGCGTGACCTCGCTGTAGTCCGGGATCAGCAGGACGTCATCGAAGGTAACGCCTTCCTGAATGATCTTGCGTTCCATTAGGCAATGATGCCTGGGTTATCAGATCTTGTCAACAGGCCCGCGGCCTTTGCCCCTGCCGGACGGGCACCGTCGGGCGTACACTACTACGCCTGTGAGGGCTGGAAGCATGCGAGGCCCCGGTCGCCGGCCGGGGCCAAAAAGAGGGAACACGGTTCGACCCGGATCGAATGGAACAGACGGACCCGGTGGGTGGCGGCCCGGCCGGTCGTATCCCATTAGGCCGCGTCCGAATCCGACTCGGGGGGGACCCCCTGCCACGTTGAGAGCCCGGATGAGCCAGGAGTAGCCACGGTGACCACGACGACCGCACGCCCCATTCCCGAAGAGACCATCGATCCCGTCCACCACGACAAGGGAACCACCCCGGGCGAAGGCCGGCGCATGCTCATGAAGTACCTCGACGCCACGG
The DNA here is from genome assembly GCA_041580235.1 of Phycisphaerales bacterium. Lineage (GTDB taxonomy): Bacteria > Planctomycetota > Phycisphaerae > Phycisphaerales > SM1A02 > JADFOJ01. The sequence continues at coordinate 5,179 of JBFGEG010000058.1, forward strand.
TGCGGTTCGCCGCGTCGGACCTGATCGTCAAGGTGGACCTGCCCCCGCGGATCCGGCTTCGCGGGGCCCTGAAGAACCTCGACACGGACCGGTGCTCCGAGCAGCTGATGTTCCAGGTCGCCAAGGACGTGCTGGACGAGAAGCAGTACGCCTACTTCCACCACCATGGCTCCGTGGACTTCGCCTACGACTTCGACGACGACAACCGCTTCCGCGTGAACCTGTTCATGGCCCGCGGCAAGCCCTCCATGGCCGCCCGCCTGATCACCTCCAACATCAAGACATTCGAGGAACTGGGCCTCAAGCCGATCCTCGGCGAGGTGGCGCTGAGCGCGCAGGGACTGATCATGTTCGCCGGCGTGACCGGGTCCGGCAAGTCCACCTCGATCGCGTCGATGCTGCAGTACATCAACGAGCGACGCAAGGTCCACATTCTCACGATCGAGGACCCGATCGAGTACATCTTCAAGGACGACAAGGCCACGATCAACCAGCGCGAGGTCGGCATCGACTGCATCGACTTCAACGAGGCGCTGCGGGCCCTGGTCCGCGAGAACCCCGATGTCGTGCTCGTCGGCGAGATGCGCGACTACGAGACGTTCGAGGCCGCCATCCGCGCCGCCGAGACGGGCCACCTCGTGTTCGGCACCATCCACGCCTCGTCGTCCTGGCAGGCGTTCGGCCGCATCTACGACATGTTTCCCGAACCCGAGCGCGACCAGATCCGCAAGCTGCTGGCGTACAACCTCCGCGCCATCGTCTATCAGAAGCTCCTGCCCACTCTCCACGAGAACATCCAGCGGATCCCCGCGCTGGAGATCCTGCTCAACACGCCGCCCACCCAGAAGTACATCCTCGAGGCCCGCGAGGGCGAGCTGCTGGACATCATCAAGCAGAGCCAGGAGGAGGGCATGATCGACTTCGTCAGCTCGCTGGTGGAGCTGGTTGAGTCGGAGATGATCCATCACCGCGTCGCCCTGGAAGCCACCCCCAAGCCCGAAGAGCTCAAGATGCGTCTCAAGGGTATCTCGTAGAAGAGAGGCACGGAGTGAAGAACGCGAAGTGAAGAAGACGAAGATGCTGAGTTCACTTTCATGACTGACCCGTTGCTGCTCGCGGCTGCTTCCGCCTTTCTGATCAGCGTGTACAAGCCGCTGCTGATCTTCGCGGTCTTCGTGCCGTGGGCGTGGCTCGTGTCGTCGAAGCTCGAGAAGGACGCCCGCTACAACCGGATCAACTTCCGTCTGTTCAACGGCGTGTACCTGGGCTGCGCGGTGGCGGCCCTGGCCGTCATGCTGTTCGTGCCGATCTTCTGGGTCGGATGGCCGCTGGGCATCGTCGTGCTCGCCACGCCCGTGTTTGCCTACAACCAGGTCCGCAACCGCACGGTGGCCGAGAAGGACCGCTTCAAGTTCACGGCCAAGGCCCTGACCGGCAAGATGGCGGCGAACCGGAGGGCCCGGACCGCCCAGGCCTCAGTGCGGTTCACGGGACCCAACGGCACCGAGCACAGCATCCCGCGCAAGGACGACCCGCGTCACGCCGTGCACCTCGCCGTCGAGGACCTGCTCGTGCCGGCGCTGGAGGCGAGGGCCCGCAACGTGGACGTGGCGGTCGGGCCCCGCGGCAACGTGGTGACTCAGAGCGTCGACGGCATCCGGTTCAAACGCGACGCGATGGCACCCGACCTGGCCATGAGCGTCATCGACTACGTCAAGGAGGTGGGCGGGCTCAACATCGAGGACCGCCGACGCCGCCAGACCGCCGGCTTCAAGATGGACGGTCCGATGGGCCGCACCGAGCTGACGCTGATCACGGCCGGCTCCTCCAGCGGCCAGGAGATGCGGATCATCTTCAACCGCAGCAAGCAGGTGATCAGGCCCATCGACGACCTGGGGCTGCTGCCGGGGCAGCTGGAGGCGCTACGCGTCACCGAGCAGGAGCCCGAGCGGCACGGCGTGTTTCTCTTCGGTGCGCCGCCGGGTCATGGCCTGACCACCACCGGCTACAGCCTCATCGGCCGACACGATGCCTACACCTCCAACGTCAAGACGCTCGAGCACGAAATCGAGGGCACGCTCGACGGCGTGGACCACGTGCAGTGGGACTCGACCAACCCTGACGTCGACTTCCCGACGAACCTCCAGTCGATCCTCCGCCGCGATCCGGACGTGGTGCTCATCGGGCGGCTCACCGACGCCCACACGGCGAAGGTCGCGGCGGATCCCGGCATGGAGGGGCCGCTCATCTACGTTCCGCAGCGGGCGACAAGCATCACCGACCAGATCCGGCAGTGGGCCAAGCTCGTCGGCGACGTCAAGCGCGCCATCAGGCCGCTGACGGCCGTGATGAACCAGCGGCTCCTGCGACGCGTGTGCCCGAACTGCCGCCAGTCCTATCAGCCCACGGCCGAGCAGCTTCGCAAGATGAACGTCCCTGCGGACAAGGTCCAGCAGCTGTACCAGGCGAGCGGCAAGATCCAGGTCAAGAACAAGATCGAGACGTGCCCCGTCTGCGCCGGCGCGGGCTACTTCGGCCAGCTCGGCGTCTTTCAGGTCATGCTGATCAACGACGACATCCGCCGCCTGCTCACGGCGGGGGATCTCAAGGGCGCGCTGGCCGAGGCCCGCCGCAACAAGATGCTGTACCTGCAGGAGGCGGCGTTACGCAAGGTCGTCGACGGCGAGACCACCATCGACGAGGTCGTCCGCGTGACGGCGCCGGCCCGCACCGCCGCGACCCCCCCGAAGTCCGAGGCGAAACCCGCCCCGGCCACGTGACGCCCCGTCCTTCCCCTCTTCAACCCTGAGGCGCCGACCATGATCGTCAACATCGTCTGCCTTCTGATGGTCCTGCTCATCGGGTACTGGTGGGCCAACCAGGGTCTGTTCAGTGCGATCATCCACCTGCTGTGCGTGATCACGGCCGGGGCCCTGGCCCTGGCCGTCTGGGAGCCGCTCACCGTGGGGCTGCTGCTCAAGGGGTCCTTCTTCGATCACTACGCGTGGGCCTTCAGCCTGCTTGGCACGTTCGTGGTCGCCCTGCTCATCCTCAGGCTCGCCACCAACAAGCTCGTGCCCGCCAACATGGACTTCCCCCGGTGGGCCAACCTCGTGTTCGGCTTTCCCGTCGGTCTCGCCTCGGGCGTGATCACCGTGGGCCTGCTGGTGATCGGGCTGGGGTTCGTCCAGTCGCAGAAGTCGCTGATGGGGTTCGTCGGCTACGGCCGCGACCAGGCCGGCAACGTCAGGCAGCTCGACGGCATGTGGCTGCCCGTGCACCAGATCACCAGCGATTTCTACGGGCTGCTCAGCGTGGGCAGCCTCAAGACCTCGCATCCGATGCGTCAGTACTACCCGCAACTCGACCGCCAGGCGGTGGCGCTGGCGCGTGACTCGTGGCGCTCCGGCCGCGGCCAGATCACGATGCGGCCCGGCGCTGCGTCGGTGCAGCAGGCCTGGGTCTGCCCCGACCGGTGCGTGGTGAAGGTCCGTTTCGGCCGCGGCTCGCGTGATTACGGCCAGCAGCTCACGCTCTCGGCCTCGCAGGCCCGGCTGGTCGCGGCCGCCGCCGGCGGGGCCAAGCCCTACGTGGCCCATCCCAGACGGTGGAGCCAGCCCGTCAAGGACGTGGGGGACCGGATCTTCAGCTTCGACGACGCCTCGCACTTCGTCACGACGATCCCCGGCCGGGAGTCGGCCGACATCCTGCTGGAGTTCCCGTGGCGCGAAGGGCTCAGGCCCCTGTTCGTCCAGGTCAAGGGAGCGCGGATCGACATCCGCCAGGTCGAGACCCTGCCCGACTGCAACGAGGTGATGGCCGGCGGCGCCGGCAGCGGCGTCTCCGTGGACGAGGCCCAGCTGGCGCTCGCCCCGGCGATCCGGCCCGCCGAGATCCGGGTCGCCAACGACATCCGGCCCGTCATGACCAGCACCAACGTGCTGCCGGGGACCATCAAGCAGCAGGACAAGTTCCTCACCGAGGGCATCGCGATGTTCTCGCGTGATCGCCAGCAGTACTCTCGAACGCTGCGTATCCAGGGCTTCTTCGAGCCGGAGGGCACCCGCGTCGTCCAGCTCGACGTCGGGCGGCGCAACGCGGCGACGATCTTCGGATCGATCCGCGCCAACGTCGGCGAACGAGCCGTCCCCATGCTCGTGGATCGCGACGGCAACACCTACACCGCCGTCGGCTACGTGCACGAGGGCCGGGACGGGACCGAGATCCGCCTCGACCCCAACCGCGGCATGACGCTGGACGTGATCCCGCCTCTGCCCACGGCCGGGAACCAGAAGATGAGGCTGATCTTCCACGTCACCGAGGGGGCCACGATCGTGGGCTTTCAGCTCGATGACTCCGTCGTCGCCTCCTGCAACCTGTACGTGCCCGAGAAGGGCGTGCCCCGCGGCAGCAGCGGCACGCAGGCCCCGCCCGACGAGCCGGGCGGCTTTGGTTCAGACCCCGGCTGAGCGGCTCAGGGGGCGGGGTCCGGCAGCTCGAAGGTTCGCAGCGCCACGCCGTGCAGCCGCGTGTCGCCCTCGCGGATCACGAACGCCCGGTCCATGGGGACGTCCTCGAACACCTGGGTGTCGCCGGTCGTCGGCCAGGTGACCTTGACGAATCGGATCGCCGTCGCATCGCCGAGCCCGATCTCCTGCTGCAGGCTGGACGAGCCGAAGCTGCCGCCGGTGGAGACGACCACGTGAATATCGCGGAGGCCGTTGCCCGTCGCGATCTGGACGTGGATGCGGGCGCCGATCGCGGCCCGGTTGCTGCGAACGCCCTCCAGACGCAGGGTGATCCAGTGGTTGGGGCTCTCGGGCGTGCCGGGCCGTCCGGGGTTCTCGAACAGCAGGTTCTGGTAGACGTCGCCGGTGAAGGCGCCGCCCATCACCATGTAAATGTCCTGGTCGCCGTCGTTGTCGAGGTCGCCAAAGGCGATCCCGTGGCCCTTCTGGACATTGCCGAAGCCCGCGACCGTGGTCACGTCCTGGAAGGTGCCGTCGCCGGCGTTGCGGAACATCAGGTTGGGCACCAGGGCGCGGTAGTCCGGCTCGCCCGTGCCCGCGCAGACGTCGAGGTAGCCGTCGTTGTCGAGATCGCCGAAGTTGGCCCCCATGGCCAGCACGAGCCGGTCGAGACCCGCCTGGGCCGCGACGTTGGTGAAGGTCCCGTCGCCGTTGTTGTGATACAGACGCGGCGTCTCCCCCTCATGCCCCAGCCCCAGGTAGTCGGCGGCGACGTCCCCCACCGACGACCAGCGGTAGCCGAAGACGAGCAGATCGAGCCAGCCGTCGTTGTCGTAGTCGAAAAACCACGTGGGGAAGCTGCCCCGCGGCTCGGCCACGCCCGCTTCGTCCGTGACGTCGGTGAACCGCCACGCCGGGGTCTCGTCGTCGGCGTCGACCGGCTGCGGCCCGTCGTTGCGAAAGAGCACATTACGGGCGGCGTGCACCGAGAGATACAGGTCGAGCTGCCCGTCATTGTTGTAGTCGCCGAAGGCCACGCCCTTGACGTAGCCCGCGTGGTTCACGCCGACCTCCGAGGCGCACTCGGTGAAGGTCCCGTCGGCGTTGTTGCGGTACAGCTCGCAGTAGTGCCAGCCGCGCCGGCTCGTCTCGTTGCCGATGAACAGGTCGAGCCATCCGTCGTTGTCGAAGTCCCCCCAGGCCGCGGTCTGCGTCGGGTGAAAGGACAGAAGTCCCGCGGCCTCGGTGACGTCCTCGAACGTGCCGTCGCCCTTGTTCCGCAGCAGGGAGTTGGGGTGACGGCCCTGCTCGAACCACCACGCCCCACGCAGCACGAGCACGTCGGGGTACCCGTCGTTGTCATAGTCGGCGTGGTTCATGTTGAGCCCGCCGACGATGCCGGTGAGCCCCGCCTCGGCCGTCCGATCGGTGAAGGTGCCGTCACCGTTGTTGCCGAAGTAGCGGAGCTGGTCGTCGAGCCCCCACGACGAGCACATGATGTCCAGCAGCCCGTCGCCGTCGAAGTCCTCCATGATCGAGCCGCCGGCGAGGCCGATCACGTCGAGGCCGGCGGGCCGCGCCACGTCGTAGAACCGCGGCAGCTCGCCGTCGGAGGCGAAGACCGACTCCGGGATCAGCCACGCCGCGGGCACGGCGTCGGGGTACTCACCCAGGGTCATATGGGCGATGTTGAGCAGCCACCGCGCGGCCAGGTCGTCGGGCTCGGATTCAAGGATCCGGCTGAACCAGGTGATCGCGCCGCGGGAGCCGCGCTCCAGCGTGTGGATGCCCGAGCCCCTGATCGGCACGAAACAGGAGTCGATGTTGTGCCGGGCGCAGCAGTTCTCCTCCTCGCCGAGGCGAAGCAGGCTCACCGCCAGCTGCTCTCGCCACCGCGCGAAGTCGGCCGGGTCCAGATTCCAGCCGCGCTCCTCGGCGAGCCGCTCGGTGCGCTGCAGCTCCGCGATGGCCTCCTCGGTGGCGCCCGAGAGCAGAAGCTCCAGCGCCAGGTTGAGCCGGCGCCGGTAGATGGTGGCGCCGTCTTCGGCCAGGGCCAGCGACTGGCGGAACAACTTGACCCGCCGGTCGTTGAGAAAGCCGTTGTTCCACGCATCGGCGGTGCGGCTGAGCTCCGCCAGACGATCGGCCATCTCGCGAGTGCCCGGCGCCACCACCGGCGGCGTATCCGGCGTCGGCCCCTCGGCGCGGCCGATCCCCGCCGGCACCGGCCAGCCGCCGACGATCAACGCGATCCAGATGGTCTTCCACCGCTTCATGGACGCCGGCATTAAAGGCGCTCCGGGCGGTCGGCGCCGGCAATACAATGCCGTCCGACGATGAGCGCCAGACCCCTGATCGTCGCGGCGTTGGCGGGCCTCCAGGCGATCGGGGGCGGGTGCGGCGACGCCGCGGATGCCGTTGACCCCACCCGGCATGGCGGCGTCTCCGGTCGCGAATGGCTCGTCGACCGGACGGTCGAGTCGGGGCTCGACTTCGTCTACGACGCCGGGGCCACCGGCCTGCGGTACCTGCCGGAGATCATGGGGGCAGGCGTGGGGCTGCTCGACTACGACGGCGACGGCGACCTGGACGTCTACCTGGTCAACGGCAACCACAACCTTCCCGGCGCCGAGCCGGGCGGGGACGTCACGAACCGTCTCTACCGGCAGGACGAGGGCGGTCGGTTCGCCGACGTGACGGCGGCCTCGGGCCTCGGCGACACGGGCTTCGGGATGGGGGTGGCCGTCGGCGACATCGACAACGACGGGGACCCCGATGTCTACGTGACCAACTTCGGTCCCGACCGGCTGTATCTCAATCGCGGTGACGGCACCTTCGAGGACGTCACGCTCGCCGCCCGCATCCATGTGCCGGGCTGGTCGTGCTCGGCGGCGTTCTTCGACTACGACCTGGACGGCTTTCTCGACCTGTACGTGACCCAGTACGTGGTCTTCGACCCGGCCCAGCAGTGCCGCAACCACGCGGGCCAGCCCATCTACTGCGGCCCCAAGGCGTTCACGGCCGCCCACGACGTGCTGCTGTACAACGCCGGGGCCACCGGGCAGCCGCGGTTCGTCAACGCGAGCCGCGACAGCGGCATCGCGTCGACCGCCGGGGCCGGGCTCGGCGTCGTCTGCGAGGACTTCAACGACGACGGCTGGATCGACGTCTACGTCGCCAACGACGCCGACCCCAACCACCTGTGGATCAACCGCGCTGACGGGACCTTCGAGGACCGGGCCGTGCAGCTGGGCGTGGCCTACAACCTGCACGGGCAACCCGAGGCGGGGATGGGGGTCGTGGCCGATGATCTGGGCAACCGCGGCGTCTTCGACCTGTTCGTGACCCACCTGGTCGGGGAAACCAACACGCTCTACCGGCGACGCGACACGGGCGACGGCTACGTGGACACGACGGGTCTCAGCGGCCTCGGCCCCTCCAGCCAGCCGCTCACGGGCTTCGGCACGTGCGTCTTCGACATCGAGCTCGACGGCGATCTCGACCTCGCCGTGGTCAACGGTCGCGTGCGACGCGGTCCGCTGCTTCCCGGCGCCGGCGTCGGCCCGCCCTGGGACCTGCTGGCCGAGCCCAACCTGATGTATCTCAACGACGGATCGGGCCGGTTCCGCACCGCGACCGACGTGGCCCCGTCGTTCTGCCAGACGACCGAGATCTCGCGCGGCCTGGCCATGGGCGATCTCGACGGCGACGGCGACCTCGACCTGGTGCTGGGCAACGTCGAGAGCCCGGCGCGGCTGTACATCAACGACGCGCCGCGGGCGGGCCGCTGGCTCATGGTGCGGGCGGTCGAGCCGAAGTGGAACCGCGATGCCCTCGGTGCCCGGATCACCGTCGAGTCGGGGGGCCGCACGCTGACCCGTTCGATCCGCCGCAGTGCCGGCTATCTGTCCAGCCACGATCCGCGGGCCCACTTCGGGCTGGGCGAGGCTGACCGCGTCGAGTCGCTGACCGTCCGCTGGCCGGGCGGGGCGCGGGAGCGGTTCGCCGTCGAGTGCGTCGACTGCGTGGTGGAGGTCCGGCGTGGCCAGGGGCAGATGCTGCCGTGAGCAGAGCCGGGAGGATCGTTCTCTGGTGCGTGCCGCTCGCCCTGATCGTCGGGGGGACGGCGTTCTTTCTGCGTGTCGGTGACCGCCATGAGCCGTGGACCGTGCCCGACCCGGACACGGCCGAGATGCAGGAGCCGGTGACGCGGCTGATCCGCGAGTCGCGGGCAGAGGTCCTGCGTGATCCGGGCTCGGCCGCAGCGTGGGGACGGCTGGGCACGGTCCTTGACGCCCACGACCTCGACCATCCGGCCGCGATCTGCTACCGCCACGCGCACACGCTCGACCCGGCGGACTTTCGCTGGGTGTACTTCCTGGCCATCGTGCGGGACACGATCGGCGCGCCGGCCGAGGAGTCGGTCGAGCTTCTCCAGGCCGCCGCCGAGCTGGAGCCGCAATACCCGCCCGTGGCGGCGCGGATGGCCGACATCCTGGCTCGCGCCGGCCAATGGGAGCAAGCGCAGGCCGTCTACGAGCGGGCCCTCGAGCTGGCCCCCGACTACCCGATCGCCCGCCGCGGTCTCGGACAGGTGCTGCTCGCCCGCGGGGACCCGGCGGGCGCGTTGGACCAGCTCGAGCGGGCGGTCCGGCTCCGCGACGGGGACCGCAGCACCTACGCGGCGCTGGCCCAGGCCTATGCCCAGCTCGGACGCCCCCACGAGGCCCGAGCGGCGGCGGACCGGTCGCGGACTCTGTCCAGCCGGTTCAACTACCGCGACAGCATTCGCGGCGCGCACGTCGGCAACGTCGGCACGAGCTCGACGGCCGTCATGAGCCGCGCGCGGTTCATGATGGCCAACAACCTCTGGGACCAGGCCCTCACGGACCTCAAGCTCGCCGAGGAGATGCTCCCGGATGACGCCTGGGTCCAGTTCCAGCTCGGCAAGGTCTACCGCCAGCTCGGCAACGACGAGCTCGCCGAGAAGCACCTGGCCCGCTCCCGCGCCCTGCAGGGGTCCGAGTGACCGTCCGGCGCACTACGGCACCGCCGTCACCGGCACGAACTCGACCATGGCCCCGCCCATCAGCATCAGGTCGATCATCCCCACGTTGCCGTCGATGTTCAGATCGGCGATGCAGCAGTCCGGGTCGGCGGAGCCCCGGCACTCGTTGAGGATCGCCAGATCAAACACGCCGACCGTGCCGTTGCCGTTGAGGTCGCCGAAGACGACGTCAAACGGTGTGCCGGGGAACTCGTAGGCCCCCATGTCCACGACCACGGGCTCGCCGCAGCCGGGGTCGAAGTCGTTGCCGTCGCCGGCGAAGCGGGGGTTGCCGTCGAGGTCGGTCTCGACGAGCCCCGCCACGGCCCAGTTGTTCCCGGCATCGATACAGGGTGAGCCGGGTTGAAGCCGCAGGTCGCCGTTGCCGGGATCGATGAACATCGGTTCGGCCTCGAGGTTGCCGATGCCGGGCCGGCCGTTTTGAACGTTGCTGTAGGTGACCGTGGTCGTGTCGAGAAACCCATCGAGCTCGTTGGGGCTATCGCCCCACAGAACGCAGTTGGTGATCGCCGGGCTGCTGTCCAGCACGTTGTGCATCCCGCCGCCGTGCAGCTCGGCGATGTTCCCGCTGAACGTACAGTTGGTGACGGCCGGGCTGCTGTCGCTGTTCCGCAGCGCGCCGCCGGAGGTGGCTGAGTTGGCGTCAAACGTGCAGTTGACCACGGTCGGGCTGCTGCCCGACACGTTGTTCATTGCGCCGCCCCGGTCACCGGCCGAGTTGCCGGCAAGGACGCAGTCGGTGACAGCCGGGCTGCTGGAGACGTTCGCGATCCCGCCGCCGGCAAAGCCGGCCGAGTTGCCGCTGAACGTGCAGTTGCTCACCGGCGGGCTGCTTTGGGAGTTGTGCATTGCGCCGCCTGCATCACCGGCCGCGTTGCCGACGAAGGTGCAATGGGTCACGGTCGGGCTGCTCGCAAAGTTGGCCATCCCGCCGCCGTCGCTGATCGCCGTGTTCCCGTCGAAGGTGCAGTAGTCCACCAACGGGCTGCTGGATGAGAAGTTGTACATCCCGCCGCCGCCAAAGGATGCCGAGTTCCCGGTGAAGATGCAGTTGGTCACCGTCGGGCAGCTGTTGTCGTTGAGCATTCCCCCGCCGAAGCTGTCCGGAAAGAGACCGTCGGCGTTGCCGCCGGTGATGGTCATGCCCTCGATCACCGTGTCGGGCCCTTCGCCGTGGACGCACTGCACGACGTGGTCATGGCCCGTGCCGTCGATGACCGTCATCTCCGGCCCATCGGAGCTGTGCAGCCAGACGGCCTTGCCGTCAAGGTCGATGGTCTCGAAGTACGTGCCCGGGGCGACGATGATCTCGTCGGTGTCCACGGCGTTGTTGATGGCGTTCTGGATCGAGCAGTATGGATCGTCCTCCGTCCCGCTGCCGCCCCCGAGGTTCGGCGTGCAGAGGTCGCCGCAGAGAATTGTGGCAAGATCGGCGCACTCGAAGTCCCACTCGTTGTCGCAGCAGAGGGGTTGCGTCGAGCACACGATGATCTGGCAGTCGGCGTCCTCACAGCCCGTGGTGCCGTTGGCGATGCAGCAGTCGGAACTCGGAGGAGCGGGACAGACGTCGTCATCGACGTAGATGAGGTCCCCGTTTGCGGACGAGAAAACGCCGACCGCAACCACGCACACGAGCCGGCGTCCCGGCATCATGGTCCGGCAGGCCATTCGGTCAGGCCTTGACGGCTTCGCCGGCGCCCTCGACCTTGAGTATGCGCTCGAGGTAGTGGATGTCGTAGGTGGCATCGGTGAACTCGCGCTGGTCCATGAGACGCCGGTGCAGGGGAATCGTCGTCTTGATGGGGCCGATGTTGAACTCGTCCAGGGCGCCGCGCATCTTCGCGATCGCCTCGGCGCGGTCGCGGCCGTGCACGATGAGCTTGGCGATCATGGAATCGTAGTCCGGCGGAATGCGGTAGCCGGCGCGGACATGCGTGTCGAGACGCACGCCGGGACCGCCCGGCGCCGCGAAGTCCGTGACGAGGCCGGGCTGGGGGATGAACCCGCGGTCGGGGTCCTCGGCGTTGATGCGGCACTCGATGGCGTGGCCGGTGGCCGTGATCTCCCGCTGCTTCCACGGCAGCGGCTCGTCGGCGGCGACACGGATCATCGCCTTGAGGAGGTCGATGCCGGTGATCATCTCCGTCACGGGGTGCTCGACCTGGATGCGTGTGTTCACCTCGAGCATGAAGAAGTTCTGCTGGGCGTCCATGAGGAACTCGACGGTGGCCGCCCCCGAGTAGCCGGCCTTGCGGAGCATCTCCGCGGCGGAGCGGGCCACGGCGTCGCGTTTCTTGGTGTCCACGCCGGGCGCCGTCGCCTCCTCGATGAGCTTCTGGTGGCGACGCTGCGTCGTGCAGTCGCGGTCGAACAGGTGCACGGCCCCGCCGTGCTTGTCGCCGAGGACCTGGATCTCCACGTGCCGCGCGTTCTCGAGGAACTTCTCCACGTAGACGGCGCCGTTGCCGAAGGCGGCCTGCGCCTCCTGGCTCGCGGCGCCGATGGCTGATCGCAAGGCGACCTCGTTGTGGGCGACCCGCATGCCGCGACCGCCTCCGCCGGCCGCGGCCTTGACGATCACCGGGTAGCCGATCTCGGCCGCCAGCTTGACCGCGTCGTCCTCCTCCTCGATGGCGTCCTTGCTGCCGGGGAAGATCGGGGTCTTGGTCTCGCGGGCCACCTTTCGGCAGGAGAGCTTGTCGCCCAGCAGCGCCATCGCCTCCGGGCTGGGGCCGATGAACTCGATGTGGCAGTCCCGGCACACCTCGGCGAAGTGCGCGTTCTCCGCCAGGAAGCCGTAGCCGGGGTGAATGGCGTCCACGTTGGCGATCTCGGCCGCTGAGATGATGCGATCGATCCGCAGGTAGCTCTCGGCGGCGGGGCCGGGTCCGATGCAGATCGTGCGGTCGGCGTACGCGAGCCAGGGACCGTCGGCGTCGGACTCCGAGTAGACGCAGACGGTCTCGACGCCCAGCTCGCGGGCGGCGCGGATGATGCGCAACGCGATCTCGCCCCGGTTGGCTATCAGGATCCGGCTGAACATCTACGACGGCCGCACGAGGAAGAGGGGCTGCCCGAACTCGATGGAGTCGGAGTTGTTCACGAGCACTTTCTCGATCGTGCCGGAGCACTCGGCCTTGATCTCGTTGAAGATCTTCATGGCCTCGATGAGGCACACGACGGCATCCGGTCCGACCGTGTCTCCCACCGAGACGAAGGGGCCGGAGTCGGGATTCGGGGCGGCGTAGAAGGTGCCGACCATCGGCGACTCGATCGTCAGCAGCCCCTGCTCCGCCGCGGTGTCGGCGGGTGTGGCCGGGGCGGCGGCCGGTGCGGGCGCGGCCGCCACCGGGGCGGCCACCGGGGCGGCCACCGGGGCGGAGAACACCTGCGGGACGTGATCGGCACCCTGGCGGCGCAGGGTCACCTGCTCTTCGCTGTCACGCAGATCGAGCTCGCTGAGATCGTTGGCGACCATGAGCCGCACCAGCTCCTTGAGCTTGCGAATGTCGATCATTCGATCGTTCCTTACCCGCCCACCCCCAGCGGCTCGAGCACGGCGTCCGACGGGCTCTTCGGGAAGCTCGTCAGCACGCGGTGGCCGCCGTCGGTGATCAGAACGTCATCCTCGATGCGCACGCCGCCGATCCCCGGAAGATAAATGCCCGGCTCGACCGTCATGACCATGCCGGGCTTCAAGGTGACGGACGTGGCCTGCTGGTTGAAGAACGGCGCTTCGTGTATGTCCAGGCCGAGACCGTGTCCCAGCCCGTGACCGAAGTGCTCGCCGTAGCCGGCCTTCTCGATGATCCGGCGGGCCGTGGAATCGATCTCCGCGCAGTTCCGGCCCGGCCCGCACGCGTCGATCGCCGCCATCTGGGCCTCGAGCACGATCGCGTACAGCTCGGCGATCTTCTCCGGCATGGTGCCGACGCCGAAGGTCCGTGTCATGTCCGAGCAGTACCCGTCGATGACGGCTCCCCAGTCGATCAGCAAGACGCCCTCCTCGATGGGAGCGTCGCCGGTGAGGTAGTGGATCACCGAGCTGTGCGGCCCCGCGGCGACGCACGTGGAGAAGCTCGCCCCCGACGCCCCCCGCACCTTCATCTCGTACTCGATGGCAGCGCACAGCTCCAGCTCGCTCATGCCCGGTGACAGACGCCCCAGGGCCGCGCGCATGGCGTCCTCGTGAATGCCGATGGCCCGCTCGATGGCGGCGATTTCCAGGTCGTCCTTGCACATGCGAAGAGTGGAGACCAGCCCGTCGGTCTCGACGAGATCGAGCCCGCCCAGGGCGGCGTCCAGCCCTCGCCGCTGGGCGATGGTCACGTGCTCGGCCTGGATGCCGAGCCGCTTGACGGCGTGGCGGCGGCACAGATCGGCCGCGGACCGCGGCAGCTGGTGGCGGGTTCCGATGACCACGTCGGCCGCCCCGGCCGCCCGCCAGGGCTCCAGCAGCTCGTCGTGGCGGCTGTCGGTGATGATCGCGGCGGTGTCGTCGGTCGCCGGGACAAGCAGCAGGCTGTCATCACCGATGAAACCGGTCAGATACATGATGTCGCGGGCGTGGCCCACGAGCAGGGCGTCCACCCCGGCCCCCGCCATGGCCTCGCGCAGAAGGTGCCGGCGGCGGGCGCACGCCTTTGAGAGCTCCGGTGTGAGTGACCGATCACCGCTCATCGGGGCCGCGAGTATAGCAATGTCGTGATCGTGCCGCCATCTGCCGCGATCCCGGAGGGATTCGTCGGCGAAATTCGGAGGCCAAGACGTCGGTGACGCACGTGCGTCAGACGCGCTCCCACGCCTGCTGCTCACGCAGGGAGACCGGCAGATCGAGGATCTCCTTGTAGAGCACCATCTTGCGCAAAAGATGCGGGCCCAGCGGCTCGTCGCCACCGATCACGATGGGCCGTCGGGTCGGCCTGGCGGCGGGTCGGGTCGCCGGCGTCCGGGGCTCGCCACGAACCGCCCGGCGGGCGGCCGGGGCCTCCTCCACCACGGCCGGCTCCGCGTCGGGCACGCCACGCGGAGCCGGGGCGACCGCTACGGGCCGTGGTCGGCCGACGGGTACGGGCTGCGGCGTGACGCGGGGCCTTTGAGTGGGCGGTGCGAAGGGCGCTGGGGGTTGCGGGGCGGACGGCCTCCTGGGCGTGGGCCCGGCCGGGCTGGGACGGCCGGGGGCGGTCGCCGGGCTGGTGCGGAGCTCGGCCGGGCCCGCACGGGTCGACCGCCGCCGCCGAAGCTCGTCAAGCTGGGCTCGCCGGCGGGCGGCCAGCGCCTCGGCCCGCTCCAGCGTGGTCCGGGCCGCGTCCTTGGGGGTGGTCGGGCGGGCGCTGACCAGCGTCGGCTCACGGCCGCCGCGAGCGGCCCCCTGCCGCTGTCTCTGGGCGGCCAGCTCACGAAGCCGCTGCTCCTGCTGCTTCTTGGTGGCTTTCTCGATGATCGAGCCGATCACCTGCCACACGGCGAGAAGGACGAAGATGATCCACCAGTAGCGGCCCATGAGCTTGTCATTCTAGTGCCTGCGGGGCGGTGCCGTTGGTCGCCGCCACCAGCAGGGGCGATCGGCCCGGCCGGTCCACCCACTCGAACTCGACCCCGAAGACCGCACGCAGCCTCTGGAGATCCATGACCTCGCGGGCGGGCCCCGCCGCCGCGAGACGCCCGCCGTCCAGGAGCCAGCAGTCGTCGGCCATGTCCGCGGCGAGCATCAGGTCGTGCATGGCGATCACCACGGTGGCCCCGGCCCCGGCGAGCCGCCGCAGCAGACCCATGCACTCGCGCTCGTGACGCAGGTCCATGGCGGACGTCGGCTCGTCGAGGACGAGATGCCCGTCCTCGGACAGCTGCGCCACCGCGCGGGCCAGCGTGGCCCGCTGCTGCTGCCCGACCGACAGGGCGGGGAACGGTCGGTCGGCGATGGCCGTCAGCTCGAGCTGCGCCAGCGCCGCGTCGACTCGGGCCCGGCTGGCGGGCAGCGCGTACCGCCCCAGCTCCACCACCGCCCGCACCGTGAACGCGGCCGCCACCTGGGGCCGCTGCGGAACGTAGGCGACGCGTTGGGCGAGCCGGCGTGTCGTGATGCGGTGTGCCGGCTCGCCGTCGATGAGCACCTCGCCGTGCACGGGACGCAGGGCGCCGATGAGGCAGCGCAGCAGCGTTGACTTGCCCGCGGCGTTGGGGCCGATCACCGCGGTGACGCGTCCCGGCGCCGCGTCGGCTCGGATTCCGTCCAACGCGTGCACGCGGCGGTACCAGTGGCTGACGTCACGCACGGCAAGGCTCATGCCTGCCCCTTTCCCGAGCGAAGCAGCCAGATGAACGCGGGGCCGCCGATGAGCGCGGTGAACACACCGATGGGCATTCGGCCGCCGCCGAGGTCGATGGCCTGGCGGGTCACGTCCGAGCCGACCACCAGCACGATGCCCACCAGGGCCGCCGCCGGCACCAGCAGCGTGTGATGCGGCCCCAGCACCAGCCGGGCTGCGTGCGGTGCGATGAGACCGACGAAGGCGATGGGACCGCACAACGCCACGGCGGCGGCCGTCAGGGCGCCGGCGAGAACGAACATCCAGACCCGCAGCCGGCCCAGGGCGAGCCCCACGCTGCGAGCCTCGTCGTCGCCGAGGGTGGCCGCGTCCATCGCGCGGCCCATGATCATGGCCACGATCACCCCCGCCAGCGAGAGGCCGCCCGCCATGATCAGCGTCGCGGCGGGTGTGCTTTCGGGGATCCGCCCCATCATCCAGCGCGTGATCTCGCCGTGCAGCCCGCTGGGAACCAGGTGCTGCAGGAACATGATCATCGCCCCGCAGATCGCCGAGACGATCACCCCCACCAGCACCAGGGACACCGGGTCGAGCCAGCCGCCGCGTTGCGAGAGCGTGTACACCACGGCCAGCACCGCCAGTGCGCCGATCAGCGCGGGCCCCAGGTTGGAGCCGGTGGTCACCCCCGCCACGTGGCCGACATACATGGCCGACATGACGCCGAGGCCCGCTCCCGCCGAGATGCCCAGAATGAACGGCGACGCCAGCGGGTTGCGCAGCAGCGCCTGCAGCAGGACGCCCGAGGTCGCCAGCCCCGACCCCACGGTCGCGCCGACGGCCAGCGCCGTCCACCGCACCCAGGCCCAGGCGGGCTGCGGCAGCGCCAGGGAAAGCGTCCCCTCCGGGCTGCGGTCCAGCAGGATGCGGAGCGCCGCCGCGAGGCCGGCCAGCGCCGCGAGCACCCCGAGGCCCAGGAGATGACGCCGGCCGCCGCTCATGTCCCCGCGCCGGCCAGCTCGACGAGAACGCGGCGCAGCGTCTCGGCCACTCCGATCAGGCCGCTCGACGGCAGCTTGGCATCGGCGTGCCAGAGCACCGCGATGCGGCCCGTATCGCGGGCCGTGGTGTCGAGCGTGGCCAGAACCCCGGCGGCCTCGGTCACGTCGAGGTCACGCGGCTCGCGGTCGCGCACGATGATGATGGCCTGCGGATCCAGCCGCAGGACGTCCTCCAGTGACAGCTCGGCCCAGCCCCGCGCGTCGCAGGCATTGGTGCCACCCAGGGCGGCCAGCATGTCGTCGAGATAGGTGTCGCGGCCGAAGACCCACACCGGGTCGGTGTCCGCCACCAGCAGCGTGCGGCCCTGCCAGAGGGTCTCGCCTCCCGGCGACAGGGCCATGGCCAGCCGCATGATGAGCCCCGACGTCTGCTGGTGCGCCTCGGACCACCGGGGATCGCCCTCGTCGTAGAGCGTGCCTGGCAGATCCCGGATCATCTGCTGGACGTCTTCCAGCGAGCTGATGGTCCAGGCATTGAGGGTCCAGCCGTGCTCTCGGGCCAGCCGCTGCAGCTGCGGATCCACCCCCCGCGTCGAAGGGGGCTGGATCAGGACATGGGTCGGATCGAGACGGATGAGACGCTCATAATCCAACTCGTAGAGGTCGCCCACCACGGGAATCGCCGGGTCGAGCGAGGCGCACCACGCCGTGCGACCCACGATGCGGTCCTCGAGGCCGTAATCGACGAGTGTTCGCGAGACGGCGGGGCTCAGCGAGACGATTCGACGTGTCTC